>NZ_CP059903.1:2524000-2839500 GCF_014127485.1 Nocardioides dongkuii | reverse complement strand
GCGGTACGGGTCGACGACGAGCGGCTGCCGTGCCGGGTGAAGAACCCGGAGCTGTGGTTCGCGGAGTCCCCGGCCGACGTGGAGCACGCCAAGGCTCTCTGCCAGGAGTGCCCGGTCCGGACCCTGTGCCTCGACGGCGCCCTCGAGCGGCGTGAGCCGTGGGGGGTCTGGGGCGGACAGCTCTTCCTCCAGGGAGTGGTGATCCCCCGCAAGCGGCCCCGTGGCCGCCCTCGCAAGACCGACGCCGCCTAGGGCGTCGAGCTCCACCTCCGAGCACCATCCGAGCACCGAGACCGAGAGAAGCACCGAGATGAACCTCATGCAGGAGAACCTGGCCCGCGCGCAGATGAGCGCGCGCCTGGGAGAGGCGCAGCAACTGCGTCGCGGCCACCACCTGGTCCGCGCGCACCGCATGACCCGCCGCGCGGAGATCGCCGCGGTTCAGGCACGCACCGCCCTCGCCCGAGCGCTCTGAGCGACCGACACAGAAGGACCGACCACTTCCCATGAACATCCACCGAAACCGGAGCAACGACATGAGTCTGATGAACGAAGACCTGGCCCGCGCACAAATGTCCATGCGCCTGGGAGAGGCGCAGCAGCTTCGCCGGGGCCACCAGATGGTCCGTGCCGCCCGCCTCAGCCGCAAGGCCGAGCAGGCTGCGCAGCGGGCGCGGCTCGCCCTGGCTCGCGCTCTCTGAGGGGCCGAAGGACGCACCCTGATCGCGGGTGTCTGAAGAGAGGAGCCGGGCACGACCACCGACGGTCGTGCCCGGCTCCTGCACGTCCGGAGCCTGCTCCCGACCTATCGTGGCGGCATGCGGACCTGCGACTTCTGCGGCCGGCACGAGCGCGAGGACGACGACCCGGCCACCGCGCTCAGCTGGACCACCGCGGTCGAGAACGGCCGGCGGCGTACCTTCTGCCCCGCCTGCTCCCGCGAGCACCTGCGCGCGATGGAGGGCAAGCTCGACAGCGAGTGGTGGTGAGCGCTCGTTGTCGGCCGACGAGGATGCGTAGCCCCGCGGGGGAGTGGGTAGCACGGCTCCATGGGATGGAACAGCACGATCACCCTCGTCAACGGAGCCACGCTCGCCGACCTCGCCCGCCTCGGTTGGCGGGTCACCGACGAGACGCTCGACTGGGAGGAGGCGACGATGAGCGCGCACGAGGGCATCGCGGCCTGGTCGCAGGGCGACACGCTGGTGCTGGCCAGCGGGGGACCCGAGCTCATCGAGTCGACCGACCGGCTCGCCGCGCTCGGCCCGGTCCGCGCCGGGATGTTCTCGTCGGTGAGCGACACCTACGTGTGGCGGATGGCCGGACCCGACCAGCAACGTGAGTGGGTGTGGTCGGCGGACGAGCAGGTGCTCGACGAGGGTGAGCCGCACCCGGAGGAGGCCGCCCTCGACAGCCTCGACGAGGACAACCTCTTCCACCTGCTCGAGCGCGTCGGCGGCCTGCGCTTCGACGAGCAGCTCGAGGAGGCGAGGTTCGTCGTCGTCGACGCCGATGGTGCCGGCGCCGCTCCCGAGCCGGCCCCCGAGCCTCGGAAGAAGGGGCTCAGGAGATGGTTCGGCTGAGCGTCCTCGCGGGCGACCCCTAGGCGCTGACCTCGTCCCACGCGCACCCGCACGCCGGGTGGCGCGACCACGGCGTACGACGGGCGCGCAGGTCGGCGTCGAGCCGGAGCGTCGCCGACCGCGTCGAGGGCGCCCGTCCCTCCGCCCAGGCCACCAGGTCGGCCACCGCCCAGGCCAACGCCAACGGGTGCAGTGCCGGGTCGCGGGGGACCAGCACGCGGGCCTGCTCCAGCAGCAGCGGCCGACGCGGGTCGACCAGGGCGAGGTGCGCGTCCACGCAGCGCGCGCACGCCGTGCGGCCGGGCTCGACGAACGGGCCGAGGGTCATCGCCCCCGGCTCGGCGCCGACCAGCAGGTGCGGCAGTCCCTCGCGCGCGCACCGGTCGAGGAGCCGTCGGGGGACCGGTCCGTCGCGCACCACGAGCAGCACCGACGCGGGGTGGTCGCGGTCGGCGACGGCGAGCCCCGCGGTCCCGAGCCGCTCGGTGCACGCGCGCACCAGGTCGCCCGGCACGTCGAGGCCGACCCGGACCTCGGCGCGCGCGGCGGCCCGCCGCTCCACCTCGTCGAGGTCGTCGACCAGCCCGGCGGCGACCAGGCGCTCCAGGGCACGGTGCCCGGTCGTGGTCGCGGGCGCCGGGCGGCGACCCGCGCGGAGGTCCTCCACCACCCGGCGTACGTCGGGCTCGTCGGGGAGCACCGCGCAGCGGGGCGGGTCGATCCCGACCTGGAGGTGGTGGTCGTCGCGGCGCACCACCGGCACTCCGGCGGGGAGCGCGGGCCGGTCGGGGAGCATGCGGTCAGGCTCGCACGCGGCGGAGTCCGGTGACCGCCGTCCTCCACAGGTGACAGCGGCCGGGAACAGCGACGGCGGCGCCCCCCGAGGGGAGCGCCGCCGTCAAGTCTCGTGGGGCTGCGGCAGGTCAGGCCTTGCCGAGGATCCGGTTGAGGTTGGTGCTGCAGACGGGGCACACGGCCTTGGCCATGCGGGTGCCCTTGTCGTTCACCTTCACCTCGCCCTCCGCCTCGCGCTTCTCCTTGCACTTCACGCAGTAGAACTCGCCGCTCCAGGTCTCCGCCATGACGGCCTCCTTGGTCTGTCGCACTCGGTCGTCGCGGCGGGAGGGGTGGGGAAGCCCGCCGGAAGCCCTGTGGGATCCCACCGGGCCGCCTCGACCCTATGCCACCCGCGTCGCGCTGCGGGAGAGGCGCGCGCAGCGCTCGTCTAGGGTCCGGTCCATGACCGAGCTCTCGCACCTCCGCCTCGACCGGCCCTCCGACGGGGTCGCGCTGCTGACCCTCGACCACCCCGACCGGCGCAACGCGATGTCCGACGAGATGACGGCGTCCTGGGTCGCCGCGGTCGACGAGCTCGCTGCGGACCGGTCGGTCCGCGTGGTGGTGGTGACCGGCGCCGGCACGGCGTTCTGCTCCGGCGGCGACACCGGATGGATCGCCAGCGAGCCGGACGCGAGCGTCGACCACCTGCGGACCCGGATGATGGCCTTCTACCGGGCCTGGCTCTCCATCCGCCGTCTCGAGGTGCCGACCATCGCCGCCGTCAACGGCGCCGCGATCGGCGCCGGGCTGTGCCTCGCCCTCGCCTGCGACCTGCGGTACGCCGCGCGCGGGGCGAAGCTGGGGGCGCCCTTCGTCAAGCTCGGCATGCACCCGGGCATGGCCGGCACCCACCTCCTCCCGGGAGTCGTCGGCGAGGCGCACGCGCGCGACCTGCTGCTCACCGGCCGGATCGTCGACGCCGACGAGGCGCTGCGCCT
This sequence comes from Nocardioides dongkuii, assembly GCF_014127485.1. Classification (NCBI taxonomy): domain Bacteria; kingdom Bacillati; phylum Actinomycetota; class Actinomycetes; order Propionibacteriales; family Nocardioidaceae; genus Nocardioides; species Nocardioides dongkuii. Next base: position 2,836,139 of record NZ_CP059903.1, on the reverse strand, counting down.
GGGCTTGGTCTCCCGGGTGCACGAGCCGGGGACGTTCCTCGACGAGGTCCTCGACACGGCCGCCGGCATCGCCGCGACCGCGCCGATCGCGAGCCGGCTCACCAAGCTCGCGCTCGCCGACGGCGGCCACCGCGACCTGGAGAGCGGCCTGCAGTGGGAGGCGATGGCGCAGCCGATCACCCTCGCCACCGAGGACCTGCAGGAGGGCATCCGGGCGGCCCGGGAGAAGCGGCCCCCGGTGTTCACCGGCCGCTGACCGACCCACGCGGTACCCCGAGTCGGCGCTTGTGTCCGGGCGGGGTACCGCGCTGAGCGAGTGTCAGGTGCTTCTCCTACAGCGTTTCGCCTACAGCAGGCGGCCGCAGTGCGGCCAGGGGGACCGTCCGCGTTGGGAGTAGAGCACCTTGGCGCGGTAGGTCTGCTCGGCCGCGGATGCCTGGTGCGGCATCCCCTTGCCACCGACGCTGCGCCAGGTCCCGACGTTGAACTGGTACAGGCCGTAGTAGCCGGCCGGGTTCACCGCGTGCGGGTTCCCCGAGGCCTCGCAGTTGGCCAGGGCACCCCAGTTGAGGTGGTTCGTGCCGGGCACGGACCGGACGCGGGCGCCCACCAGGACCCGTCGCGGGGCGGGGGCCCTGACGATCCGACGGGTGACGTCGGTGTCGACGTGGCGGCCGTTGCGGATCCAGCGGACGACGCGCTTCTGCGCGATCCCGTGGTGGCCGCGGGAGACGACCTTGCGCCTGCCGGGGGCGAGCTTCCCGGTGGTACGGGTGACCGTGCGCTGCTTGACCGTGTTGCGGGTGACCTTGACGCGGGCGCCGATGCGGACGACCTTGATGGCGTCGCCCGTACGGACCACGCGCTTGGCCTTCGACTCCACGGCGCGTCCGCGGCGAACCAGGCGTATCTCGTCGTGTGGGGTCATCGTCACGCCCGACTCACGCAGGACGGCGGCGGGCCGCCTGGCCTCGGTCGTGACCGACCACGCACGGTTCGGGCCGATCCGGAGCCGGACCTGGGTGCCCGACGGGGGAGCCGTGTCGGCGCTCGAGGCAACCGGTGCGCCCGGTGCGGAGCTCGGGGCGGCGGCGGCGGTACCGGTGCCGAGCGCCACCACGGAGGCGATCGCCAACAGGCCTGCGGCGGCACGCCGGAAGGCGCGTGGACGGGACTTCTGCGCCCGGCCGGTGTGGAAGGTATGTCGCACTGGCATGCGTAGAACCTCAATCGTTTCTCAGACTCCTGCGCCGCGGTCTGTGCGGCCAGGTGGAACAGAGGGACCGGTGCGGCTCGACCTCGTTCTGCAGCCCCTGTGTGGGAGCTCCTCCCCGGCGAAGTGAGGGGTCGGTGGGGGTGCGCCGGGGCGACTCGACGATGCGTGATCTGTCGAGGGCGCGCTGCTGGGCGCCGTCATCGACCATGGCAGGTGCACCCAAACACCACCGACCGCCGGTGGTCGAAACCCGGTGGGCACGCGCCGAGTCGGCGCTTATGTCCCAGGCCGCGAACACAAGCGCCGACTCGCGGGGGTCGGGGTTGTCTGTCGGGTCGCCGGGTTTCGACAACGCTCAGGCGCCAGAGCGCCTTCGCTGCTCAACCACCGGGGGGCTGGCGCTCCTCGCTGCTCAACCACCGGCGCTCCACCACCGCCGGGAATGGCAGAGGCCCCCGGGCCGCCGTGGCGACACTCGCCTTCCCCTTGCGAGTGTCGTGCCAGCGACCCGGGGGCCTTCTGCTGCGCCACGCTAGGGACGGGCGGTGGGGGCGGTCAACGGTGCGGGCGTCTTGCCTGTGGAGGAACCTGTGGACGAACCTGTGGAGAAGTGGCAGAACCCGTGGACGACACGCGGGCGGAGGGGGACAGTCCTGTGGAGAGGCGACCGCCGCGAGCGGCGTACCCTGCCCTGACCAGCGAGAACGGCCGCGTGCGGCCTGTGGAGGAAAAGAAAGTGGGAGCGTGAGCGAGTCGTACGACGGGGGCCCGGTCGCGGCGCTACGCCGGATCGCGTTCCTCCTCGAGCGGGGGCGCGAGGACACCTACAAGGTGAAGGCCTTCCGCGGCGCCGCCGCGGCCCTGCTGCCGCTCACCGACGACGAGGTACGCCGCGGGGTCGACGCCGGCACGCTGACCGACCTCCCCGGGGTCGGTGCGAGCTCGGCCAAGGTCATCACCGACGCGGTGCGCGGCGTGCTGCCCGACCGCCTCGCCCGCGCCGAGCGCGAGCACGGCGGCGACCTCACGTCCGGCGGGCACGAGCTGCGCGCCCTGCTGCGCGGCGACCTGCACTCGCACTCCGACTGGTCCGACGGCGGTTCGCCGATCGAGGAGATGGCGTTCACGGCGATGGAGCTCGGCCACGAGTACCAGGTGCTCACCGACCACTCGCCGCGCCTCACGGTCGCGCACGGGCTGAGCGCGGAGCGGCTCGCGCGCCAGCTCGGCGTCGTCGACGCCATCAACCAGCACCTGTCCGCGGGCTTCACGCTGCTCAAGGGGATCGAGGTCGACATCCTCGACGACGGCGGCCTCGACCAGACCGACGAGATGCTTGCCCGGCTCGACGTCCGCGTCGCGAGCGTGCACTCCAAGCTGAAGATGGACGCGCCGGCGATGACCCGGCGGATGGTCGCCGCGATCAAGAACCCGCGGATGAACGTGCTCGGGCACTGCACCGGCCGGCTGGTCACCGGCGGCCGCGGCACCCGGCCGCCCTCGCAGTTCGACGCGCGCGTGGTCTTCGAGGCGTGCGCGGAGCACGGCGTCGCGGTCGAGATCAACTCCCGCCCTGAGCGCCGCGACCCGCCGACGGCGCTCCTGGAGCTGGCGCGCGACAGCGGCTGCCTGTTCTCGATCGACTCCGACGCGCACGCACCGGGGCAGCTCGACTTCCTCGTGTACGGCGCGGAGCGGGCCGAGGCCGCCGGGATCGAGCCGGACCGCATCGTCAATACCTGGCCGAAAGACCGCCTGCTGGAGTGGGCCAACGGCTAGCCTCCGGTCATGGAGCCGCCGGAGGTGGAGGTCCGCCGGTCTGCGCGCCGGCGCAGCACCGTCTCGGCGTACCGCGACGGCGAGAAGGTCGTCGTCCTCGTGCCTGCCTCGCTGAGCACGGAGGAGGAGGCCGACTGGGTGGCCACCATGTTGGCCCGGCTGGAGCGCTCCGAGCAGCGCCGTCGGCCGACCGACGACGAGCTCCTCGGCCGCGCCCTCGCGCTCAGCGACCGCTACCTCGGCGGCCTCGCGACCCCCGAGTCGGTGCGGTGGGTCGACAACCAGCGTGCCCGGTGGGGGTCCTGCACCCCCGGGGAGCGCGCCATCCGGCTGTCGGACCGGTTGCAGGGGATGCCGCCGTGGGTCGTCGACTACGTGCTCGTCCACGAGCTCGCCCACTTCATCGAGCCCGCCCACGGCGCCCCGTTCTGGGGCTGGGTGGACCGCTACCCGCAGGCCGAGCGGGCCAAGGGCTACCTGCTGGGCTGGTCGGCGGCAGCCGAGCTCGCCCCGCCGCCGGGGTCGACCATCGAGAGCGACCCGGTCGACTGATCCCGGGCGAGCGCCAACGCCGCGAACGGCACCAGCTCAGGGTTGGGCAGGCCGTCGAGGGGCCACCAGCGCACGTCGAGCGACTCCTCGCTCACGGAGTGGGCTGCGCCGACCCGCGCGACCGCGCGGAACATCACGTCGAGGTGCCAGACGCCGCCGTCGCCGCAGAACGGCACGTGGTGGGCGTCCAGGAGCACCGGCGCCGGGTCGAGGTCGAGGTCCGCCTCTCCGATCCCGGACTCCTCCACCGCCTCCCGCAGCGCGGCACCGGCCAGGGTCGCGTCGGCGGGCTCGGTGTGGCCGCCGAGCTGGAACCACCGGCCGGACTTCGCGTGGTGCGTCAGCAGCAGCTGGGTCCGGGCCTCGTCGAGGACCAGCACGCTGGCGGTGACGTGCTCCGGGGCGCAGGAGCGCGCCATCCCGTCGGGACGGCCGCGCAGGTGGTCGACGTACCGGTCCCGCAGCGCCGCCTGCTCCGGGGACGGCGGGACCCAGGACCGGAGCAGGGCGAGCGCGTCGGCGTGCAGCGAGCCGGTCACTCGCCGTCGAGCAGCTTCTTGAGCTCGGCGTCGAAGTCGTCCTCGGTGAGCGCCTCGGGCTTCGAGGCGTCCTCGCGGAAGCCCAGCGGGTCGTCGAGGTCGGCCGCCGTCGGCAGCAGGTCGGGGTGCATCCACACGCCGTCGCGGGCCTCGACGCCCTGGCGGGTGCGCAGCGACCCCCACAGCGTCGAGGCGTCCCGCAGCCGGCGCGGCCGCAGCTCGAGCCCGACGAGGGTGGAGAACGTCTGCTCGGCGGGGCCGCCCGCGGCCCGGCGGCGGCGGAACGCCTCCTGGAGCTTGCCCGCGGTCGGCATCCGCTCCGACGTGGCCTGGTGGACCACCTCGTCGACCCAGCCCTCGACCAGGGCCAGGGCGATCTCGAGCCGCTGCAGGGCGGCCTCCTGGGCGGGGGTCTTGGGCATCTCGAACATCCCGCCCTCGAGCAGCGACTGCATGGCCGCGGGGTCGGTCGGGTCGATGCCGCGCATCTGCTCCTCCATGCGCGCCTGCATGCCCTCGGCGTTGACCTGGATGCCGCGGGCGTAGTCGCACACCGCGCCGATGACGTGCTCGCGCAGCCACGGCACGTGGGCGTAGAGACGCTGGTGGGCGGCCTCACGCAGGGCGAGGTAGAGCAGCACGTCGTCCTCGCCGACGTCGAGGCCGGCGGCGAACGCCGTGATGTTGGTCGGGATCAGGGCGGCGCGTCCCTGGGGGCCGAGCGGCAGCCCGATGTCGGAGACGCTCAGCACCTCGGCCGCGAGACCACCCAGGCCGGAGCCGAGCTGGGTCGCGACGATGGCGCCGACCGCCTTGCCGAGGATGCCGATGAGCGGCCCGGCCTGCGCGCGAGCCTCCGGCGGCAGCGCGCCGCCGATCGCCTCGACCGACTGCTGGGCGACGGGCTCGGCGAGGACCTTCCAGACCTCGAGCGTGCCCTCGACCCACTCGGCGCGGCTCCAGGCCGCGGTCGACTGGACGCCCGAGGGGAACGGGGTGACCGGGTCGAGCCAGTGGTCGGCGAGCCGCAGCGCGTCGGCGATCGCGTCGCGTTGCCGCTGGGACGGCGTGGGGTCGGGCTCAGCGGCGACCTGCCGGCGGGCGAGGTCGGTCGCGAGCGTCCAGTTCACCGGGCCGTCGTAGGGCTGCATCATCGCCTGGAGCTGCCCGAAGAGCTGGTTCAGGTCGGGGAAGCCGGCCGGTCCGCCGGCGGCGCCACCGCCCATCGCTGCGCCGAAGAGCTGCTCGAAGGGTGTTCCCTTGAAGGGGTTCTGGCCGTCGTCGGGGCGGTCCGACGGGTCGTTGCTCATGGCCCCACGGTACGCCGGGGCGGCAACCGGCAGCGCGCCCCGCCCCGCCCGGACTAGGGTCGCTGCGTGAGCCACCCCGCCGTCCGCCTCGCCGAGCTCCGCGAGTCCCCGCTCGACGTCGCGGAGGTGGTCGCCGCGCTCGACGACGCCGCCGCCGGGGGCCTGACCCTGTTCGTCGGCAGGGTCCGCGACCACGACGGCGGCAAGGGCGTCACCGGCCTGGACTACTCCGCCCACCCCTCCGCGCTCGACCGGCTGCGCCAGGTGTGCGACCGGGTCGCCGCGGACCACGACGTGCACGGCGTCGCCGCCGTCCACCGCACGGGGACGCTCGCCATCGGCGACCTCGCGGTCGTCGTGGCGACCACGGCGTCGCACCGGGACGAGGCCTTCCGCGCCTCGCGCGCGCTCATCGACACGCTCAAGGACGAGGTGCCGATCTGGAAGCACCAGCGCTTCGGCGACGGCACGGAGGAGTGGGTCGGCGCGCCCTGACCGGCCCCGGCCCCGCGTCGCCCTACCCTCGGAGCGTGGAGATCCTGCTCTGGCTGGTGCCGCCCGCGGTCGTGACCGCCGTGGCGATGTGCTGGGTCGCGTGGGCGGGCCGCGAGGCGCCGCGCGAGATCGACCGCGACCTCGCCGCGCGCCGGCTCGAGCGCGCGCTCCAGAAGGACCGGCCGGTGCGGTACGCCGCCCGCACCCCCGAGCGCGACCGCAGCACCGGGGTCGCCGTACGCCCCTCCCGCCGCGCGTCCTGACGCGGGCTGTCGGATCGGCCACCCGTCGGGCGGTTGTGCCGTGATGAGAGGCTGTGCGGCATGAAGCAGCGCACCCTGGCCGCCCTGGTGGCGCTGCCGTTGCTGCTGCTGCTCGTGGTGCTGGCCTTCACCCTCCCGCTGCCCTACGCGACGTACGCCCCGGGGCTGACCGTCGACGTGCTCGGCGAGAGCGAGAAGGGCGAGGAGATCATCGAGGTCTCCGGGCACGAGGCCTACCGCGACGACGGCGAGGTGCGGATGACGACCGTCTTCGTCTCCCTGCCCGAGGCCGACAAGCGGCTCCCCGAGCTGCTCGGCGCCTGGCTGGACGACGACGAGGCGGTCTACCCCTACGAGGTCGTGCACCCCGACGGCGAGACCGTCGAGGACAGCCGCCGCGAGGGCGCGGTCGACATGGTGACCTCGCAGGACGAGGCGATCGCCGTGGCGCTCACCGAGATGGGCGAGGAGGTCGAGCCCGCCGTCGGCGTCGCCTTCGTCGAGGACGGCACGCCGGCCGACGGCGCGCTCAAGGTGCGCGACCTGTTCCTCGAGATCGACGGCAAGCCGATCGAGAAGGTCGAGGACGTCGCGGCCGCGGTGCGTGCGGCCGGCGCGGACGACCCGGTCGAGCTCGTCGTGCTGCGCGACGGCCGGCGCACGACCATCGAGGTCACGCCCAAGCTCAAGGACGGCACCCCGACGATCGGCATCACCGTCGGCACCTTCTACCGCTTCCCGTTCCAGGTCTCGGTCGACATCGACCCCGCGATCGGCGGTCCGAGCGCCGGGCTGATGTTCGCGCTGGCCATCTACGACACCCTGACCCCGGGCTCGCTCACCGGCGGCGAGACCATCGCCGGGACCGGCACCATCGACGCCGAGGGTCGGGTGGGCCCGATCGGCGGGGTCCAGCAGAAGATCGCCGGCGCCCGTGCCGACGGCGCCGGGCTGTTCCTGGTGCCGCCCGACAACTGCGCCGAGGCCCTCGGCGCCGAGGCGGGCGACATGCGCCTGGTGCGGGCCGAGACCATGCACGACGCTCGGCTGGCCGTCGAGGCCTGGGCCGAGGACCCGAACACCGAGCTCCCGAGCTGTGAGGCGGCATCATGACCAGCCCCGACGACCTGAGCGACCTCGACGTCGACCCGGCCCTGGCCGCGGCCGTCCTCGAGATCGAGACCCACATCGCCGAGGGCGGCTGGGACCAGCCGGCCCGGCTCTACGCCCTGGTCGAGACCGCGGCCCTCGTCGAGCACGAGCCGGGCCTCGCCGCCGCGATGGGCCTGGACGCCTCCTCCGAGCAGGGCTCGCTGACCGCGGTCGAGCAGGACCAGCTGCGTCCCGACCAGCCCCTCGAGCAGGTGCTGGAGCAGATCCTCTGGCCGGCGGGGGTCTCCGGCTGCGCCGCGGTGGTCGAGCGGCTGGTGCTGCCGCCCGACGCCGACGACGCGATCCCCGAGGACCCCGCCCGCGCCGAGGAGTTCGCGCGCGAGCACCCCGACCGCCAGGAGGTGCGGATCGTGGCCGGAGCGACCCGCGCCGGCTCGACGTACTGTGCTCTGCGACTGCGTGCCCACGACGACGCCCAGTCGGTCGTGGGCGGTGCCGACCTGGTGCCCGGCCTCCTGGCCCTGCTCCAGGCCACGCTGACCGACGATGTAGAAGGACCCGAGGTGACCGAGTGAGCGAGCTCTTCGACCAGGACCCGCGCGACCCCGCGCCCCCGACCCGGAACGGGCGCTCCCGTGCGCTCGTCATCACGGCGGTGGTCCTCGTCCTGGCGTTCTTCGGCCTGACGACGTTCGCGTCGATCTACACCGACCGGCTCTGGTTCGTCGACACCGGGTACGGCGGGGTCTTCTCCACGCTGCTGTGGACGCGGATCGGGCTGTTCCTCGTCTTCGCGGTGGTGATGGCGGCCGTCGTCGCCGTCACCATGGTCGTCGCGTTCCGCACCCGGCCGCTGTTCCACCCGAACTCGCCCGAGCAGACCGGGCTGGACCGCTACCGCGAGGCGGTCACGCCGATCCGCACCGCCCTGGTCATCGGCACCGCTCTGGTCCTCGGTGTCTTCGCCGGCACGTCCGCCGTCGGCCAGTGGCGCACCTACCTGCTGTGGCGCAACGGCACCGACTTCGACCGCGAGGACGCCCAGTTCGGGCGCGACATCGGGTTCTTCGTCTTCGACCTGCCCTGGCTGCACTTCCTGGTCGACTACGCGATGGCGGTGCTCGTCGTCGCGCTGATCGCCGCCGCCGTCGTGCACTACCTGTACGGCGGGATCCGCTTGCAGTCGCCCGGCGACCGGCTCACCGGCGCCGCGCAGGCGCAGCTCTCGGTGCTGCTCGGCCTGTTCGTGCTGGCGAAGGCGGCCGACTACTGGCTGGACCGCTTCGACCTCGCCTACCAGTCCGGCAACCTGATCACCGGCGTCACGTACGCCGACGCGAACGCCGTGCTCCCGGCCAAGAACATCCTGATGGGCATCGCGGTGATCTGCGCGGTGCTGTTCTTCCTCAACGTGTGGCGCCGCACCTGGATGCTCCCGTCGGTCGGCGTCGCGCTGCTGGCCCTGTCGGCGATCCTGCTCGGCATGATCTGGCCCGCCGTGGTCCAGCAGTTCCAGGTCAAGCCGTCGGAGGCCGACAAGGAGGCCGACTACATCGCGCGCAACATCGCCGCGACGCGGGCGGCGTACGACCTCGAGGAGGTCGAGCCGATGGACTACTCGAGCGACACCACCGTCGGCGCGGACGCCAGCGCCGCGCTGGAGGGCCAGACCGCCACCGTGCCCCTCGTGGACCCGGAGCTGGTCCAGCAGACCTTCGAGCAGAACCAGCAGGGCCGCGTCTACTACTCCGTCGCGGACGTGCTCGACGTGGACCGCTACGAGCTCGACGGCGAGGAGCGCGCCCTGGTGCTCGGCGCGCGCGAGCTCGACCAGGCCGGCCTCAACGACAGCGACAAGAACTGGTCGAACCTGCACACCGTCTACACCCACGGCAACGGCATCATCGCCGCCTACGCCAACCAGCGCGGCGGCGACAACGGCACCCCCGCCACCGACATCCAGTGGGCCGAGGGCAACCAGACCAACCCCGACGGCTCGGCGCAGGACGACCTCACCCGGGCGGTCGACGGCTACGAGAGCCGGATCTACTTCGGCGAGCAGAGCCCCGAGTACTCCGTGGTGGGCAAGGCCGACGAGGACGACTCCAGCGTCGAGCTCGGTCTCGCCGGCGCCACCGAGGACGAGGAGCAGACCACGACGTACGACGGTGCCGGAGGCGTGCCGATCGGCTCGACCTTCCGCCAGCTGATGTACGCCATCAAGTTCGGCGAGCCGAACTTCCTGCTCTCGGGTCGTGTGCACAGTGGCAGCGAGGTGATCTACGACCGCACGCCGCGCGAGCGCGTTGAGAAGGTCGCCCCGTGGCTGACGATCGACGAGGACGCCTACCCGGCCATCGTGGACGGCAAGGTGCTCTGGGTCCTCGACGGCTACACCACCACCGACCGCTACCCCGGGGCGGAGCGCGAGTCCTACGAGACGATGACGAACGACGCGCTCCAGCAGACGACGGGGCTGCAGACCCTGCCGACCGACGAGATCAACTACATGCGCAACGCGGTCAAGGTGACCGTGGACGCCTACGACGGCACCGTCGACATCTACGAGTGGGACGAGGAGGACCCGATCCTCCAGGCCTGGAAGGGCGCGTTCCCCGACGTCGTGCAGGAGCGCGAGGCGATCCCGGACTCGCTGCTCGAGCACCTGCGCTACCCCGAGGACCTGTTCAAGGTGCAGCGCTACCAGTACGCCCGCTACCACGTCACCGACGCCGGCGACTGGTACCAGGGCAACGACCGCTGGGAGGTCCCCGAGGACCCGAACCCGGCCAGCAGGGGCGACCTCCAGGCGCCGCACCGGCTCTTCATCGACCAGCCGTCCGCCGAGGGTGAGACCGCCGAGGACGTCTGGTCCCTGACGTCGGTCTTCGTGCCGTACGGCAAGAACAACCTCGCGTCGTTCGTGTCGGTCAACTCCGATGCGACCTCGGAGGACTACGGCAAGATCTCGGTCCTCGAGCTCCAGGACCAGAACACCCGCGGTCCCGGCCTGATTGCCAACGAGTTCAGCAACGACGACGAGGTGCGCGACGCGCTGCTCCCGTTCCAGTCGGGACAGTCGCCACCGCTCTTCGGCAACCTGCTCACGGTCCCCGTGACCGACGGGCTGATGTACGTCGAGCCGGTGTACGCCGTCCGGCAGGGCTCCACGGCCGGCTACCCGATCCTGCGGTTCGTGCTGGTCTCGATCGGCGAGAACATCGGCATCGGGACCACGCTCACCGACGCGATCGGCGACGCCCTCGACCCCGACGGCACCGCGACCGAGGTCATCGAGGACCCCGAGGACGAGCCGACGGACGAGCCTGCGGACCCGCCGTCCGATCCGCCGGCGGGGGAGGAGACCGTCCGGTCGCTGCTCGCGCAGGCCGACGAGGCCTTCGCCGCCGCGGAGCAGGCCCTGGAGGACGACGACCTCGGCGAGTACCAGGACCAGGTGACCCTCGCCCAGGGGTTCATCGACCGGGCCATCGAGCTCTCCGGCGTGGACCCCTCGGCCGCCCCGGCGGGCGAGGACGAGCCGGCGACGGAGGAGTGACCCGACCCGATTTGGTCCGTTCCCGACCCGTGCCGTAATGTTCTGTTCAGCGGCGCGGGGTGGAGCAGCTCGGTAGCTCGCTGGGCTCATAACCCAGAGGTCGCAGGTTCAAATCCTGCCCCCGCTACAAATCAGGACTGCGATCGCAGTCTTGGCCCCAAGCCCTCCAGGCTCAGCCTGGGGGGCTTCCGGCATTTCTGAGCCTTGTTTCCGGGGCCCAGGCGCGATGCCCTGCGATGCCCTGCGATGCCCTGCGATGCCCTGCGGTGCCCTGCGGTGCCCTGCGGTGCCCTGCGGTGCCCTGCGGTGCCCTGCGGTGCCCTGCGGTGCCCTGCGCCACTGCTCTCGGCCCGGGCTCCGGCGAGCAGGTGTTCGACGGCCGCGCTCGGCGCGTCGGCCCAGGGGCCCAGCTGGTTCGGACTAGGTGATCGTCACCGACGCGAGGGCGCCGCCACCTGAGCGAGCCTGATGACACGGCAGCGAACCGGGGCAGCCGGGATGTCCCACCGCCTCGGCACGAAGCGTGGCGCCTCACGGCTGCGGAGGAGCATCACCCGCCCGCCTCGAGCCTCCGCACTTGTAGACACGAAGGGAAAGGCCAGATGACTGCTCCTCCCGTCATCGAACGTCGAATCACCTACGGCGGCGTTGCCGCCGTCCATGAGCGGGTGGCTGACATCGCCGACGCCCGGCCGAGTCGTTCTGGTCGACCACCTCGACGACCTCGACGCCCCCGCGATCCAGCTGGGCTGATCAGTCTCGGTGTCCAGAGCACTGAGCAGGGCTTGGACGTCACTCAGCCAACGAAGGAAGCACCCCAAGGGTCGGATAGGACGCCATCGCGAGCACGTGCCGATCGTGTACCGAATCCCTGCATCAACGGCCAAGGACTGACATGACCCGAAGGACATATGCAGGGCCCATCATCGACGTCTCGTTCGACGCGGACGTCTGCTGGCACGCCGCCGAGTGTGTCCGGGGCATGCCGGAGGTCTTCGACGTGTCCAAGCGCCCCTGGATCGATCCCACCCGGGCCGACACAGAGGACTCCGCCCAGGCCTTGCGGCGCGTCGTGGGGCGGTGCCCATCCGGTGCGCTCGGCATCATCGAGTCCGGAACCGGACGACTGTCATCCGCGTAGTCCCCGTCATCCAACGCCGCGCCGCGCCGACCAACTCGTCCGTCGAACTCCGGGCACCTGTCCACTCGCCGTCCCTCGTGACCGACCAACCGGCTGCCATGACCGCTCGACTAGACGGCGTAGCGGTCGCTCCACTCACCCACGCTGATTCTGCGCCGGACGGATCGCCCCGGTCTGCGCGCATCCCTAGGAGACCCCATGCGATGGCGACCCGCCCTGGCGTCGAGCCTGCCCCGGACGACGAGACCAACCCCCGTGATCAAGATGCTCCTGGGCGCGGCCCTGACGACTGCCCTGGTCGGAACCGCCCTGTCGGGGACGTCTCAGGCATCGCCGCCAGAGGTCCGCGCGGAGCCCGCGGGGCCTCCTGGCTCGAAGGATGCCGGTCGCTGGCAGGTCGAGCCGCTGTCGGGGGATCGGTACGTCGTTCGGTGGACGTCGCCGAAGAGTCTCCCGATGACCTCTGATCGACCGACGATCCGTGGCGCAGGGTTGTCGTTCGGGCCTGCGACCGTACGCGACGACGGCCGGACGATCGAGGCGGTCGTGGTCAGTGCGTCGGTGCCCGATCCGGCCATGCTCGACGTCGCTCTGTCGGGCGACCATCTCGAGGAGTCACTTCCCGCCCGCTCCTTCCGCGCTCCTCTCGACGATCCCACTCTGAAGGGTCTGCCATCCACCCTCCCGCTGCCGGCACCTGACCCGGGCGTCGCTGGACCGCACGCCACGTCGACGAGTGACTACGAGTTGCCGCGGCTGAAGGTTCCGGGCCTGCTCGAGCCGATCGAGATGGTCGGACACGTCGTCGAGCCCGTGGCTGACGCCGACACCGGCAACCGGCCGCTCGTCCTCTTCATCCCCGGGCGCCACGCGGTCTGCTATGACCCGGACGACCCTGAGGCAGTCTCGACCCGGTGGCCGTGCACCGGTCGGTTCGACGAGGTCCCGACCCACCTCGGTCACCACTACCTGCAGCAGGTGCTCGCATCGCAGGGTCACACGACGGTGTCCGTGGGCTTCAACGGCGTGAATGCACAGGACGACGCGCTCGGCGATGGCGGCGCCGACGCCCGGGCCCGGGTCGTCCTGCGTCACCTCGACCACTGGGTCGGGCTCGCCCGCGACCGGCAGGTCGACCTGGACCAGGTGATCCTGGTCGGTCACAGCCGCGGCGGCGAGGGGGCCAGCCGCGCCGCGACACGGATACCGCTCTCCGCGCCGTACCGCGTCGCCGGGCAAGTGCTTCTCGCGCCGACCAACTTCGCCACGAACACCGCGCCCTACGTGCCGACCGTGACCGTCCTGCCCTCCTGCGACGGGGATGTCGCCGACCTCCAGGGACAGGGGTACACCGATACATCCCGCGACGTCATGACCGACGACACCTCTCTGAAGAGCTCGGTCCTGGTCATGGGTGCCAATCACAACTTCTTCAACACCGAGTGGACCCCGGGCGTCTCCGCGGCACCGTCCGTCGACGACTGGGGTGGACCGGCAGACCAGCCGTGCGGACGCCGGACTCCCGAGCGTTTGACCGCTCCCGAGCAGCGCGCCGTCGGCACGGTCTACGTCGCCGGTGCCGTCGGTCTCTTCACGGGTCAGGTGGAGTACCTCCCGCTCTTCGACGGCTCGGCCGCCACGACCCCGTCCGTTGGCGACGCCGACGTCCGATCGCATGCGATCGGCGGGGGCCGTGACGTGCGACGGCCGGGGATCGAGGCGACACCGACGACGTCCTCCGGGAGTGCCAGGGCTCGCCTGTGCACGGGACGAGTCAGCAGTGGCCAGGTCCGGATCGAGGACTGCCTGCAGCGGGCCCGTGCCGTCACCCCGCACTGGGTCGCGTACGGCGACAGGACTCCTCGCCGCATGTTCTGGGAGATGACCTGGTCCCGGTCCGGCGCCGTCGCGGGACTGCGATTCGATCAGCCGCTGGACCTCGACTCCGCACGACTGGAGATGCGCACCATCGTCGCCCCCGGGATCGCCGCCGAGCTGCGGGTCCGGATCACCGACGGTGCCGGCGACAGCGACACCCTCCCTCCCGTGGGGGGAAGCAGTCTGCCTCCGCTCATGGCAGCCGGGAGTGCCTCCAAGATGTGGGCACAGTCAGTCCTGGTCGACGCGAGCGCGGCACGCGGGGTCGACCTCAGTGACATCCGCTCGGTCGAGCTCGTCGGCGGCGCCGGCGGGGGCAGACTCTGGGTGGCGGACCTCGCCGCGGCGCCGCTCACCCTCGCGTCCGTGCCGGCGATCCGGGCACCCCAGGTCCATCTCGGCGAGCTCACCATCGCCGAGGGAGATCCGAGCGGCGACCGACCGACGATGCGGACTGCTCGGGTGCCCTTCGCCATCACCGGCACGGTCACCCGGCCCGGGCGGCTGCTCGTGGTCACCGACGGACTACAGCCCGTGAGCAAACAACGCTTCACCGTCGAGATCGCACCCGGTCAGACCACGGGCTCGATTCCGGTCCGCTACCGCGTGGACCGGCTCGACTCGGGGCCTGCCGGCGCGTCGTACATGGCCGTGTGGCCGTTGCTGGGGCTGGCCACCGACGACTATCTCGGGAATCTCGTGGTCCGCGACGATGACCCCACGCCGGCGGTACGACTCCACCTGACCCGCAGGGTGCAGGAAGGGCAACCGATCGTGATGACGGCCCGTCTCGTCGAGTCCGTCGGCTACGCCTGGCGAGTCACCCTCGAGTTCGTCGGCGGTTCCGGCCCGCGCGCGCTTCGAGGCACCGACCTGCGGCGCCCCTGGCTCCGCCGCCAGGGCATCACCGGCGACCTCGACCGCCCTCTGTCCCGTCTCGGATTCTCACTGACGGGCTCCGCCCCTGGAGGCCGAAGGACGATCCGGATCGAGATCCCCACACGCCGGGACCGAGCAGCCGAGCCGCCCGAGCGGGTCGCTATCGCCTACTCCGACAGCATCGGCGGGAGGCCTCCGCGCACCAGCACCGTGGTCGTTCGCGATCGAAGGTGACGGGGCATCCGTGTCGGGTGGTTCGATCCGGCCATGAGCAACGGGTGGCGGGTGCCCCGGCAGGCGCCCTGCGCCGCGGGGGAGTGACGACGGTCCACGGGACGAGCGCAGATCTGCGCGTTTCCGCCGCTACCAGGGAATCGAAAGATCCACATCGTGGCCCCCACAGCTTGTGGGGGCCACGGTCGTTTCCAGGCACCTCGAGTGTCGACGGTGCCGGCACAGACGGGTAGGACGTCGGGGGCTGGCTCCCAGCTGGCCGAGGACAACAGCTGGGCGCAGTCGGTCGCGCATCGGATCTGGAGATGGATCGCGAAGACGCCTGCACGGTCCTCCTGGATGGACACCTAGAAGCGTCCGGCTGAGGTCCACGTCATCGTGAGCTTCGAGGACCGCGACGCGCAGCGCATGCTCGTCCGCGGCGACACGCTGTTCGCCTACGTCCCGATGTCCGCCGCAAGTCCACCTCTGACGAGCCGGCCCGCACGTGGAGCAGCCCGGCACCGGTCGGGCTCGCACCGCTCAGCTGAGATATCGCCGCATGATCAGGCGCGGCATTCCGCTCGCGACGGCGTCGGTGGCACCCACGACGCCGAATCCGGCACGGTCGAACATCGACTTCGTTCCGACGAACGCCATGGTGAGGTCCATCCGGTCCGGCGGGTCGACCGGGTGCGCCTCCACGGCAGGAGCGCCGTGCGTGGCGGCGTAGGCGACCGCACCTTCGAGCAGTGGTGCTGTCACGCCTTGTCGACGGTGGCCCGGGCGAACCACGACGCACACGATGCTCCACACGGGGAGGTCGTCGATGGGCCGGATGAGGCGCGAGCTGGCCAGGCGAGTGATCTCGGCGCGGGGCCCGATGTTGCACCATCCCACGGGCTCGCCATCGCGGTAGGTCACGACCCCGGGCGGATGGTCACGCTCGCAGAGAGTCCGCATGGCCTGCTCCCGGCTTCCGCCACCCAGTTGCTCGATCTCACCAGCCCGCAGCCTGTGGGACAGGCACCAGCAGTGGTGGGCGCGTCGAGTGCGGTTGACGACGTCGGCGAAGTCCTCGAAGCGGTCCGGGGTCAGGGGATGCGTCTCCCACGTCATGGGGCCAACTCCATCACGCCCCCGCGCTCACGGTCGCCGCATGAGCACCGTGCGCCCGGGCACGCAGCACCGGTCGAGGCGCGGCGCTCCCGCGTACAGTCGTGGGGGATGGCTGAGCCGCACGCTCCCGATCGCTCGGTGGGCACCCTCGGGTTGACCTTCGTCGCGGTCGGCGGCGTGGTCGGGTCCGGCTTGCTGTTCGCCCCGCTGTTCGCGGCGCAGCAGGCCGGGCCTGCCGCCAT
The DNA here is from genome assembly GCF_014127485.1 of Nocardioides dongkuii. Lineage (NCBI taxonomy): Bacteria > Bacillati > Actinomycetota > Actinomycetes > Propionibacteriales > Nocardioidaceae > Nocardioides > Nocardioides dongkuii. Next base: position 2,819,841 of record NZ_CP059903.1, on the reverse strand, counting down.
CCTCGCGTGGCCGGTCGCGGGCCTGATGTTCACCGTGATCGCGCTGGTGTACGCCGAGATCTCCGCGATGCTGCCGGTGGTCGGCGGTCTCGGGCTGCTGCCCACCTTCAGCCACGGGCAGGGGGTGGGGATCGCGATCGGGTGGGTGGCCTGGGTCGGCTACGTGACCGCCGCACCGATCGAGACCCAGGCCATGCTGGAGTACGCCAGCAACGAGCGGGCCTTCGACTGGCTCTTCGTGGCCGAGGCGTCCGCGAGCGGACAGAGCGCCCTGAGCCTGCCGGGGCTGGGGGCCGCGGCCGTGGTCCTCGTCGCGTTCACGGCGCTCAACGCCTTCGGCGTGGCGCTCTTCACCAGGGTCAACACCGCGCTGACCTGGGTGAAGCTCGTCATCCCGGTGGTCATCGCCCTCGCGCTGCTCACCCGGTTCTCCACCGCGCCGATCCGCGAGACGGGGTTCGCTCCCGAGGGGATGGTCGGGGTGCTGAGCGCCGTCACCACCGGCGGCGTCGCCTTCGCGTTCCTGGGGTTCCGGCATGCGCTCGACCTCGCCGGCGAGGCGAAGCGGCCGCAGCGGACCATCCCGGTCGCGCTGGTCGGGGGCATCGCGATCTGCACCGTGCTGTTCACCGTCCTCCAGCTCGGCTTCATCGGCGCGACCGACCCCGCCGACCTCGATCGCGGGTGGGCCGGCCTGGGCCGCGGCGGCGCGAACGGCCCGCTCGCCGCCCTGCTGTCGGGCCTCGGCATGGCGGTGCTCGCCCGCGTCGTCGTGGCGGACGCCGTGCTCGGGCCGTTCGGCGCGGGACTGGTCTCCACCGCCTCCACCGGCCGGCTCGCGGTGGCGGTCGCCCAGAACGGCCTCTTCCCCCGCGCCCTCTCGGTCTTCTCGCGCCACGGCGTCCCGCTGCGGGCGATGCTGCTGAACCTCGCAGCCGGGCTGGTGCTGCTGGTCGCCTTCCGCGACGGCTGGTCGGAGCTGCTCGCCTTCAACTCCGGCGCCATCGTGCTGTCGATGTGCCTCGGCCCGGTCACCGTCCTCGCCCTGCGCCGCCAGGTCCCCGACCGCCGGCGGCCGTTCCGGCTGCACGGGGTGTCGGTGCTGGCGCGGGTCGCCTTCGTCGCGATCAGCCTGGTCATCTACTGGACCGGGTGGGAGACGATGAGCAAGCTGACCATCCCGATCGGTCTCGGCGTCGCGGTGCTGGCGTGGCGCGCCGTCCGCGACCCGCAGCTGCGCCGCTCCCTGAGCCTGCGCTCGCTCGTCTGGCTGGGCCCCTACTACGCGGGGCTGCTCGTGCTGACGTTCGCCGGCAGGTTCGGCGGCGGGCGCGAGTGGCTGCCCCTCGGGGTCGACATGGTCGTGGTGGCCGCGTTCGCGCTGGTGCTGTTCGAGTGGGGCGTGCGCTCGGCCCTGCCCGCGTCGGCGGCGGCGGCGGCGGTCGCCGCCGTCCCGGAGGACCGGTCCTGAGGGGGCGTGGGTGCTCAGCGCCGGCGGCGGCCCAGGAGCCAGGCCGTCGGGCAGCCCAGTAGCACCACGGCCATCTACCGCGCCGTGGTGGCCGCCCGGGCGCAGGCAGCCCTGGCCCTGGGGGTGGTCCACCTGCACCGCGACTGCACCGAGATGTCGCGGCCCATCCTGAGCGCAGCGGGCTGGTCGCGGTGACGACCACGACGCCGTACCTCTGCTCACTCGCTGCGCCCCGGCAACCGAGCTGACCACGCACGGCGGGCGGGGTGATCCTGCCCCGCCCGCCGATGCGGACCGGTCACGCCTGCCCGGTGGCGGAATCGCGTCGGCGCGGCCAGGCGTGGACGACGGCCACGGTGAGGGCGACGCCCGCGCCGAGCAGCCACCACGGGAAGCCCACCGCGGCGCGGGGCCCGTCGCCCGGGACAGCGTCCTGGGGCACCTCGCCGACGCGTTCGCCGGTCACCAGGATCCGGTGGCTGTTGACGCCGAGCGGGGTGCAGGTCACGAGCGTGACCAGGTCCTTGCCGGGCACCGGTCGCAGCGCCTCGGTCTCGTCCGCCTCGACGACCTGGGTGCTCCTGACCCGGTAGGCGATCGCGGTGCCGAAGACGTCGACGACGAACCGGTCGCCGACCTCGACCTGGTCGAGGTCGTCGAACATCGTGGCCTCCGGCAACCCGCGGTGGGCCGCGATGACCGCGAGCGTGCCGCGTCCGCCGACCGGCAGGTGCGAGCCCTCGAGGTGGCCGGCTCCCTGGCGCAGCACCTCGTCGGAGGTGCCGTGGTAGATCGGCAGGTCGACGTCGATGCCGGGGATGACCACGTGGCCCATCACACCGGAGCCGTTGATGTCGAGGATCGAGTCGTAGTCGAGGGAGGGGTCGCGGGGAGCGCCGCTGCCGGACGGCTTGCGGGACCCCGCCTCGAGGAGGGCGCCGCTGGTCAGGGCGGCGTTGTAGCGCTTGGCCCGGCGGAGGTGCGCGGCCACCTCCGCCGGCGCGGCGCGGCGCAGGTCCGCCTGGTAGGCCTCGGTGACCTCGGCCTGGTTGACGGCGCTGAACCAGCTCGCTGCGCTCGGGTAGAGCAGCATCCCGCTGCCCAGCACGACGAGCAGCGCCACGACGACCGGACCGGCGACGAACGAGGCCGTCCTTCCCCCCGTGCGGGGGGAAGGACGACCCGTCCGTGCGGTGCGCATCGGCAGCTGGTCGCCTGCTCGTCGGTCAGGACCGCGCCGCACGACGGCGCGTGGCCACCGAGAGCGTCAGCGCCAGGCCGAGCACGAGGGCTCCGGCCGCGAGCAGCGCCGCGCGACCCTCACCACCGGTGTCGGGCAGCTCGGGCGTGACCTGCTGCACGTTCTCGATGGTGACGTCGACGCCGGTGGTGGCGCCGGTGCTGACCGCGACCGGGGTGTAGGCGTCGTCGCCGCTCGGGGTGACGAAGCCGGCCGGGGCCTGGACCTCCTTGAGGACGTAGCACCGCGTGGTCGCGCTCGCCTTCTCGTTGACGCTGTCGCTGACGAACAGGCCGTCGACGGAGATCTTGCCGTCCGCGTCCGAGGTGAAGGTGGACTTCCCGTCCACGGTCAGCGGCGACCCGGTGGGAGTGGCCGCGGTGCAGCTCGTGGCGTAGGGGTCGGCGGCGGCGTAGACCTGGAACTGCGCGCCCGCCAGGCCGGTCCCGGGGCTGGCGGCGTCGGTCTTCTTGATGACGAGGTCGCCCCAGCTGGTCTCGACCGTGTTGGAGGTGAGCCCGTTGGTCTCGGTGGGGTCGTTGACGAACACGGTCGCCTCGTTGGTGATCGTGCCGTCGCCGATCGACTCCACGGTGCCCTCGAAGGTCGTCACGAGCCGCTGGTCGGCCTGGGTGGCCAGCCAGGTCAGGCCGGCGGGGGTGAAGACGACCCGCACGGTGTTGCCGTCGACCTCGACGGTGTAGTAGGAGGCGTCGACCTTCGCGCCGTCGAGGGTGACGCCTGCGACGCCGACCGAGCCCAGGCGCGGGTCGAGGACGTCCTGCACCACGTAGCTGTCGAAGCCGGTGCCGGGGGCGAGGCCGGGCACCCGGGTGGTCACCGGGAAGGAGACCGTGCTGCCCAGGCCGAGGCCGTCAGCGGGCTGAGCGGTGACCGACTTGGTGATGTCCACGAGGCTGTTCTTGGGGTAGACGTGCACGTCGTAGAGCCAGCCGTCCTCGAACGGCAGCGGGATGGTGACGATGAACGGGTGGGCCCGCTGGACGACGGACGTGGGCGCGTCGGTCTCGACGACGACGTACGCGCCGATCCGGTCGAGGTCGAGGCGGGTCGTGCCGTCGGCGCCGGTGGTGCCGACGTCCTTCGCGGCACCGACGGTCCACGGGCCGCTCGGCGCGCCGGGGCCACCGGTCAGGGTCTTGCCGTCGGCGGACACCTCGAGATCGTCGAGGTGGTCCCAGTTGCGGGGGACGGTGAGGTCGACGGGCTTGCCGTCGGCGTCGAGGATCTCGTAGACGGTGAACTCCACGCCTGCGACCGGCGGGGACGGGATCGGGGTCCCGGTGCCGTCGGGGTTCTGCTCGGCGCCGGTGCCGACCTGGTTCTCGTGCTTGTGCACGATGATCGAGCCGGTGGCGTCCTCGTCGATGTTGCCGAAGCTGGGCGCTGCGGTCGCGCCGGTCGCCATCCCCAGGGCGGTCCCCAGGGTGAGCGTCCCGGCGGCGAGCATGGTGAGGAAGCGCCTCCTCCGGGTCCTGCCTGTGTGTGACACGGTTATCCATTCCTTCCTGGCGTCCGGGCTGCTGAGCGCACCCGGATGACCTCGCGCCACGGTCGTGGCGCTGGCTGTGGGGCCACCGGACGTGGTGCCGGTGGGGGTCAGGTGTTGCGGGCTCGGCGGGCGCGAGCGCCGCGTCGGAAGCCGAGGAGTGCCCCGAGGGAGAGCAGGAGCACCCCGCCCGCGAGATAGGCGTCGCGACCGAGACCACCGGTCGTCGGCAGTGCGAGGGACGGCACCGACTGGTTGACGAAGCGGTAGACGGCGTGGGTCCCGGCCGGGACGGTGACCGGGTCGTCGGGGTCGACCGCGCGCCACGTGCTACCGCCGTCGGTGCTGAGCTCGACCCGGTCGAGGTGGTAGCCGTCGGGTGCGGTGTCCGTGGGGCGCTCGCCGATCCGGTAGGGCTCGCCCGGACGGACCTCCCAGGTGGGGGCGCCGTCCAGCGTCGCCGCGCCGGGCGTCTCGTGGTCGGCGAGATCGAGCTCCGAGGCTCCGGGCTGCGCCGACAGGGTCCAGTCGTCCGGCTCGGCGTCGCCGTTCTCGACCTGCTTGAGGAGGGACAGCCGGGCCGTGGTGTTGGCGATCAGGCAGGAGACGTCCTGGCCGGGGCGCAGGGTGACCTCGTCCCCGGTCGCATCGACGGGGCGATCCGTGCGCGCGTCGACGCACTGCCAGCCCTCCTCGGTGGGGACGTACTCGTCGGGACCGCGCTCGCTGAGCTGGTAGGCGACGTCCGCGGAGACCTCGACGGTGGTGCCGCTCGCCGCGTCCTGGTGGCCGGCCAGCGCGTCCGCCGGGCCGGTTGCCGAGAGCCGCCAGTCGGCCGGCGACCGGTCGCCGTACTCGACCTCCTTGAGCAGGGTGAGCCGCTGGGCGCAGGTGACCTCGTTGGTGATCTCGTAGCGGTTCGCCGACTGCGCGAGCGTCACCGACGCGGTCGCCGTTCCGTTCTGCAGGTCCACGCCGCCGCTCGGCAGGCCGTCGCCGGTGAGGGTGCTGCGGGTGATCGTGCAGCCGGCGACCGCGTCGTCGATCACGACGCTCTCGCCGATCCGGACCTCGTCACCGGGCTGGTGGCCGGCCTGCCACACGCCCCACTCGGGGTCGGTGCCGGCCGTCGGTTCGAGCGTGGGACGGGCCACGAGCCCCTCGGGCTGGCTGCCGTGCGGGTGGCGCTCGCCGTCGACGACCCAGGTCTTGTCCACCCGCAGGCGGGCGGGCACCTCGAGGCGGTAGTCCTCGACCTCGCCGCGCTGCGAGACGCCCAGGGGCTTCTCGGCGGTCGCGCGGTCCTCGGCGATCCGGACCCGGAGGTAGGTGTGGGTGCCGGCGGGGCTGGTGTCGGCCGGCACCGTCCACGTCAGGTCGACGGAGTGCGGGCCGCCCGCCGCGCATTCCGCGGTGGCCGAGCGCTCGCCGGGGTCGAAGGACCCGTCGCCGTTCCAGTCGATCCAGGCCGAGACGTAGGACGTCCCGGTGCTCGGGCCGTAGCAGGCGACGTCCTCGACGACGAAGGGCTGCGGGCTCGACGCGTCGAGCACCCTGGCCGGCAGGGCGAACCCGTCACGGGCCAGGCTCGAGGCGCCCAGGCCGTCCTCGTCGGCGGTGCCGTGGACGTCGTCACCATCGGCCGGGACGCTGTCGCGATAGCTCTGCTCGGCGTCGACGCTGTCGCCCAGGATGCTGCGCCTCGGCAGCTCGTAGCGCGCCTGCGCAGCGGTGGACAGGTTGGTGGTGACGCCCTTGCGGATCACGCCGTCGGTCCACTGGGGCTGGAGCAGCGCGCCCGCCCGGCCGTAGCTGAGCGGCGCGTCGCCGAAGTCGCTGGTGAGCACGTAGCCCAGAGCGATCGCGCTGTAGCCACGGCCCTGGGTCTCCACCCGGGCGGACACCTGGGCGGCGTCGGAGGTGTTCTCCAACAGCGCTACCGCGGTCGGCCCGTGGCCGTTGGGGTCGGGAGTGGGCCATTCGTAGCCGTTCTGGTTGCTGCACTCCTGCCCGTCGACCCCCATGCGCAGGGCGCTGCCCTCCCAGGTCGCCACGCTCGATGCCTGCGTGCAGGTGCGCTCCTGCTCCAGCAGTCGCCACGTCGCGTTCGGGTCGGTGGCGCGGGCCTGGACCCACTCCGGGCCGATGTTGTTCCCCGTGAAGGCGAAGTTGCGCGAGCTCGAGGCCTCCGCGTCCGCGAAGACGATGCCGTCCAGTGGCATCGGCTCGCCGTCGAGGCTGGCACTGCAGGAGAAGTCGAAGGACATCCGGGCGCCGTCGGTCTCGGCGGCGGCGACCGGGGAGGGCGCGCTGTCGGGCACGCCCGGGTTGGGGTTGCCGAGCCCGATCACCATCTCGTTGGGATTGCGGTAGTCGTCTGGGTAGGTCGGTGTCCTGCCCGGCGTCTGCTCGGCGTACCCGGCGCCGCCGATGTTGTAGAGGTCGTCCAGGGCGTCGCCCGCCCAGCTGCCCGGGGTGTAGGCGACCAGGGGAGGCGTGAGTGTCTCGCCGGTGGTGGAGCCGTTCGGGCCGGTCTCGAGCGACGGCTCCCAGCGCAGCCCGCTGACGGTGCAGTCGACGCGGAGGGTCTGGTCGCCGAGCCGGCGGGTCGTGGTCACCGTCTTCGTGCTCTGCGGGTCCTGCAGGACGATCTCGTTGTTGCGGGACCCCCACTGGACCCAGTCGATGAGGTCGACGTACCGGCCCTTGCTCGTGGGGTGGTCCGCGAAGGCGGCGTCGGCCGGCTGTCGGCCGGCGGCGACGTCGATGGTCGCCAGCCCGGTGGCGGCCAGGGCCAGCGCCGCGGCGATCCGTACGCCGCGGCGACAGGCCCGGCGCTCTCGGTGGTGGCTCATCTGTCGAACTCCCGGTGTGAGGCGTGCTGGTTCACCGACAACTCGATAAATCTGCTGGTGCGATATCTGCATCGGCAACTATAGGCGCGGCAGATACCCGCGGTAGGCGGGGGGTGCCCGCTCGGGGGTCAGCCGGGGCCGGGGGTCAGCCGGGGCCGGGGTCAGCCGGGCCCGGCTCGCAGGGCCGGCGGTGGTTACGTGCCGTCGGCGAGGCGGCGCAGATAGGTGAGCACGTGGTGGGCCTCGGCCGCGCTCTGGAACGGTGCGACGCTCTTGCGGGCCAGCTCGCGGTGCCCCGCCACGGCCTTGCGGGCGAGGTCGAGCCCCGCGGGGGTCAGGGACACGAAGACGACCCGCCGGTCGCGGTCGTGAGCGCTGCGCTCGACGAGGTCCCGTTCGACGAGGCGGTCGATCACCTTGGTCGCGGAGCCGCTGCTGTAGAAGATCGCCTGGGCCAGGTCCTGCATGCGCGTGCGGTACCCGTCCGCCTCGAGCAGGCGCCGCAGGACGTCGAACTTGGGCCTGGTCAGTCCGTGCTCGTCCTTGAGGTGGGCCTCGAAGACGCGGATGAGCCGGTCGTGCGCGTGGACCAGGGCGTGCCACGTCTCGCTGGCGTCGAGGCTGGTCTCGCTCATGGCCGCCTTTCCGCACGAGCCGCAGGTGTCGGCGGGCGTCGGCCCGCCGGCGCGGACTCTACCGCCGCGCCGGCGCGAGGTCCGAGGCCGGCTCGTCGAAGAAGAAGGTCACGTCGCGGACGGCCGACGCGCCACCGCCCTCGAGAGGGGCGATCAGCCGACGCGCCAGGTCGGGGCGATCTCGCGCCGGTAGCGCCCGCCCGCGACCTTGGCGAAGGCGAAGGCGACCGGTGCCGGCACCTGCTGGTGCATGCCTGCCACGTCGGAGGCGTCGGCGCCGTCGCGCAGCCACTCGACGAGGTTGCCCATGCTCGAGAAGTGCGCCCGCTTGACCTGCTTGAGGGCCGCCTTCATCGAGGGCGCGTCCTGGTAGGCCGCCGTGATCGGCTCGAGGTCGCGCTCCTCGTGGGCGAGGTGGTCGAGGAGGACGGTCGAGAACTGTGCGACCGCCGTCCGGGCGGCGCCGGCCTGCGTGGAGGTCGGCGTGGTGCGCAGCGCCCGCACCTCCCGGCTGGCGACGTCGAGGGCGTCGCGCATCGCCTGGTGCTCGCCGTCGAGGGCGGCGAGCGAGGTCAGGTCGGCGTCGGTCTGGCGCAGCGCGGGCCAGAAGTACTCCTCCTCGAAGTCGTGGTGGTCGTGGAGCTGTTCCTCGAAGAAGTCCCAGGCCACCACCAGTTGGTCGGCCCGTGCCTGGGAGCCGTCGGGGAAGGAGGCGAGTGCGGCGTCGAAACGCGCGATGTCCCGCCGGAAGGCGGCGTGGATGACGGTGTTCATGGTCAGGTGCTCGGTCATGGTCGGACTCCTCGGGGAGGTGACGCCGGAGGCGACCGGCGGGACTCGCTCGTGTGGACGTCCCGCCCTGGCCCGCGGGGCGGGTGCAGGGCGCAGGCGTCGTCCGAGGTGGAACGTGAAGGTCCCTCGACGGTAGGAAGGCCCGCCGCCGGCGGTCAAGAGGATTGACGGCGGATCGCGTGGGGGAGCGGTCGGTGTCCCTAGGGTGGCCACCGTGGACGACGACACCGAGGCCGCCGCCCGGGGGTCGCGCCGCCGGGAGCGCACCCGCGCCCTCCTCCTCGACGCGGCGGAGTCGCTGATGTCGCAGCGCGCCCCCGAGGAGATCAGGGTCGAGGACGTCGCCGCGCAGGCGGGGATCTCGGCCGCCTCGGTGTACGTCCACTTCGGGACCAAGGACGGCCTCCTCGCCGCCGTCACCGAGCGGGTCCTGGCCGTCGCCACGGAGGCGCTCCGGTCGGCGTACGCCGCGGAGACGTCCCCGCTCGAGCGCTTCGCCGGCGTCGGCTCGGCGTACCTGCGGCTGCTCCTGGACCACCCGGCGGTGGTGAAGTACCTGACCGTCACCGGCGAGCGCGGTCCCCGTACGCCGGTCGAGGACGAGGTGGTCGCGCGGTTCAGCCAGCTGCGAGAAGAGTTCGAGCAGAGCATCCGCGACGCCGTGGAGACCGGCGCGATCCGGCCGGTCGACCCGGAGCTGCTGTCGTACTTCCTCTTCGGCGCCTGGAACGGGGTCGCCGCGCTGGCGCTGCGCCGGGACGCCCTGGTGCTGGCGCCCGAGCGCGTCGAGCTGGCCGTGATCGAGGCCGGACTGGCCCTGCTGGAGGGCCTGATCCTCGATCCGCCGTCCGCGTGACGTGGTTGACTGGAGTCTGACTCCAGATTGCCTTCCCCGAAAGCGACCGTGATGACGCAGACCACGACGCCCCCGACGCCGAGCCCCCTGGCCGCCCCCGAGACCTGGGACGTCGTGGTCGTGGGGGCCGGACCGGGCGGCCTCACCTGCGCGGCGTACCTCGCGGCCAACGGCAAGCGGGTGCTGGTGCTGGAGGCCAACCAGGTGGTCGGCGGCAGCACCCAGGTCTTCCGCCGCGCGGGCAACAAGTTCGAGTTCGACGTCGGCACCCACTACGTCGGCGAGTGCGGCCCCGGCGGCCGGATGCAGACCGCTCTCGCGGGCCTGGCGCTGACCGAGCGGATCAACTGGCTGCGCCAGCGCCCGGAGGGCCACTGCCAGATCATGATCCCGGGCACGACGTTCCAGACGCCGACCGGTTGGGACACCTACCTCGAGCGGCTGGTCGCGGCCTTCCCCGAGGAGGAGGCGGGCCTGCGCCGCTGCGTCACGGTGATGCGCACCATCGCCACCCGCGAGCGGCCGCGGCGGCGTCCGTTCGCGCTGCTGCGCTGGGGGGTGCGGCCGATCACGACGCTGATGGCCGCGTGCGGACTCAGCACCGACGCGCAGGCGGTGATCCTCGCCGAGAACGGCGACTACACCTGGCCCCCGCACCGGACGCCGACCGCCATGCACGCGGGCTTCCTCCACCACTACCTGCAGGCCGGCGCCTACTACCCGCGGGGCGGTGGCCAGGTCATCGGCGCGCACCTCACCGACGTGGTCCAGACCCACGGCGGCCGGGTCCGCACCAAGGCCCGGGTCGAGCAGATCCTCATCGAGGACGGCCGCGCCGTCGGCGTCCGGCTCCGCGGCGGGGAGGAGATCCGCTCCGAGGTCGTGGTCTCCGCGGCCGACTTCAAGAAGACCTGGGCCGAGCTGGTCGGCGCGGAGCACCTGACCCGACGGCTGCGGCGCAGGCTGGCGAACCTGGAGATGACGCTGCCGATGTTCGCGGTGTACGTCGCGCTCGACGTCGACCTGCGCGAGCGGGACACGCCGCCGCTCGCCTGGGTCTGGCCGACCAACGACGTCGACGGCTACTACCGCGAGGTCGCCGCCGGCCGCTGTCCCGAGCGGATGCCGGTGGGCATCAGCTGCCCCACCGCCAAGGACCCCGAGGGGACGCACTCGGCACCCCCGGGCTACTCGACGCTCGAGCTCGTGAGCTGGGCGCCCAAGGAGCACGCCTTCTGGAACGTGGAGTCCGGCCCAGCCGACGGCGGGGCCTACGGCCGCGAGGAGCGCTACCTCCAGCTGAAGGAGGAGCTCACCCAGCGCGTGCTCGACACCGCCGAGCTGATGATCCCCGACCTCCGGGAGCGGATGGTCTTCTGCGAGGCGTCCACGCCCATCACCCAGGAGCGCTTCACCCTCACCACCGACGGCTCCTGCTACGGGATCGCGCCGCTGCTGAAGAACCTCGGCCCGTTCCGGCCGCGGGTCACCACGCACCTCCCGGGCCTGTTCCTGGCAGGGGGCAGCACCGAGCACATGTTCGGCATCAACGCCACGATCCACGGCGGCATGGGCACGGCCGGCGCCGTACTCGGTCGCGACCTGTTCCAGGAGGTGCGCGACGGCGCGGTCTTCGTCGACGAGGCTCGGCTGACGGAGATCACCGAGGACTTCGACCCGCTCCTCGCGTCGAAGCCGGGCTCGGTCATCCGCCGGCCGGCGCGCCGCCGTCCGCGGGTCGACGCCTGACCCGATCCGCCACGAAGCTCACGCTCGGACGGCAAAGGTTCGTCGTCCAGGCGTGAGGTTCATCGGCCGACCGATGAAACTTTCGGGAGCGCCGGCAGGACGGATCGGAGCCCGCCACACCCCGCGGCGAGCACGCAGACGGCGGCGGCGAGCAGGAAGGTGACCGGCAGCCCGGCCAGGTCCGCGAGGCTCCCGGCGGCCGAGGAGCCGGCCGCCTGCCCGAGGACCAGGGCGATGAAGACGGCCGCCGTGCCGCTCGCCGCCCGGAGCGGGACCAGCTCGGCGGTCCAGGCGATGAGGGCGGAGGACGCGGCCACGAACGCCCACCCGAAGACGCCGCACGCGAGGACCGCGACCGGGAGCGGCCCGGGGATGGCGAGCACCGCGATCGCGAGGGCCACGGCACCGGTGGTGACCAGCCAGGCGCGGGGCGCGGGGCGTCGAGCGAGCGCCGGCGCGGTCAGGACGGTCGCGGTGCCCCCGACCCCGAGGGCGATCCAGGCCAGCACGGACGCGGAGTCGCTGGTCCCCGACGAGACCAGGTGCGCCCGGCCGTAGGTCCACACGGTCGCCGAGGCCGCGCCGAGCAGGAACGCCCCGACGGCGGGTCGGAGCAGGGCCGCGAGCCACCGGCCGCTGCTCGGGGGCGGGTCGACCTGGGCCGGCGTACGTCCCGGGCGGTCGAGGAGCAGGACGGCGGCGCCCGCCGTCGCAGTGAGCACTGCGCTGGTCGCGAACCCGACGCGCCAGTCCGGGAGGAGCAGCGCGAGCAGCCCGGCGACCACGAGGCCCGGGCCGGTGCCGGCGTTCACCGTCGCCTGCGCCCGGCCCACCCGGGCAGCGGAGAGGTTCCGTCCCACCACCGCCACCAGGCCGGGGGAGGCGAGCCCGGCTCCGGCCGAGGCCAGGACGGCCGACGGCACGAGGACCGTCGTGGTGGTCGCCACCGCCATGGCGATCGACCCCGCGGCCGCGGTCGCCACCGCGCCGAGGACGAGCAGCCGGGGTCGGCCGCCGGCGACGAGCCCGGCGAGCGCCCCGACGCAGTACGCGGCCGACGCCCCCGACGAGACCTGGCCCGCGGCCGCGGAGCTCATCGGCACGGACGCCTGGATGTCGGGCAGGAACAGGCCGTAGGCGAGACGCACGAGCCCGTACGTGCCGGCGATCAGGCAGGTGCCGGCGACCACGAGGGCGAGCTCGCGGTCGACCTCGAACGATAACGACCGTTTCACTTCGTCAGCATAGAGTCCCAGGTGTGGGCACCCGCGACTCCACCCGGAACCGACTGCTGGACGCCACCGACGAGGTGGTCTTCGCCGGCGGCGACACGACCGCGCCGGTCGACCGGATCCTCGAGCGGGCGGGCGTCTCGCCGGCCACCCTCTACCGCGCCTACGGGAGCAAGGAGGAGCTCGTCGCCGCGGCCCTCGACCGTCGGCACCGCGAGTGGCTCGACGCCTGGGACGCGGCCGTCGCGCGTGCGGCCACCGACCGGGGGCGGCTGCTGGCGGTCTTCGACGCGCTCGAGGAGTTCGAGGCGCGGGACGACGGCGCCCGGTGGTGCGCCTTCCTCGGGACCGCCGCCGGGTACGCCGACCCGCCGCCCGTCCTCGCTGCCGCGGTGCGCCAGGACAGCGACTCCCTCCGGGTCCGACTGCAGACGCTCGCCGAGCCGGTGGCCGGCCCCCGAGCGGGGGAGCTCGCCGAGGCCGTCCTCCTGGTTGTCTCCGGCCACCTGGCCATGCGCCTGCGCCCCGGGGCGGCCGGCGCCCCCGTGTCCGCGGCCCGGGAGGTCGCCTCCGTCCTGGTGGACCACGCGGCCCGGGCTCGCCGGTAGTCGCCAGCGCCATGATGTGAGCGCTCACAATCTGAACGTCCCCTCCCGCGTCCAGCCCTTGACTGGCGGGATGTGAGGGCTAACATCTGTGGCACTCGTCACATCGTCGGACGCGTTGCCGCGACCGACACCCCCGGCGATCAGCGACCCCGCACGACACCCCTCCGACGACAAGGGTTCGGCATGCGCATGAGAAGGACACGACTGGTCTCCGCGATGGTGGCGCTGGCGACGGGGGGAGCGCTCGCGCTCACCTTCGTCACCCCCAGCGCCGCCCAGGCGGCGGAGATCGGCGAGGACATCGTCACCAACGGCGGGTTCGAGGACACCGCGGTCGCCCCCTGGGTCGGCCGCGGGGGAGCGACCGTCGCGCGCACCACCGAGGACAGGGCGACGGGTCAGGGCAGTCTCCTGGTCTCCGACCGCCCCAACTCGGTCAGCGGGGCCCTCCAACGGCTCCCCGTCGAGGCCGGCGCGACGTACGACGTCTCGTTCAAGGTGAAGTACACCGACGCCGCCTCCTCCTCGCCGGTCACGTTCAACGGCACGGTGGACTACGGCTCGGCCGAGGGCGGCGCGCAGTACGTCGTCCTCGTGAACGCGTCCGTCCCCCGCGACCAGTGGACGGAGGTGTCCGGTGAGGTCACCGTGCCCACCGGCCGGAGCCTGACCAACTACCAATTCTACGTCGAGAACACCTACGACCTGCCCGCTGGCGCCTACCCCGGCTCGTTCCTCCTCGACGACGTCAGCTTCGTGAAGACCGCCGAGGGTGACGGCACGGACCCCGAGCCGGTCGCCGATCCGTTGGAGCGCAACGACAACACGGCGGAGGGCAGCTACGGGGCCTTCGCCAAGACCCCCGGCACCGACGCCGCCTCGCGCCGCGGCAACCCGCTGGTGACGCAGAACTTCGGCGCCGACCCGTGGGCGATGGAGTACCAGGGCCGCACCTACGTCTACTCCACCAACGACACCCAGGAGTGGCCGGAGTACCTGCAGACCGGGGAGGACAACAACTACGGGTCCATCAACCAGATCAACGTGTGGTCCAGCGCCGACATGATGAACTGGACCAACCACGGGTCCATCAACGCCGCCGGGCCCGACGGCATCACCCGCAACGCCACGCCGCGGCCGGCCAACTCCTGGGCCCCCGCAGCGACCGCGAAGGACGTGGACGGGGACGGGTCCGACGAGTTCTTCCTCTACTTCGCGAACAGCGCCGGCGGGATCTGGGTCCTGCAGGGTGAGTCCCCGGTCGGCCCCTTCACCTCCCCGCTCGACCGCGCGCTCGTCGGCTTCGACACCCCGGGGGTCCGGGGCAACACCGACCCCGACGCGACCGACGTGGTGTGGCTCTTCGACCCGGCCGTGCTGGTCGACGACGACGGTGAGGCCTACCTCTACTTCGGCGGCGGCGTGCCCACCACCGACGGCGGCGCCAACGACCCCGACACCGCCCGCGTCATCCGGCTCGGCGACGACATGGTCAGCACTCAGGGGGAGGCGAAGCTGATCGACGCCCCGGCGATCTTCGAGGACTCCGGCATCCACAAGGTGGGCGACACCTACTACTACACCTACTGCACCAACTTCTCGCACACCGTCCCCGGCCTCGGCCGCGGCGACATCGTCGTCATGGAGTCCCAGAGCCCCATGGGCCCGTGGTCGGCGCCCGAGCTGGTCTTCCCGAACCAGAACCGGTTCTTCGGCGTCGGCGGCAACAACCACCACGCGTTCTTCCAGTTCCAGGACGACTGGTACCTGACCTACCACGCCCAGACCCTCGACCTGGCGCTCCAGGGACAGGGCAACACGGCCGGCTTCCGGAACGCGCACATCGATCCCGTCACCATCGCCGAGGACGGCACGATCACCGAGGTCGTCGGCACCTACGAAGGTCCCGGGCAGCTGAAGGCCCTCGACCCGTACGCCCGCCCGATCTCCGCGGAGACCATCGCCTGGCAGGCCGGGACCCGCCAGGGGTACGTCGGCGCCGCCACCTTCGAGGGGCAGACCCCGACGCCCAAGCTCACCAGCGTGCACGACGGTGACTGGACGTCGTTGGCCGGCGTCGACTTCGGCGAGGCCGGCGCCACCGGCATCACGGCGCGCGTGCTGCCCCGGGCCGGCGGCACCATCACCGTCAGCACCTCGCCGGACCCGGCGGACGCCGCCAGCGTCCTGAGCACGATCGCGGTGCCGGCGGGAGGGGACGAGTGGACCGAGGTGACGGCTGAGCTCCCCGCCGGCGCGCTCGCCGGCGTCCAGGACCTGTTCTTCCGCTACGCCGGGGAGGGCGAGGACCAGCTGTTCGACGTCGAGAGCTGGACGTTCACCGACGGATCGGTCGTCGAGCCGACGGAGACCTCCGTCATCGTGGCCGACGCCATCGTCGTCTACGGCCGGACCGGCTCGCTCCGGGTCACCGTGGTCGGCGCCGACGCCGGTGTCGTCTCGACCCGGGTCGGCGGCCGCACGGTGACCGCGACGGTCGACCGGCGCGGGCGGGCGACGCTGTCGCTCCCGGCCAGGACGCTGCGCCCGGGCACGAGGCGGCTCGCGGTGCGCTACGCAGGCACCGAGCAGTACGCCCCGAGCTCGGCCACCGCGGTGGTGAGGGTCAAGAAGGCCCGCGCCGAGGTGGTCGCCTCCGCGGCGTCGAGGGTCGAGGCGGGCACGGTCCTCACCGTGAAGGTGCGGGTCAAGGTCGACGGCGTGACCCCGACCGGGGACGTCAGGGTCGCGCTCCGGCCCGGCAATGCTGCGACGGAGACCGAGGCGCTCAGGAACGGGGTCGCCACCGTCAGGATCCGGGTGCCGAGGGGCACGAGGCCGGGCGCCACGACGCTGCGGGTCTCCTACCAGGGCAGCCGCTACGTCCGTTCGGACACGACGACGCGGACGATCAGGGTCACTCGCTGACCCTGGGCGGTGCGAGCAGGGCCGACGGTGGCAGCACGCACCGTCGGCCCTGTTGTCGATGAGTCCGCAGCGTGGGCGCCCTCGCGTACCTAGCCGGGCTCCCGGTTGGCCACCAGCGGGGACAGCCACCGGCTGGCCGGGTCGGCGTCGACCAGCAGCGACCGGACCAGGATCGAGAGCGGGACCGCCAAGATGGCGCCGAGGGGACCGATCACGCCTGCCCAGAAGATCAGGGAGAGGAAGGTGAGGGTGGAGGTCAGCCCGACCGTGTTGCCGACGACCCGGGGATGGATCACCGAGCCGATCACGAAGTTCACCCCCAGGTAGATCAGCACGACCGCCAGCAGCAGACCGGGGCCGCCCTCCAGCAGGGCGAGGACGGCGGGCGGCACGAGCCCGATCAGGAACCCGACGTGGGGGATGTAGCTGGTGAGGAACGCCAGCAGCCCCCACAGCAACGGATCCGGGACGCCCAGGAGCTCCAGGGCGACGGTGTCGAGGACAGCGGCGATCAGGCCGAAGACCGTGGAGACGAGCAGGTACCGCCGGGTGTCGTGGGCGAAGCTGCGGAGGGCGGCGACCAGGTCGGGGCGTCCCCGGCCCGCGGCGGCGAGCTGATCCGAGAACGTCCGTCCGTCGGCCAGCATGAACAGCACAAGCGCCAGCATGAGGACCAGGCCGGAGACCAGCCCGTAGACGTCGGACAGCGCATCGGTGGCCACACCCACGACCTTGCCGAGGTCCAGCCCGTCCCCGACGTTCCGGATCTGCTCGGTCGAGACCCCCGCCCGCTCGAGCAGGCGGATCCCGTCCGAGACCATGTCGTTGAAGTCGTCCTCGTACCGGCGGAGCAGCGTGGCGAACTTGGCGGTGGCCGCCACGATCGACACCGCCAGCCCGATCATCACGGCGGTGACCAGCAGCAGGCACAGCACCGTCGACGCCCAGCCCCACACGTGGCGGTCCAGCCTGACCCGCAGCGGGTGCACGGCGATGGTGAGGACCAGGGCGAGGAAGGCGGGACCGATCAGGCCGGCCGAGGTGCGCATGCCGGAGATGACCAGGAACGCCGCCGCGAGCCCCAGCAGCACGACCAGGCCCCGCGGCAGCCCGGGCCTCTCGGATGACGTCGTCGGCACGGGACTCCCTCCCGCTCGGCCGCGCCGCGACGTACCCGAGCTGGTCCGGCTCCACGTGACTCGGTCCACCGGCGCCGGAGTGGTGGACCCCTACCGGGCTCGACGATACGCCGGCGCTGCGTCGATGCTCGCTGAGTCGGTGCGGCCGGAGCCTCCGTGGGTCCACGCGGGACAATGCAGACATGGTGGAGCAGAGCGCATGGATGCAGCAGGTGGCGGCAGACCCGGACCACTCGTCCTGGTACGTCGAGCGGTTCCGCTCGATGGCCGCAGCCGGTCACGACCTGGCCGGCGAGGCGCGCCTGATCGACGCGATGGTGGGGCGTGGGGCGCGCATCCTCGATGCAGGCTGCGGCCCCGGTCGCGTGGGTGCCGAGCTGGCCCGGCGCGGGCACGACGTGGTCGGCGTCGACGTCGACCCGGTGCTGATCGAGGCGGCTGGCGAGGACCACCCCGGCCCTCGCTGGATCGTCGAGGACCTGGCCGAGCTCGACCTCCGGGCCCACGGTGTCACGGAGCCCTTCGACGCCATCGTGTGTGCCGGGAACGTGATGACGTTCCTGGCGCCGAGCACCCGCGATGAGGTGCTGCGGCGCTTGAGGAGGCACGTCCATGCCGAAGGTCGTGTCGTGATCGGCTTCGGGGCCGGCCGCGGCTACGAGTTCTCCGAGTTCCTGACCGATGCCGGCCGAGCCGGGTTCGAGCCAGACCTGTTGCTGTCCACGTGGGACCTGCGACCGTGGCGTGCGGAGTCCGATTTCCTGGTCGCAGTCCTCAGGCCCATCTAGCCGGGCTCCCCGTCGCGGCGCGACCCAGGTCAGCGCTGGGGCTCAGGTGCCGGCCGGGGGGTGGCGTCCTTGATGAAGTTCCCGCTGATCCTCTCCTCGCCGCAGGGCTTGAACATCGACACGACGTGGCGCCGCGGGTCGTCCGGGTCGACGCACGCGGTGGCGGGGTCGCCGGGTGACCAGTTCCGGTCATTGACGGAGTGGTGGTCGTAGCCAACCCGCCCACGGCGAGCACGCCGACGACCGCGACGCACCCGATCGCCTTCATGCGCTCAGGGTCCCACGGTGGCGACGACGAGCGTCGAGTGACGCGAAATGGCTGCCGATCGGGCTGAAGAGCGGCCATTCCGCGTCACTCGACGGGGCGGCTACCTCCGCGTCACGCGGAGGGTGACCCGCTTGCTCCAGGCGGCCTCGTACTCCTCGCCGGCGACGACGAGCAGGCGGAGGCGGTGGGTGCCCGCGGCGAGACGGGGGAGCACGACCGTGCGGCTGCCGCGGACCTTCGTGGTGCGGATGACGCGGCCGCCGTCGTACACGAGCACCGTGGCGCGTGCGGAGGAGATGCCGGAGACGCGCGCCTTCAGCTTCGCCCGCTGGTCGACGCTCACCTTCTTCTTCACCAGCCGCACGGACACCGACGGGGCCGCGCGGGCGACCTTGAGCGTGGCGGTGGCCGCGCTGCCGGCGACGGTCGTGGACCCGGCGTACGTCGCGGTGACCAGGTGCGTGCCGACGGGCAGGTTCTTCGGCAGGGTCACGGTGGCCGTGCCCCCCTCGAGGGTGCCGCTGACCGTGCGGCCCGCGACCTCCACCGAGACGGTGCCCCGCGCTGACGGGTCGGACGCCACGGACACGGTCGCCGTGGTGGCGGTGCCGTACGTCGTGGCCGTGCGGGCGAGCGTCAGCGAGGTGACCGACGCGGCCGGACCGCTCCAGGACAGTGCCGGGGCGTGCTCGGTGCGCATCCCGGCCTTCGCCTGCTGCTCGAGGGCGTACCCCATGCCCAGCACCTCGGCGTCGTCCCAGGCCCGGCCGACGATCTGGACGCTGTTGGACTGGCCCTCGGCGCTCGTCCCGATCGGCAGGACGGCCGTCGGCAGGCCCGCCGTCTGGGTGATGACGCCCGACGCGCGGTCGGAGCTGAAGATCGCCGACGACGCGTCGTTGTTGCCGGCGCTGGTCAGGAAGCCGGGGTAGATCACCGCGTCGACCGGCGTGATGGCCTCCGCGGACTCACCGAAGGCGGTGGTCATCCAGCGATCGGCGCTCTCCTTGTACGCATCGCGACGGGCCAGCAGGTTCGTGACGCTGGCGTCGTCCATCGGCTGGGCGGTGTAGTTGCCCGACACGTTGTACGGCAGGTTCGCCGGGTGCTCCATGAGCTGCTCGGTCGTGTACGGGAACGTCGCCGGCCGCTGCTCGGCGATGTAGCGCTCCCAGCCCTCGGCACCCGCGTTGCCCGTGGTGGGGAAGCTCCCGGTGGGTGCGGGCGGGGCGGTCTGCCCGGTGGCGAGCGGGACCAGCCTTCCGCCCGCGGCCTCGATCGCCGTCCTGGCCTGCTCCAGGGCGACCTGGCCGGCGTCGTCGTCGGTGATCGCGCTGGACCGGAAGGCGGACGGGATGTAGCCGACGGCCTTGCCGCGCAGGGCGTCGGTCCGCAGGGCCGACTTCCACTCCGCGGGCCGCAGGCTGTTGTCGACGCGGGAGGTGAGCAGGTCGTCGGGGTTGTTGCCGGTGGTCCGGGTGGCCGTGGCGTCGAGCATCGAGGCCAGGTCGGTGACCGACTTCGCCATCGGGCCGGCGTAGTCGGTGGCCCAGGTCAGCGGCATGACGCCGTTCGTGCTCGTGAGGCCGTCGGTGCCGCGGAACGTGGCGAGGCCGGCGCCGGTCGCCGGCGCGTAGAGCGAGACGCCGGTCTGGGTGCCCATGGCCGCCGCGGCGAGGTCCGCCCCGACCGCCGTGGCCGAGCCGCCGCTGGAGCCGAAGGAGGTCTTGGACGGGTAGAGCGCGTTCCAGGTCTGCTTGAAGCCGCTCTCGCTGAACGAGCCGGAGTTGGCGAACTCCGAGAGGTTGGTCTTGCCGATGATGACGGCGCCGGCGTCCCGCAGCCGCGCGACCTGCCAGGCGTCCGCGCCGGGCTGCCAGTCCCGCAGCGCCAGGGTGCCGCCCGAGGTCGGCATGTCCTTGGTGTCGTAGAGGTCCTTGAGCGCGATCGGGACGCCAAGGAGGTCGCCGGTGCGGCCCGCGGCGCGGGCCCGGTCCGCGGCGAGCGCCTGGGCGACGGCGTCCTTGGCCACGGTGATGAAGGAGTGGAAGCCGAGCGCGCCGTCGTCGTAGGCCTCGATCCGGTCGAGGTAGGCCTGGGTGATCTCCACCGAGGTGACCTCGCCGGCGACCATGGCGGCCTGCAGGTCCGCGATGGTCTTGCCGGTCACGTCGTAGGCGACCTCGGTCGTGGTCTCCGCCTCGGGGTCGGCCGCGGGCAGGTCCAGCGGCTCGGCGCCGGCGCAGGCGGCGTCGTAGGCGGAGATGTCCCAGTTCTGCAGCGTGCAGATCTCGTCGAGCGTGAGGGTCGAGAAGTCCGGCGCCGCGGCCAGCCCGGCGGTGTCGGTGGCGATCTGGGTGGTGTCGCCGAGCGCGCCGACGACGACGTACTGGACCAGCGACTCGGTCTCGCCCGGCTCGACGGTCAGCTCGCGCACGAACCCGAGGTCGTTGGACCGGCTGCCGGTCGGGACGTACGCCGTGGCGAAGGGGTCGGACTGCTGGTCGCCCAGCTCGTCCACGCCGGACCCGGTCACGACGCCGGTGGGCCGGGTGTTGCCGGGCGTCGTCGCTGCGATCCAGGTGTCGGCCGGGTCGACGGCGGCGTCGCCGCTGCTCGAGGCGCTCACGGTCGCCTTGTTCGGGCTGGGGGTCCCCGTCGCCGGGGTGGTGAAGCCGGAGCCCAGCGAGCCGCCGAAGGAGACCTCGAGCGTGACCGGCTCGGTCGCGGTGTTGGTGAAGGTGTCGAAGAAGCTCGTGGTGTTCGTGGCGGTCGTGACCTGGACCTTGCGGCTCAGCAGGACGTCACCGAGCCGCACCGACCGGGTCGAGCGGTAGGAGCCCGGAGCGCCGGCCGTGAGCCCGAAGCCGCGCATCATCTCGTCGTTCATCCGCGGCTCCTCGCCCGCGGGCGCGTCGACGTGCACGAAGATGTTGCCGAACCCCTCCATCCGCGAGCCCGAGACGTTGCGGATCGATCCGGTGTCGAGCCCCGGACGGCGCGCGTCGTTGATGAAGACGTTGGCGCCGTTGGCCGTCGTCAGGTTGGTCAAGGCCTGGGCCGGCGGCGTGACCGCGAGGACGCCGAGGCCGACCGCCGCGGCCACCGGGGCGGCGGCGAGGCGGACGGTGCGGCGTCCGAGGTGGCGAAGGGACATGGAGGAGCGCGCCTTTCGTGGCGGGGGAGGAGGACGCCCATTCCTAGGCGGCCCGTGTGTCGGGCCGTGGTGGGCTGCATTGCGCGGGTGTAACGAAAGCCGGGTCCGGCGGGCCGGAGTCCTTGCGCCCGGTCTCGGGCGCCCCTACTGTCTGGCCGTCGTCCGGACAGGTGTCCAGCAGAGGATCCGCCCGGGGCAGGAGGAGACCGAGATGGCGAACGCCGTGATGCCGGAGATCGGGTGCTACGGCCTCGCCGGGCACACCGACAACCCCCGCGACCTGGTCGGCGAGGCGCGCCTGGCGGAGGAGCTCGGCATCGGGTCGATCTTCCTGTCCGAGCGGTTCAACGTGAAGGACGCCGGCGTCATGGCGGGCGCGGTGGCGGCGGTGACCGAGCGGCTCGGCATCGGCACCGCGGCGACCAACCACAACACCCGGCACCCGTTGGTGACCGCCACGATGGCGACGACCGCGCACCGGATGTCGGGCGGCCGGTACGCCTTCGGGCTCGGCCGCGGCTTCGGCGTGCTGTTCGACGTGATGGGGCTGCCCCGGGTGACCGGTGCCCAGCTGACCGACGCCGTCGGGATCTACCGCGACCTCTGGCACGGCCGGGCGGTCGTCGGTCACGACGGGCCCGCGGGGGCCTACCCCTACCTCTCCCAGGACAGCTCCTTCGACGAGGACATCCCGATCCTGATGACCGCGATCGGCCCCCGCAGCCTCGAGCTCGCGGGACGCCTCGCCGACGGCGTCGTGCTGCACACGTTCATGACCGACGAGACCGTCGCCCGGTCCGTCGCGACGGTCCGCCGCGCCGCCGAGGAGGCCGGCCGGGACCCCGCGTCGGTCCGGGTCTGGTCGGTGCTGGCGACCGTCCAGGACTCGCTGCCCGAGGAGCTGCGGCTGCGCAAGCTGGTCGGCCGGCTCGCGACCTACCTGCAGGGGTACGGCGCGGTGCTGGTCGAGGCGAACGGGTGGGACCCGGCCGTCCTGGACCGGTTCCGCGAGGACGAGCTGGTCCGGGGGCACCAGGGCGCCTTCGACGCCGTGGGCACCACCGAGGACCTCCGCTACCTCCGGGACGAGGTGCTGCCCGCCGACTGGCTGGCCGCCTCGGCCACCGGCGACGCGGCGAGCTGCGCCGCACGCATCCAGGACCAGCTCGACGCCGGGGCCGACAGCGTGGTCCTGCACGGCGCCACCCCGACCGAGCTCGCCCCGGTGCTGGAGGCCTGGCGCGGGGTCCGGCCCGCCGCCCTCGACCGGCTCCCCGTCAACCCGGGGAAGGCCCGCGGCTGAGCCCCAGCCGATCTGGCGGAGGGTCTTGCGCTCCCGGCGGGCGCAGGACACACTGGACAGGTGTCCAGCCATGTGTCCGTCTCGCCTCGGCAGAGCCTGAACCCCCGGCAGGCCGAGACCGCCGCGCGGCTGCTGGCCGCCGGACGGGAAGAGCTGGAGGCGGTCGGCCACGAGGCGCTCACGGTGCGCAGCGTCGCCCTGCGCGCCGGGGTGTCCCCGGCCACGGCGTACACCTACCTGGCCTCGAAGAACCACCTGTTCGCCGAGCTGTTCTGGCGGTTCCTGACCGAGGACGAGCACCCCGGCCCGGTGGGGGACACCCCGCTCGCCCGGGTCCGCTCGGTCATCGAGCGGCTCTCCGAGCAGCTGGCCTCGGCCCCGAAGCTGGCCGCCGCGGTGACGCCGGCGCTGCTCGGGTCCGACCCCGACGTGGAGCGGCTCCGGCTCCGGATCGGCGCGGAGCTGGTGGGCCGGTTCCGGTCCGCGCTCGGCGAGGACGCCGACCCGGCGCTCGTCGAGGCCATCGCGCTGGCGTTCTCCGGTGCGCTGCTCCAGTCCGGGATGGGGCTGCTGGGCTACACCGAGATGAAGGAGCGGCTCGACGCCGTCGTCGCCGTGATCATGAGAGGCAACACATGAGTCTCCTCCAGAGCACTCCGATCGTCTTCGATCCCTACGACTACGCCTTCCAGGAGGACCCCTACCCGGTCTACCGGCGCTGTCGCGACGAGGACCCCCTGCACCACAACGCCGAGCACGACTTCTGGGTGCTGACCCGGCACGCCGACATCCAGCAGGCGATGCGCAGCGAGGGCACCTACTCCAACGCGATGGGCGTCTCGATCGACAAGAGCGCCTGGGGTCCCGACGCGCACAAGGTGATGTCGTTCCTCGGCATGGACCCGCCGCGCCAGCAGCGGCTGCGCTCGCTGGTCTCCAAGGGCTTCACGCCCCGCCGGGTGCGCGAGCTCGGTCCGCGGATCCAGCAGCTGACCGACCACTACCTCGACCAGTGCCTCGAGCGCGGCACCTTCGACTGGATCACCGACTTCGCCGGCCGGCTCCCGATGGACGTCATCTCCGAGATGATGGGCGTGCCCGAGGCGGACCGGATCGAGGTACGCCGGCTCGCCGACCTGGTCGTGCACCGCGAGCCCGGCGTCCACGACGTGCCGCAGGCCGGCATGGAGGCCAGCCTCGAGCTGGTCGTCTACTACGCCGACATGGTCGAGCAGCGCAAGAAGCGCCCGACCGAGGACCTCACCAGCGCCCTGCTCGCCGCGGAGATCGACGGCGACCGGCTCACCGACGAGGAGATCATCGCCTTCCTCTTCCTGATGGTGGTGGCCGGCAACGAGACCACGACCAAGCTGCTCGGGCACGCGCTCTTCCACCTCACCCGGCACCCCGAGCAGTACGACCGGGTCTTCGCCGACCCCGCCCAGCCCGACGACCTGGTCGTCCCGTGGATCGAGGAGACGCTGCGCTACGACACCTCGAGCCAGATGGTCGCGCGGCACCTGCTCGCCGACGTCGAGCTGCACGGCAAGGTCGCGCCGCAGGGGTCCAAGGTGCTGCTGGTGCTCGGCGCCGCGAACCGCGACGACCGGGTCTTCTCCGACCCCGACCGCTACGACATCTTCCGGGACAAGGACGAGGTCGCCCAGCTGCTCAGCTTCGGCGGCGGCCGGCACTTCTGCCTGGGGGCCAACCTCGCGCGGCTGGAGGCCCAGATCGCGCTGCGGGAGCTGGTCCGCCGGGTCCGCCACGTCGAGGTCGACCACGACCTCTCGGTGCGGGTGCACTCCATCAACGTCCGCGGCTTCGCCTCGGTCCCGGTGCGGATGGAGACCCGCTGATGCCCAAGCCCGTGCACCCCGACCGGCGCCCCGCGGTCATCACCGGCGCGTCCTCCGGGATCGGCGCCGCGACGGCGCTGGCGCTCTCGGCCGCGGGGCACCCCGTGGCGCTCGGCGCCCGGCGCGTCGACAAGCTCGAGGAGCTCGCCCACCAGATCCGGGAGGCCGGCGGCGAGGTGTCCGCGCACGCCCTGGACCTCACCAGCGACGAGTCGGTGCAGACCTTCGCCGCCAAGGTCGGTGCCGACCTCGGCGAGATCGAGGTCGTGGTCTCGAACGCCGCCCAGCTGGGCCCCGGCGCGATCCACGAGGTGGACAGCGCCCGGTTCGCGCGCGAGCTCGACGTCAACCTCGTCGGCGCGCACCGCCTGGTGCACGCGTTCGTGCCCGCCATGGCGGAGCGCCGGCGGGGCGACCTGGTCTTCGTCTCCTCCGACGTGGCGGTGCGCGCCCGCCCGTTCATGTCGTCCTACGCGGCCGGCAAGTGGGGCCTCGAAGGCATGGTGAACGCGCTCCAGATGGAGCTCGAGGGCACCGGCATCCGGGCCTCGATCGTGCGCCCCGGACCCACCCAGAGCGAGGCCGGCTCGGACTGGGACGAGGAGCTCGCCGCGTTCGTCATCACCCAGTGGGTCCGATTCGGCCTGGCCCGCCACCCCCGCGTGCTGCGCGCCTCGGCGATCGCCGACGCCATCACCGCCATCGTCACGGCGCCTCGGGGCGTCCACCTCAACCTCATCGAAGTCACCCCCGAAGCGTCCGTGGAGGACCCGTCATGAGCGTCACCAGCACCGACGGCCAAGCACTGCTGGCCGACATCCCCGAGGTCTCCACGATCCTGGACGACCAGAGCCCCGAGGTGCCCGAGATCATCCGCGGCACCGGGCACCTCCCGGAGATGCGGGTCGACCCGATCGGGCTCTTCGACCGGCTCCGCGCGGAGTGCGGCGACGTCGGTCGCTTCCGCCTCGCCGACCGCGACGTCGTCCTGGTCAGCGGCGCCGAGGCCAACGAGGCGTTCTTCCGGGCGCCCGACGAGCTGCTCGACCAGGCCGCGGCGTACCCCTTCATGACGCCGATCTTCGGCGAGGGCGTCGTCTTCGACGCCTCGCCCGAGGAGCGCCAGCAGATGCTGAAGAACCAGGCGCTGCGCGGCGACATGATGCGGGGGCACGCCCAGACCATCGAGGGCGAGATCCGCCGGATGGTGGCCGACTGGGACGACGAGGGCGAGATCGACCTCCTCGACTTCCTGGCCGAGCTGACCATCTACACCACGTCCGCGTGCCTGATCGGCAAGCCGTTCCGCGAGGAGCTCGACGGACGCTTCGCGCAGTACTACCACGAGCTCGAGCGCGGCACCGACGCCATCGCCTACGTCGACCCGTACGCCAAGATCGAGAGCTTCGAGCGGCGCGACGCCGCGCGGGTGCAGCTGGTCGCGCTCGTCCAGGACATCATCGACCGGCGTACGCAGCGCGGGAAGGTCGCGCGGGAGGACCGCGACCTGCTCGACGTGCTGATCTCGCTGGACATGTCGGCCGACTACATCACCGGCATCTTCATCTCGATGATGTTCGCCGGCCACCACACGACCAGCGGCACCGCGTCGTGGGCGATGATCGAGCTGCTGCGGCGCCCCGAGGTGATGGCCGACGTCGTGGCCGAGCTCGACGAGCTGTACGCCGACGGCTCGGAGGTCTCCTTCCAGGCCCTGCGCTCGATCCCCGTGCTGGAGTCCGCGTTCAAGGAGACCCTGCGGCTGCACCCGCCGCTGATCATCTTGATGCGCCTGGTCCGCGAGGACTTCGAGCTGCTCGGCTACACGATCCCCGCCGGCACCGTGATCGCCGCCTCGCCGCGGGTCTCCAACCGCCTCGAGCCGGACTTCCCGAAGGCGCAGGAGTTCGACCCCTCGCGCTACCTCGACCCCCGCCAGGACGACCTGCAGAACCGCTGGACCTGGATCCCGTTCGGCGCCGGCAAGCACCGCTGCGTCGGCAACGCCTTCGCGATGATGCAGATGAAGGCGATCTTCTCGGTGCTGCTGCGCGACTTCGAGTTCGAGATGACCCAGCCCTCGGAGAGCTACCGCGACGACACCTCGAAGATGGTCATCCAGCTCGAGCAGCCGGCCACCGTCCGCTACCGGCGCCGGAGGAAGTGAGCCCGCCATGAGGGTCGTGGCGGACCTCGGCCTGTGCCAGGGCCACCAGATGTGCACCGGCGAGGCGCCCGACGTCTTCGCCTTCGACGAGGACACCGACCTGGTGGTCCTCACCCAGGAGCACCCCGACGAATCGCTGCGCCCGCAGGTCGCGGCCGCGGTCAAGTACTGCCCAGCGATGGCGCTGGCCATCGAGGAGGAAACCCATGAGTGAGCTGTCCCGTGCCGAGATCGAGGAGTTCTGGGAGTCCTGGCTGGAGGTGAACCGCGAGGCCGAGCGCACCGGCGACTGGCGGGTGATGGCCGACGAGTACGCCCTGGACGCCACCTACGGCTGGATGTACTCCGTCGACGAGCACTTCATGGCCGTGGGCCGCGACCAGATCCGCGACTGGGCCATCGGCATCGAGATGGACGGCTTCGACGGCTGGCACTACGACTACCAGGTCGCGGTCATCGACGAGAAGAAGTCGATGATCGTCGGCTTCTGGAAGCAGCGCTCCGGGATCGTCGACGACAAGTCCGGCCAGGAGTTCGAGATCCTCGGCCTCGGCGGCAGCTGGTTCGGCGTCGAGCGCCAGGTCGGCGGGCTCGACGACGGGCAGATCAAGATCGCCTGGCAGCGCGACTGGTTCGACATGCCCTCGACCACCCACACGTTCGTGGAGATCCTCAAGTCCGGCAAGGCGCCCGAGACGCTGCTCAAGCGGATGGAGGTCTCCGGCCACGGGGTGCCCGGCCACTACCACCTGAACGACCTGCCCTCGACGGTGTGGCCGCCGCCGGTCGAGGAGGGTCGCTACCTCGTGGAGCCGACGGCTGCGGAGCCGTCCGCGTGAGCGCCCTGGCCACGCCGCCGGCCCAGCAGCTCGTCGACGGCAAGCTCTCCGGCGCGAGCGACGGCGCGACGTACCCGATCCTGAACCCGGCGACCGGCGCCGAGATCGGCGTCGCGCCCGACAGCACCGCCACCGACGTCGAGGCGGCGATCGCCGCGGCGCGCCGGGCCTTCGACGAGACCGACTGGTCGACCAACACCGAGCTGCGGGTGCGCTGCCTGCGGCAGCTGCACCAGGCGCTCCTCGACCACGCCGAGGACTTCCGGGCGCTGACCACCGCCGAGGTCGGGATGCCCGGCTTCATGATGGGCGCCGCGGGCTTCGACGTCCCGGTCGAGAGCCTGAAGTGGGTCACCGACCTCGTGGAGTCCTACGAGTTCGAGACCGACCTCGGCGTCGCCGCGCCGATGGGGATCAAGTCCCGGCGCACCGTGCGGCGCGAGGCGGTCGGCGTGGTCGCCGCGATCACGCCGTGGAACGTCCCGACCCAGATCAACCTGGCGAAGGTCGGCCCCGCGCTCGCGGCCGGGTGCACCGTGGTGCTCAAGCCCGCCCCGGACACCCCGTGGGTCGCGGCCGAGCTCGGCCGCCTGGCCGCGGAGCACACCGACATCCCGGCGGGCGTGTTCAACGTCGTCACGCCGCGCTCCAACGAGGTCGCCGCCCAGCTGACCTCCGACCCCCGGGTCGACATGGTCTCCTTCACCGGCTCGACGAACACGGGCCGGGCGATCATGGCCGCCGCGGCCCCGACGCTGAAGCGCGTCTTCCTCGAGCTCGGCGGCAAGTCGGCGGCGATCGCCCTCGACGACGCCGACGTGGCCGCGGTCGCCGGCGCGACCGCGTTCACCGCCTGCATCCACGCCGGTCAGGGCTGCGCGATCACCACGCGCCTGGTCGTCCCGCGGGACAGGTACGACGAGGCGGTGCAGGTCGCCGCGAGCACGATGGAGTCGATCGGCGCCAAGGACCCGGCCGACCCCGGCGCGATCTGCGGCCCGGTGATCTCGCAGGTCCAGCGCGACCGCGTCGCCTCCTACCTCGACCTCGCGGTCGAGGAGGGCGGCACCTTCGCCACGGGCGGCACCGTCATCGACCAGGACGGCTACTGGATCCAGCCCACGGTCATCGCCGGGCTCGACAACTCCTCGCGCGTGGCGCAGGAGGAGATCTTCGGCCCCGTGCTCGTCGTCATCCCGCACGACGGCGACGACGACGCGGTCCGGATCGCCAACGACTCGGCGTACGGCCTCTCCGGCTCGGTCGACTCCGGCTCGCTGGAGCGCGCCAAGGCCGTCGCCGCCCGGATCCGCACCGGCACGCTGGCGGTGAACGGCGGCGTCTGGTTCAGCCCGGACGCGCCGTTCGGCGGCTACAAGCAGTCCGGCCTGGGACGCGAGATGGGCGTCGCCGGGTTCGAGGAGTACCTCGAGACCAAGACCATCGCCGAACCGGCTTAGGGAGAAGACATGCGTTTCGAGAACAAGGTCGTCATCGTCACGGGCGCCGCCCAGGGCATCGGCGAGGCCTACGCCAAGGCGCTCGGCGCCGAGGGCGCGTCGGTCGTCGTGGCCGACCTCAACGAGGAGTCCGGCGAGCGGGTGGCCAAGGAGATCGAGGCGGCCGGCGGCACGGCGATGTTCGTGCGCACCGACGTCTCGTCGGCCGAGTCGGCCCAGGCCGCGGTCGCCCGGACCGTCGAGGTGTACGGCGGGCTCGACGGGCTGGTCAACAACGCCGCGATCTACGGCGACATGCAGTTCGACCTGCTGATCAGCGTCGACTGGGACTACTACCGCAAGTTCATGTCGGTCAACATGGACGGCGTCCTGGTGATGACCCGGGCGGCGTACCCCGCCATGCAGCAGCGCGGGGCGGGCGCGATCGTCAACCAGTCCAGCACCGCGGCGTACCTCTACTCCGGCTTCTACGGGCTGGCGAAGGTCGGCGTGAACGGGCTCACCCACCAGCTCGCCCACGAGCTCGGGGGCATGAAGATCCGCGTCAACGCCATCGCGCCGGGTCCCACGGACACCGCGGCCACCCGCACGCAGGCCGGCGGGGCGTCCAAGGAGCTGGTCAAGGGCCTGGCCCTCAAGCGGATGGGCCAGCCCGAGGACATGGTCGGCGCCTGCCTCTTCCTGCTCTCCGACGAGGCATCGTGGGTGACCGGTCAGATCCTCGCCGTCGACGGCGGACAGACGTTCCGCGCATGAGCACCGTCGGCTTCGTCGGCCTCGGGATGATCGGGAAGCCGATGGCGCTGCGTCTCGCGGCCTCGGAGCTCGACCTGCTGGTCCACGACGTGGCGCCCGAGCCCGTGGCCGAGCTGGAGGCGGCCGGCGCGAAGGCGGTCGGCAGCGTGGCCGAGCTGGCGGCGTCGGTCGAGGTGCTGTGCGTGATGGTGCGCGACGACGACCAGGTGCGCGAGGTGCTCGGCGAGGCGCTCGGGGCGGCAGGGGAGGGGCTGACGGTCGTCATCCACTCCACGGTCGCGCCCGGCACGCCGGCGCAGCTCGAGGATGTCGCCGCGCGGCACGGCGTACGCGTGCTGGACGCGCCGGTCAGCGGCGGCCCCACCGGGGCGGCCGAGGGCACGCTCGCGATCATGGTGGGGGGCACCGACGACGCGTTCGCCGCGGCCCGGCCCGCCCTGGAGGTGATGGGCGCCAAGGTCGTGCACGCCGGCGAGATCGGCGCGGGCACGCGGTTCAAGCTGGCCCGCAACCTGATGCACTTCGTCTCCTTCACGGCCGCCACGGAGGCGATGCGGCTGGCCGAGGCCTCCGGGCTCTCGCTGAAGGACCTCGGCGCCGTGGTGCGGCACACCGACGCGATCACCGGGGGGGCCGGCGCGATCATCCTGCGCGAGACCACCGCACCGATCGACCCGGCCGACTTCTGGCACGGGGTGATGACGCACGTCGTCGCGCTGGGCGAGAAGGACCTCGGCTTCGCGATCGAGCTCGCCGACGACCTCGGCGTCGACGTACCCCTCGCGCGGATGGCGCGGGAACGACTGGCGAAGGGACTGGGCCTGTGAGCGACGGAGCCGGCAAGTTCGACGACCTCCCCGAGACCCGGCGGCGCGGGCTGGAGAAGATGGAGGAGGTCTACGGGTTCGAGATGACCGACGGCACCGGCGACTTCTTCGGCTACACCGCCGACCACCTGTTCGCCGACATCTGGAACCGGCCGGGGCTCAGCAACCGCGACCGCCGGCTGCTCCTCATCGGCCTGCTCGCCGGCTCCGGGGGACAGGACGTGCTGACCATCCAGATCCCGGCCGCGCACGCCGCCGGTGAGCTTGACGACGAGGCGCTGCGCGAGATCGTCATCTTGATGTGCCACTACGCCGGCTGGCCGATCGGCTCGCGGATCAACGCGATCGTCGAGGACACCATCGCCAAGGCGGCGCGGAAGAAGGCGAAGCGCGAGGCTCAGGACGAGAGGTAGGCGGTGACCGCGTCGCGCAGGCCGATGCGCGCCTCCTCGATGTCGAGGTAGGTGCTCATCCCGTGCTCGACGCGGAGCCCGCGCATCGCGGCGGGCAGCATCGCCCGTACCCGCGCCAGCCGGACCCGGTCGACGTCGAGACCGGCGAAGGCGGTGTCCACCGCGCCCGCCCAGTGCACGTCCCAGGCCGCGATTGCCCGCGCGGTCCGGGGGAAGGCCACCTCGAGCTCGCCGCGGTCCTGGGGGAGCGCCGTACGCAGCTGGTGTATCGCGCGGGAGATCGGGAGGTCCAGCGCCCGCCAGAGCATCTCGACGACGGCGTCGACGCGCTCGGCGAGGTCGGTCTGGTCGGGCATGTGGTCGAGCATCGGTCCGCCCTCGACCGCCACGAAGTCGAGAACCGCGGCCCAGAGCCCGTCCACGTCGCCGAACTGGTGCTGCACCGTCCCCCAGGTCACGCCGGCCTGGCGGGCCACGAGGTTCGCGCTGACCGACTCCGGGCCTCCGGTGGCCAGGCAGCTCACCGCCACCCGCAGCACGTGCTGGCGGGTCTGCAGGCCCCGCCGGTTCAGGCGGGTCCCCTTCGCGCTGAGGCCGGTGCCCTCCGTGCCGTTCGTGCCGTTCGTGGTCGTCGTGCCGTCCACAGTCTCTCCCAGGTCGTCGTCCCGGCATCTGGACCAGGTGGTCTGTCCCGGGTGGATTTCGCGTGACCCGGATCACGCAAAGCGGCCCGTGTGGCGCTCGGATGTGCGATCTTCGCATTGGCACCTCGATGACCTATTCCCATAGTACCTTGGATGAGGTTTGATGTGTCCGCGATCACATCGGTCGCCTTCGGGAGGAGAAACACAGATGCGTTATCAGCGACTGGCCCGGGTGGGAGCCGTAGCGGCCAGCATGCTGCTGCTCGCGCCGGCATGTTCGTCGGACCGCGAAGGCAGCGACCCCGGCGAGGGGGGTGGCGGCGAGACCACTGCGGCCGCCGCCGACCTGCCGACCGACACCTTCGGCGACCTGGAGTCGCCCTGCGGCGAGGGCGACGCCAAGGGCTCGACCGACCAGGGCGTCACCGACGACTCGATCACGATCGGGTACGGCGACGACAAGGGCTACCCGGCCACGCCCGGCCTGAACCAGGAGATGGGCGACGCGATGGACGCGTTCATCGAGTGGTGCAACGGCCTCGGCGGCATCAACGGTCGTGAGCTCAAGGGCAACCGGTACGACGCCGCGATCTTCGAGTCCGCCCAGGTCATGAAGGAGTCCTGTGCGCAGGACTTCATGATGGTGGGCCACGGCTTCGGTCTCGACGAGAACGCCGAGCCGGAGCGGATCAAGTGCAACATGCCGACCGTCCCGGGCTTCACGATCTCGCCGGCCGCCTCGATGGGCCCGATGCACTACCAGGGCATTCCCGGACCGGTCGACGGCTTCAACGTCTCGACCCAGGAGATTCTCCTGGACCTGTACCCGGAGTTCGCCAAGGTCGGGATGGTCAACAGTGACTCGCCCGCCGTCGACCAGGGCCTGCAGCGCTACTTCGACAACTGGGAGGGCGTCGGCAGCGACGTCACCGACTGCGGCATCCGGCTGAAGTCCGCCGGTGGCGACAACTACCGCGCGATCATCCAGAAGTACAAGGAGTGCGGCGTCACCACGCTGTTCACCTTCACCCCGCCGTCGCCGCCGATCTACTCGTTCCTCGAGGCCGCGAAGGTGGAGGGTCTCGACCTGATCATGGGCTCCGAGGCGACCTGGTACCTCGACGCCGTGCTCGACGCCAACGTCGGCGAGCTCACCGAGGGCGTCAAGGTCGGCATGCAGTTCCAGCCGTTCGAGAACGCCGACGTGATCCCGGCCGTGGCCGACTACATCTCCATCCTCGACGCCACGGGCGGCGTGCAGGGGCTGCTCGGCATGCAGTCGGCCTCCTCGTTCCTGCTCTGGGCCCAGGTCGCCAAGGACTGCGGCTCCGAGCTCACCCGCCAGTGCATGGTGGACGGGCTCTCCCAGGTCACCGCCTGGACTGCTGGCGGTCTGCACGCCGAGAGCAACCCCGGCGACAACCGGACCCCGGTCTGCGGGCTCCTCACCGAGGTCAGGGGCGATGCCTACGAGCAGATCTTCCCGGAGGAGAAGGGCGAGTTCTTCTGCGCCGAGGAGCGGAAGGCTCCCGCGTCGGCCTGGGGCGGCATCGAGCTGACCGAGGACCGGATCGCCACGAAGTACCTCACCGACGACGTCCTGACGCCGTCGCGCTGAGCGCCTCATCGGTGCGGGGTCCGGTCGCCGCCGGCGGCCGGGCCCCGCACCACCGTCCGAGCTTGCTGACGTTGTTCCTGAAGTAGTTCCCGGGGAGGGACTTCGTGGACCTGTTCCTGACCTACACACTGGTCGGTCTGGTGATGGGCGCGGTCTATGCGATCGCCGCCTCCGGCCTGGTGCTCACCTACACGACGTCGGGCGTCTTCAACTTCGCCCACGGCGCGCAGGCGATGCTCTCGGCGTTCCTGTACTGGCAGCTCACCGTGGGCTGGGGCGTTCCCGTCCCGGTCGCGTTCGTCCTGGTGGTGCTGGTCATCGGCCCGGTGACCGGGGTGCTGCTGCACCGCACCCTGATGCACGGTCTGCGCGACGTCGCCGAGGTGACCAAGGTCGTGGTGACCGTGGCCGTGCTGCTCAGCATGGTCTCCCTCTCCCAGTGGATCTGGAACCCCTCCGAGCCCCGGTCGATGGAGATGCTTTGGGGCAACGCGAGCTCCTTCGAGCTGCTCGGGGTCCGGATCCGCTACCACGAGCTGCTCTGCCTGGTCGCTGCCGGCGCCCTCGCGATCGGCCTGCGGCTGCTGTTCACGCGCAGCCGCGTCGGCGTGACGATGCGGGCCGTGGTGGACGACCCCGACCTGCTGCGGCTCAACGGCTACAACCCCGACCGGGTCGCGATGGCCTCCTGGGCGGTCGGTGCGGCGCTCGCCGCGCTGGCTGGGGTCCTGGTGACTCCCGTCGCCGGCGGGTCGCTCGAGGCCAACACCCTCACCCTGCTGGTGATCGACACCTTCGCGGCCGCGATGTTCGGTCGGCTCAAGAGCATCCCGCGGACCTTCGTGGGCGCGATCTTCCTCGGGCTCGCCTCGACGTACGTGCTGGCCTACGCGCCGACCGAGTGGGACTGGGTCGGCAACTTCAAGACCGCACTGCCGATGATCGTGCTGTTCCTGGTGCTGCTGGTGCTGCCGCAGGAGCGGCTGCGCGGCGCCCAGCAGCGCACCCGGGAGCGGGCCCGGGTCCCCTCGGTGCGCTTCGCGGCCGGGTGGGCCGTGGCGTTCGTGGCGATCATGTTCGTCGTCACCCAGGTCGCCGACCCGCTGATGCTCGGGCCCTGGGCGGCGGCGCTGACGTTCTCGATCATCGCGCTCTCCCTGGTCCCGCTGACCGGGTACGCCGGCGAGATCAACCTCGCCCCGCTGACGTTCGGGTCGATCGCGGTGATCGTGGCCTTCCACGTCGGCGTCCGGGGGACCGGCCTGGACTCGCACCTGTCCTGGCAGGGGATGGTGGCCGGTGTCGCCGCCGCCGCGGTGGTGGGCGGCCTCGTGGCGCTGCCGGCGCTGCGGCTCCGCGGGCTCTACCTGGCCCTGTCGACGATGGCGTTCGGCGGCCTGGTCTCCGCGCTGGTGCTCAGCGAGGTGACGCCGCGCGACTGGCCGATCTGGGGCGAGAACACCATCTTCCCGGCCGCGGTCATCACCATGCCGCCGCTGGACGCCGGACCCCTGGACCTCAGCGAGGACGCGACCTTCCTGATGTCGCTCGCGGTCGTCTTCGCGCTGCTCGGGGTCGCGGTCATCGCGCTGCGCAACAGTGGCTACGGGCGCCGGCTCGCGGCGATGAAGGACAGCCCGGCGGCGGCGGCGATGCTCGGGCAGTCGCTGGTGCGGCTGAAGCTCAGCGTCTTCATGCTGTCGGCGGCGATCGCCGGCCTCGGCTCGATCCTGATGGCCACCGCGGCCGGCTCGGTCGCCCCGGACAACTTCATCATCACCGCCAGCCTCGCGCTGGTGATGCTCACGGTCGTGGGCGGGGTGAGCTACGTCAGCGGTGCCCTGTTCGGCGGCTTCATGGTCGGGATGGGGTTCTCGCTGATCAACGGCACCTTCGGCGCCCTCGCGGCCGACAGCGCCATGTACTCCGGGTTGTTCGGCTCCCTGAGCCACCTCTTCGCGATCGCGATCGCGCTGACCGGGATCGGCGTGAACCGCAACCCCAGCGGCCTGGTCAACGACATCTGCGAGTCCTACCGGCCGCTGCGCAACGCGATGCCCGTGCTGTACGTCGGCCTCGCGGCCGGGGCGGTCCTGCTCGCCCTGAACCTGGCCGAGGTGATCGGCGACTGGAGCCTGGCGATCGGGATCCTCTGCGTGGTCATGCTGCTGCCGGTGCTGGGGCGGATGTGGATGCCCGACCGGGTGATGACCGCCGGCGAGCTCGCCGCGCACCGGGCCAAGGAGGCCGAGGTGGATCCGGAGCTGAAGGCCCTCGACCGTCCACTGAGCGCCGAGGAGCGCTACGACCTCGACACCTATCTCGGCCTGCCGCCCCGGGTGCTGCCCGCCCTGGACGAGGCCCCCCGCGACGCCCCGGAGGTGGCTCGTGTCTGACGCAGCGAACCGGACGACCCCCTTGCTGGAGACCCGCGGCATCAGCGTGCGGTTCGGCGGCAACACCGCCGTCGACGACGTCAGCCTGAGCGTGCAGCCGGGCTGCGTGACCGGGCTGATCGGGCCCAACGGCGCCGGCAAGACCACGCTGTTCAACACGGTGACCGGCATGCAGCGCCCCACCTCGGGGCGGGTGCTGCTCGACGGCGCCGACATCACCGGCCGGCCGGTCGCGAAGCGGGCGTCCCTCGGGATCGCCCGCACCTTCCAGCGCCTGGAGCTGTTCCTCACGCTGAGCGTGCGCGACAACGTCCGGGTGGCCGGCGACATCGTCAAGGCCGGGCGCCGGCTGCGCGGCGCGTCGTACGACGTCGAGGCCGAGACCGACCGGCTCCTGGAGCTGACCGGGCTGACCCCGATCGCGGACATGGAGGTCTCCGCGATCCCGACCGGCCGTGCGCGCGTCGTCGAGGTGGCCCGGGCGCTGATGACCCGCCCCCGGCTGCTGCTCCTCGACGAGCCGGCCTCGGGACAGACCGAGCAGGAGACCGAGGAGTTCGCCGAGATGCTGGCCGGGCTCGCCGAGTCCGGGCTCGGGATCTGCCTGGTCGAGCACGACCTGCCGCTGGTGATGAAGCTGTGCCGCACCATCCACGTCCTCGACCAGGGCCGGCTGATCGCCTCCGGCACGCCGGCCGAGGTCCAAGCCTCGCCCGAGGTGGTCGCGGCCTACATCGGCGGAGAGGTCCTGGCATGAGCATCACCATCAACGACCGGCCGGTCGGGCCGAGCGAGCCGGAGGTGGTGCCGCCGGTCCTCGAGCTCGTGGGGGTGCGCGCGGCGTACGGCCCGATCCAGGTCCTGCACGGCGTCGACCTGACGGTGCGCCCGGGCCAGGTGGTCGCGCTCCTCGGCCCCAACGGCGGCGGCAAGACCACCACGGTCAAGGTCGCCGCGGGCCTGCTGCCGACGACCGGCGGCGAGCTGCGCTACGCCGGCCACAAGGTCGACGGCGTCAACGCCGAGACCGCCGCGAAGATGGGCGTCTGCCTGATCCCGGAGGGTCGCGGGGTCTTCGCGAACCTCACCGTCCGGGAGAACCTCTGGCTGGCGACCGGCACCGGCGCCTCCCGCGAGCAGGTCGAGGAGCGCGCCTACTTCCGGTTCCCGATCCTCCAGGACCGCCGCAGCCAGCTGGCCGGCTCGATGTCGGGGGGCGAGCAGCAGATGCTGGCGCTCTCCCGCGCGCTGGCCACCGACCCGGCCGTGCTGCTGCTCGACGAGCTGTCCATGGGGCTCGCCCCCATGATCGTCACCCAGATGTACGACACCGTGGCCCAGCTGGTCGAGGAGGGGATCTCCGTGCTCGTCGCCGAGCAGTTCGCGCGCACGGTCCTCCCCATCGCCGACGTGGCCGCCGTGATGCTGCAGGGCCGGATCGCCGCCACCGGCACTCCGGCCGAGATCGAGGACACCCTGTCCGCCACCTACCTGGGGGGATGACTCCAACTCCATGACCGCCAACACCGCCGAGGAGACCACCGTGACCAGCCGTCCCGGCTCACGCAGCGAGACGTTCACCGACGCCGTCTCCGAGAAGAAGCTCAAGAGCGGCCGCGCCTCGCGCGACAGCACCGTCCGCGGCATCGGCCTGGCCGCGATGATCATCGGGGTGGTCGGCGCGTTCCTGGCCTACCAGCTCTCCCTGGGCTACGACGACAGCCGTGAGATCGGCTCGGCCCAGATCCTGGCCGTCGCCTTCACCGCGCTCACCGTGCTCGGCGCCGGGCTCTACATCACCGGCGCGCTCTCCCAGCTGATGCGGCTGTGGCTGCTGCGCCAGGTCGTGGAGTCCCAGGAGCGCCACGACGAGATGGTCGCCGCGCTCCGCGACTCCCGGGTCTAGGCACCAGCGGCGCTCGCCGTACCCGCCCGTGCTCCGGCGCGGGCGGGTCCGGCGAGGTCAGAGCCGACCCGCCGGCGCCGGGATGTCGGCGTACGTGAGCAGCCCGGGCCGGGCGGCCACGACGTGCCGGATGGCGTGCACGACCGGCATCGCGGTGATCGTCATGCCGATCCCGTGCATGTCCTCGACGGTGAGCGTCTCCAGCGGCTGGTCGGGCATCAGGCCCAGGGTCAAGGTGACCTGCGGGGAGCCGTCGACCTCGATCCGGTAGGCGTGGTCGGCGGGCATCTCGGGCTCGAGGCGACGGTCCATCACCCACCGCTGGTGGAGCTCGATGACCTCCCGCTCGTCCACGATGCCGACGAACCGGACGTCCAGCCCCGCCACGGTCCCGGCGGCGATCGGCCGCCCCGGCAGGTCGAGGTCGCGGACGGCGGCCGCGAAGTCCACGCGGCACTCGACCCGGTCGACCTCGAGGCCGAGGCAGTCCGCGAGGACGTGCACCCCGTCCTCGAAGACAGCGACCGCGGCCCGGACGTCGTCGGCGTGCCCGGGGTCCCCGACCGGGCGGCCCCAGCCGAGCCCGTCCATGTTCGCGTCGCTCGCGAACTGGCTGACGTCGACGGACTCCACGGAGCGGACGTGCCGGACCTCGCGGCAGATGCCGGTCGCCACGGCGGCCAGGAGCTGGGCGTAGCCGGGGTTCATCCCGCTGCCGAACAGGCTGGCGCCGCCGGCCAGGGCGGCGTCCTCGAGCCGGGCCCGGGTCCCGCTCGGGAGGCTGTGCCCGGTGAGGAACTCCGCCGTGGTCACGACGTCGACCCCGCTGCGCAGGATCCGCTCGACCGTCTCCGGCTCGAAGTGCAGCGGCGTGTAGACGACGCAGTCCGGGGAGGTGGCGAGCAGGGCGTCGACGTCCCCGCTGGCCAGGACGCCGCAGGGCTCGGGGAGCCCGCACAGCAGGGCGACGTCCTGGCCGGCCTTGTCCGGGCTCCACGCGTAGCAGCCGGCCAGCTCCAGGCCGGGGTCGCGGAGGATCGCGCGCACGGTGGCCCGGGCGACGTTGCCGGTGGTCCACTGCACGACCCGGAGGGGTACGGCGTCGGTCGGGGTCATGGGCACGCTCCTCAGAGCAGGTCGGTGATGGCCTTGAGGCCGTTCTCGTAGAGCACGCCCGGCAGCATCCCGCCGTCCATCTCGATGGTCGTGCCGTTGATGTAGTCGGCCTGGCCCGAGCACAGGAAGACGACGGTGCGTCCGACCTCCGCGGGCGTGCCGGCCCGGCCGAGCGGGACGTCCTTGAAGTACGTCGCGCCCTCGCTGTCCTCGCCGAGCACGAACTGCTGGAAGTTGTCGGTCATCGTGGGGCCGAGGGCCAGGCAGTTGACGCGCGCCGTGGGACCCCACTCGATCGCCAGCGACCGGGTCAGGTGGTCCAGGCCGGACTTGGCCGCGCCGTACGACACCAGGGTGGGGGCGCCCGCGGGGTGGCCGGCGCCGCTGGAGATGTTGACGATGCTGCCGGTGCCGTCCTGGTTGCGCATCTCGCGGTAGACCCGGAGCGCGAACCACAGCGGGCTGATCAGGTTCATCTGCACGGCGAAGGCGTGGAACAGCGCGCTGCGCTCGAACTCGTCGGCCGCCCGCGGGGAGCCCTGGATCTTCTGCACCAGCTCGGGGACCGCCTCGGGGCTGGGGGAGGGGACGGTGCCGCCGGCGTTGTTGACGAGGATGTCGATCCGGCCGAACTCCTCGACGACCCGGGTCACGAAGGCCTCGATCGAGGCGATCTGCCCCTGGTCGCACACCCACTGGCGGGAGCGCTCGGCCCCGCCCTCGACGGTCTCGGCCCCGGGCAGGCCCGGCAGCTCGCCGCGGGAGCAGCCGATGACCGTGGCCCCGGCGCGCAGGAGCTCGTGGGCGATGCCCACCCCGACGCCGCGGCTGGTGCCGGTCACGATGGCGACCTTCCCGGACAGGGGGAGGTCGGTGGACGGCGCGGATCCGGTCATGGCGCCGAAACATAATCCACTCTATGGTTCGTCGGCAAGGACCAGAAAGGGGCGCCTCCCATGACGCGTCGTGTCATCCAGTTCTCCACCGGCAACGTCGGTCGCGAGTCCCTCCGCATGCTCATCGAGCGGCCCGACCTCGAGCTCGTCGGCGTGCACGCGTCGTCCCCGGGCAAGGTCGGTCAGGACGCCGCGACGCTGGCCGGGCTGGCGGAGCCGACCGGCGTCCTGGCCACCGACGACCGGGACGCCCTGGTCGCGCTGGGCGCCGACTGCGTGGTGTTCACCGCCCAGGCCGAGACCCGGCCCGAGGAGGCGCTGGCGGACCTCTGTGCGTTCCTCGCCGCGGGCAGCGACGTGGTCTCCACCTCGTTCGTGTGGCTGGTCAACCCCGCCGGCGCCGACGCCTGGCTCCTCGGGCCGGTGGAGGACGCGTGCCGGGCCGGAGGCTCCTCGCTCTACGTCAACGGGATCGACCCCGGCTACTCCGGGGACACGCTGGCGTACGCCGCGCTCGGGCTCGCCGGCACCGCGACCAAGGTCGTCGTCCAGGAGATCTTCGACTACGCCGACTACGACGACGGCGACTTCACCGGGGTCACCTTCGGGTTCGGCCGGCCCGCCGACGCCGACCCCGTGATGATGGCGCTCCCCGGCGTCGTCGCCTCGGTCTGGGGCGGCAGCGTGCGCCTGCTCGCGGACGCCCTGGGCGTCGAGCTCGACGAGGTGCGCGACCGGTGGGAGAACTGGCACACGCCCACGCGGATCGGCTGCACCATGATGGACGTCCCGGCCGGCGGGGTCGCCGCCGTCCGGTTCGCCGCGGAGGGCGTGGTCGACGGGGAGCCGGTCATCGTCGTGGAGCACGTGAACCGGCTGACCGAGACCGCCGCGCCGGACTGGGGCTACCCGCCCGTCGGGCACACCGGCGTGCACCGGGTCCGGGTCGAGGGCCACCCGGGGATCGAGATCAACAGCCACGTCGGCCTCGGGGACGTCGCGACCACGCACGCCGGCGTCGTCTCGACCGCGGCGCGGGTGGTCAACGCCATCGACGCCGTCTGCGCCGCGCGTCCCGGGGTGCTCACGGTCGACGACCTCCCGGTGAACCTCGTCGGCCGGGTGATGTCATGAGCCCATGGACTCCTTCAAGGCCACCGGTCTGACCCCGGGCTCGGCCCCGACCCGGCCGGGGACCGGACGCCAGGCCCGCGCCGAGGCCACCCGGTCCCGGATCATCGACGAGACCGTCGACTGCGTCCTGGAGCAGGGCTTCAGCGCGGCCAGCGCCAAGCACATCGCCGAGCGTGCGGGCGTCACCTGGGGCGTCGTGCAGTACCACTTCGGGGACCGTGACGGGATCCTCGCCGCGGTGGTCGAGGCGGGACTGGTCTCCCTGGTCGACTCCATGAGCTCGGTGGAGATCCCCACCGGGTCGCTGCGGGAGCGGGTCGAGGGCCTGGTCGAGGCCGGCTGGAACGCCTACACCTCGCCCCTGACGCGGGCCGGCCTGGAGATCCTGGTCGCCACCCGCACTGCCCGGGGCGCGACGCTGGAGTCCCAGCTCGAGCCGTTCGGGCGCGAGGTGGCGCGCCTGGCCCGCACGGTGCTCCCGGAGGCCGGCAACGCCGGCCGGGTCCTGTTCCTCGCGCTGCGCGGACTCGCCCTGGACCAGCTGCTCCACCCGACGACGAGGGACTCGCGCGCCGACCGGGCTGCGATCGTCGAGGCCGTCCTGTGCCAGCTCGGGGACGCCGCAGCGCGCGACTGAGCGGGGCTCAGCTGCGGCGGGCGCCGGGGTGCGTGCGGTCGCGGGGGGCGTTGAACGCCCACAGCGTGTACTGGTCGACGCGCTCGACCAAGGTGCGGAGCCGGCGCGGGTCGGCGCGGTGGCTGCGGGGCTGGGTGCTGCTGCGAGTGGCGTTTGTGATGACGTCCTCCGGGGTGCGATCGAGTCCTGCGGGCAGGACGCTTGAGTCTCGTGCGGTCCTGGGGGGAACACCTGCCCGGGGCCAGACATGCCCCGGACGCGCCGGAGACCGACGTGAGTCCGTTCACTCCGGCCGACCGCGTGGTGGGGTGTCCTCATGGCGATCTGGATCAATCCCGCCTGCAGCAAGTGCCGGCTGGCGACGGAGGCGCTCGACGCGGCCGGCGTGGAGTACACCGTGCGCCGCTACCTCGACGAC
The DNA here is from genome assembly GCF_014127485.1 of Nocardioides dongkuii. Lineage (NCBI taxonomy): Bacteria > Bacillati > Actinomycetota > Actinomycetes > Propionibacteriales > Nocardioidaceae > Nocardioides > Nocardioides dongkuii. The sequence goes on along the minus strand of NZ_CP059903.1, from coordinate 2,778,224 downwards.
CCGCCCACGCGCGCCGAGCTCGACGAGGTCCTGGGCCGGCTCGGTCTCGAGCCGTGGGACGTCACCCGCACCGGGGAGCCCGAGGCCGCCGCGGTCGCGGCCCTCGGGCGCACGCCCGAGGACCGGGACGCCTGGGTGCAGGCGCTGGTCGACCACCCCCGGCTGATCCAGCGGCCGATCCTCACCGCCGACGACGGCACCACCGTGATCGGCCGCGACCCGGAGTCCCTGGCCAGGGTCCTGCCCTGAACCCAGCATGAGATGCAGCGTGCCCGCCGGTCCCTGCGGGGACCGGCGGGCACGAGCGACGACCGTGCGCGGCCGACTAGCGCTTGATCGCCTTGAACGCCACGGAGAAGACCCCGGCGTCGTCGCGCGGCAGGCCGCGGCAGCTGTACTGCGGGTTGGCGGCGGGGTCCGCGGCACCGCAGCGGAACCGGGTCGAGGCGTTGACCAGGGTGATGGTCACGCTCCGCACCGACTTCTTGCCGAACGCGACCTTGGTCTTGCCCTTGCCCTTGCGGTTCAGCGAGATCGAGGTCCGCTCGACCTTGCCGCTCTTCTTGCGGACGGTGACCACGGCGCCGGGCGAGGCCTTGCGCGAGGGGCCGTCCACCCGGATGCGCACCTTCCAGCGCTTGCCGCGCAGGCCCTTGCCGGGAACCACGCGGGCGTGCTGGGCGGCAAGGTGGTTGATCGCGACCGAGCCGCTGACCGAGCGACGCGACTTCTGCAGCACCGCGGAGTTCACCGGCGGCTCCGGCCAGGACTTGCCCTCGGGGTAGGTGCGGCCGGGCGTGACGTTGGCGGCCGCGAAGGACCGGTAGACCTTGTCGAACCCGCCGCGGCGCTTGAGGACCTTCTTCAGGGCCCCGGTCGAGTAGGGGTTCTTCCGGCCCTTCGGCGAGGCGCGCTTCCAGACGTCCTTGACGATCCCCTTGCCGAAGCGGCCGCCGAGGTACTCCCAGAAGACCCAGTTGCCGTACTGGTTGGACGCCGTGCTCGAGAAGGTGTCGAGCGGCAGCCACGGCGCCTGGACCTGGCTCGAGGGCAGGAACTGGCGGTTGTCGTTCACCTTGTCGGCGAACCGCTCCTCCATCCAGGTGGCGGTCGACTCGAGCAGCCAGCGGTCCTCGGTGTAGTCGTAGGCGAACTGGACGGCGTGGAAGAACTCGTGGGCCGCGGTGACCTTCAGCGTCGGCTTGGGGGCGGTGCCGAACTGGGCCCGGGCGAAGTCGTTGTCGAGCACGCAGTAGCCCATGGCCTTCCCGGCGTACTTGCGGCCGGGGCGGACCCACTCGGGCACGCAGTAGCCGTACAGGCCGCGGCCGCCGAGGTCCTTGAGGTAGACGTCGAACTTGCCGTTGCCGCCGTTGTTGCGGGGGGCGCGGCGGTCGCCGAGCGGCTTGCGGAAGCCCAGCTTGCCGACCTGGTGCTTCCACACCTTGTCCATCAGCTTCAGGTTGTAGCGGACCCAGCCCTTGCTCGGCGGGGCGTCGGCGGTGCTGGTGACGTAGTGGACGCAGACCTTCTTGCCGCACTTCTTCCGCGACGGCACGGCGTACCCGTCGCCGAGGCGGTCGTCCGCCCCGTCGGTGGGCCGGGCCATCAGGTCGCGGGCCCGGGCCTGCTCGTCGGGGTCGAGCCGGGGCAGTGCGACGAGCAGGTCGCGCATCGCCAGCGTCCCGTGGGGGGCCTCGGCGTCGCCCGACTTCGCGGAGTGCGGGGCCGGCTCCTCGGCGAGCAGCTCGGTCACGGTGGCGAGCGCCTGCTCGGCGTCGTCCTCGCCGGTGGCCGCCGGGACGGGGGCGAACGGCGCCGGGTCGAACAGGTCGTCCGCCGAGGCGGCGCCAGCCGGGAGGAGGGTCAGCGCGAGGGCGAGCGCCACTCCGACGGCGGCAGGGGTACGGCGCAACGAGGCCACGTGTTCTCCATCTCCAGGGGAACGGCGCGTCCGGGAGCGGCGCCGACGCGGTGAGCCTGCCGCATTGTCCCCCCGCGGCAAAACCATCGGCGTGTCACGCCGTGCCGGAGATCTTCTCGATCAGGGCCGTGGTGGAGATCGCGGGGGTGCGCGGCAGGTAGACGACCTCGCAGACGTCGCCGAGGTCGTCGAAGCGCCCGGCCCAGTCGTCGCCCATCACCAGCACGTCGGCGGCGTACTGCGCGATGTAGTCGCGCTTGAGCTCGAGGCTCTCCTCGACGAAGACCTCGTCGACCGGCTTGAGGGCGGCGACGATCGCGAGTCGCTCGGCCTGGCTGAAGACCGGCTCGCGCCCCTTCTTGCTCAGGTTGAGCGCGTCGGCCGACACCCCGACCACGAGGCGGTCGCCGAGCGCCGCTGCTCGTTCGATGACCCGCAGGTGACCGACGTGGAAGACGTCGAAGGTGCCGAAAGTGATGACCGTGCGCGACATGGCGGTGATTGTGTCATCACCCCACCGGCAACAATCGTCCCGTGGCCCCGACGCAGATGATCTCGACCGACCCCCTCGCCGACGAGCAGCGGCGCCGCGGCCTGCGGCAGATGCGCACCGTGGCGGTCTCGCTGCTGCTGCTCGCGGCGGCGGTGTACGTCGTGACGCTGGGGGAGGACGGCGTCCTCGGGTTCGTCAACGCGGGCGCGGAGGCCTCGATGGTGGGCGCGATCGCCGACTGGTTCGCGGTGACCGCGCTGTTCCGGCACCCCCTGGGCCTGCCGGTGCCGCACACTGCGCTGATCCCCAAGCGCAAGGACCAGCTGGGGCAGGGGCTCGAGGAGTTCGTGGGGGAGAACTTCATGCAGGAGGCGATCATCCGCGAGCGGCTCGCCGCGGTGGGCCCGTCGCTGCGGGTGGGCCGGTGGCTCAGCGACCCGCGCAACGCCAAGCGGGTCGTCGACGAGGCGGCCGAGGTGGGGGCGATCGCGCTGAGCAAGGTGCGCGACGACCACGTGGAGTCCCTGGTCCGCGACGCGCTCGTCCCGCGGTTCCACGAGGAGCCGATCGCCCCGCTGCTCGGCGGGCTGCTCGGCGAGACGCTGCGCGACGACCTCCACCACGGGCTGGTCGACATCGCCCTGCACGAGCTGCACGACTGGCTGGTCGCCAACCCCGACACCGTCGCCGAGGTTCTCGTCGAGCGGGCGCCGTGGTGGACGCCGCCGAGCATCAACGAGCGGGTCACCGCCCGCATCCACGTCGAGCTGGTGAACTGGGTGGCCGACATCCGCGAGGACCCGCGCCACCACGCGCGGCAGGCGCTCGACTCGATGCTCGCCCAGCTCGCCCGCGACCTGCTCGAGGACCCGGACACCCAGGCCCGGGCCGAGCGGCTCAAGGACCGGCTCCTGGACCACCCGCAGGTGCTCGCCTCGGCGGTCTCGCTGTGGAACGCGCTGCGCCGGGTGCTCACCGGCTCCCTCCAGGACCCCGACGGGGCGCTCCGGCAGCGGCTGATCCTCGAGGTGCACGCCTTCGCCGAGCGGCTCGCCGAGGACGCCGACCTGCGGGAGCGGCTGGACCGCCGGGCCGCGGACGCGGTGGTCTTCGCCGTGGAGCGGTACGGCGCGGAGGTCACCGCGGTCATCACCCACACCATCGAGCGCTGGGACGGCAAGGAGGCGGCGGACCGGATCGAGCTGCACGTCGGCCGCGACCTGCAGTTCATCCGGATCAACGGCACCATCGTCGGCGGACTGGTCGGCGTGTTGATCCACGCCGTGTCGCTGCTGGTTCACTAGCCCCATGGCCGAACCGTTCGACGTCCCCATCCGCGACGACTCGATCCGGCTGGGTCAGTTCCTCAAGCTCGCGAACCTCGTCGAGTCCGGCGCCGAGGCCAAGCCCGTCATCGCCGCCGGCGCGGTGACGGTCAACGGCGAGGTCGAGACCCGTCGCGGCCGCCAGCTCGTCAAGGGCGATGTCGTGGTGCTCGGCCCGCAGGCAGCCCGCGTTGCCGACGAGGCGTCGTACGACGACGGGCTGCCGTGGTGAGTCTGGTGAGCCCGGCTACCGCGGAGCGGCGGCCAGTGCGTCGCGGTCCAGCTCGCGGTGGGAGCGGTAGCCGGCGTTGCCGAGGGTGAGGTCGAGCTCGGCGAGCAGGCAGCGCAGCACGTGCTCGACGCCGGCCTGGCCGGCGAGCGCGAGGCCGTAGAGGTACGGGCGGCCGAGGAGGACGGCGTCCGCCCCCAGCGCCAGCGCCTTGACCACGTCGGGGCCCGAGCGGACCCCGGAGTCGAAGAGCACGGCCATCCGGTCGCCGACCGCGTCGGCGATGGCCGGCAGCTGGTCCAGCGAGGCCGCAGCCCCGTCGACCTGCCGGCCGCCGTGGTTGGACACGACGACCCCGTCCAGGCCGTGCTCGGCGGCGAGCCGCGCGTCGTCGACGTGCTGGACGCCCTTGAGCAGGATCGGCCCGTCCCAGCGCTCGCGCAGCCAGGGCAGCTGGCCCCAGTCCAGGCCGGGGTTGGGGAAGACCGACGCGAAGGCGATGCCGGCGGCGCCGGGGTCCTCCTCCGGCGACTTCTCCAGCCGGCGCAGGAACACCGGGTCGCTGGTGTAGTTGGCGGTGCCCACGGACTGCAGGAACGGCAGGTAGCCCCGGTCGAGGTCGCGCGGACGCCAGCCGAGCAGCGTCGTGTCGACGGTGACGACCAGGTGGGTGTAGCCGGCCGCCTTCGCCCGGGCCAGGAAGCTCTCGCACAGCTCGGGGTCGGTCGGCCAGTAGAGCTGGTACCAGCGCGGGCCGTCGCCGTTGGCCTCGGCCGCCTCCTCGATGGAGTGGCTGGCCTGGGTGGAGTGCACGTAGGTCAGCCCCATCCCCGCGGCCGCGCGGGCGGTCGCGAGCTCGCCGTCGGGGTGGGCCAGCGTCTGCACGCCGACCGGCCCGAGCAGCACCGGTGCGGCCATCGCCGTGCCGAGCACGTCGGTGGCGAGGTCGCGCACGGCGTGGTCGCGCAGCATCCGCGGCACGATCCGCCACCGGTCGAACGCGGCGACGTTCGCCCGCGCCGTGGCCCCGCCGCCGGCGCTCGGGACGACGTACCCCATCGCCTCGGGGGAGAGCACCTGGGCCGCGTGGGACTCCAGCGCGGTGAGGTCGGTGGTGATGTCCGGGGCCTGGTCCAGGAACATCCCGTGGAAGTAGATCGACGACTGGTGGTCGCCGAAGTGCGGCATCGTCCGGGGGCCTGTCAGGAGACGCCGAGCAGGTCCACCACGAAGATCAGCGTCTCGCCGGGCTTGATCACGCCGCCCGCGCCGCGGTCGCCGTACCCCAGGTGCGGCGGGATCACGAGCTGGCGGCGGCCGCCGACCTTCATGCCCTCGACGCCCTGGTCCCACCCGGAGATGACCTGGCCGACGCCGAGCCGGAACTTCAGCGGCTCGCCGCGGTTGTACGACGCGTCGAACTCCTCGCCGGTGGAGAGGGCCACGCCGACGTAGTGCACCGAGACGGTGCTGCCCTTGGTGGCCTCGGGGCCGTCGCCCTCGGTGACCTCGGTGACCACGAGGTCGGTGGGCGGGGCGAAGTCGGGGAACTCGATCTCGGGCTTGTCCATGTCGCCAGCCTAGATCAGTCCGGCTCAGGCGACGCGCGGGTCCGGCTCGGACGGGGCCAGCCAGCGGGTCAGCGCGGCGTCGACCTCGGTCGGGATGATCGGCTTGGTCAGGTAGTCGTCCATGCCGGCGTCCAGGCACCGCTGGCGCTCGCCCTCGACGGCGCCGGCGGTCAGCGCGATGACCGGGGTGCGCCGCCCGTCCTCGCTGCGCCGCAGCTCGCGCGTCGCGTCGTACCCGTCGACCTCGGGCATCTGGCAGTCCATCAGCACCGCGTCGTACGACGACCGCCCGAGGAGGGCGAGCGCCTCGCGGCCGTCGTCAGCGACCTCGGTGCTGAACCCGAGGTGCTCGAGGATGCCGACGGCGACCAGCTGGTTGATCTCGCTGTCCTCGACGACGAGGACGTGCCCGCGGTACGGACGGTCCTCCGAGCGCGGCGCCAGCACGCCGGAGACCGGACGCTCCGAGCCGCGTGTCTGCAGCGCCTGCACCAGGGCCTCGCGCAGCCGGGCGAGGTGCACCGGCTTGGTGAGCCGGGCGGAGATGCCCGCCTCCTCCGCGGCGGCGGCGCTGATCTCCGGCCCGGAGGTCAGCAGCACCATGGCCGGCCGCGGCGGGCGGCCGCGCGTCACGGCCTGGGCCACCTCGATGCCGTACATGCCGGGCATGCACATGTCGAGGACGGCGAGCTGGTACGGCTCGCCGCGCGCGGCGGCCTCGCGCAGCATCGCGAGGGCGATGTGGCCGTCCTCCGCGACGCTGGGCACCAGGCCCCACGCGGCGGCCTGCTCCTGCAGGACGACGCGGTTGGTGTGGTGGTCGTCGACGATCAGCACCCGCACGCCGGCCAGCACGTCCGTCGCCGACGTCGCCGTCGGCCGGGGGTCGCGCGCCGGCTGCAGCGGGACGGTGAACCCGAAGGTGCTGCCCGCGCCGAGGGTGGAGGTCACGTCGATCTGCCCGCCCATGGCGGTGACCAGCTGCTGGGAGATCGCCAGGCCGAGGCCGGTGCCGCCGTAGCGGCGGGTGGTGGAGGAGTCGGCCTGCGCGAAGGCGTCGAAGAGGTGGACGCGGTCCTGCGGGGCGATCCCCACGCCGGTGTCGCGGACCTCGAACCGCACGGCGAGCGACCCGTCGCTGTTCCGTCCGGCGAGCCGGACGGAGAGGACGACCTCGCCGCTCTCGGTGAACTTCACGGCGTTCCCGAGCAGGTTGAGGAGCACCTGGTGCAACCGGGTGGGGTCGCCGCGCAGGTCGAGGGGGAGGTCGGGCGTGCAGTAGGCCAGCAGCTCGAGGCCCTTGCCCTGCGCGGACTCGGCGATCAGCGCGGTCGCCTGCTCGACGACCTGGGAGATGTCGAGGTCGACGTCCTCGAGCTCGAGGTGGCCGGCCTCGACCTTCGAGAAGTCGAGGATGTCGTTGATGATCGTCAGCAGCTGCTGGCCGGCGCCCTGGACGCCCTCGGCGTACTGCCGCTGGCGGTCGTCGAGGTCGGTGTTGAGCAGCAGACCGGTGAGCCCGATGACGCCGTTCATCGGGGTGCGGATCTCGTGGCTCATGGTGGCCAGGAACGCCGACTTCGCGCGGGAGGCGTCGAGCGCGGCGTCCCGGGCGGTGGCCAGCTCGAGCTGGGTGCGGCGATCGGACTCCAGCAGCCGCGCGGTCCGCACGAAGGTGAGCGTGAACAGCACGGCGAAGCCGCCCACCTGGGCCCACACGTCGCGAGGCTCTGCCGGCCCCAGGTCGAGCAGCGGCAGGACCAGCGGCACGAGCAGGGGGAGCACGGCCATCCCGGCGCTGCGCCGGACGCCCTTGCTGCTCGGCTCGGCGTCCTCCTCCGCGACGCGGGCGACCGGGACGAACAGGGCGCGGGCGATCAGCGCGGTGCCGATCACCCAGCCGACGGCCAGCAGCGAGGCCGGGCTGCCCTGGTCCGCCAGGAGGGCAGCGGTGTCGGCGGCCAGCCAGCAGCCGACGCCGGCGGTCAGCCGGACGGTCGTCCAGGACCGCGAGCGACGGTCGAGCAGCACCCTCAGGACGAGGGCGAGCAGGACGGCGTCGAGCAGCGGGTACGCCGAGACCAGGACCCGCTCGCGGAGCGAGGTGTCGTGGGGACCGAAGAGGGTGTCCTCGATCGAGAGGGACCAGAAGACCAGGAAGCTGACCACCAGCACGGTGATGACGTCCAGGACGGCGTCGACCCCGGCGCCGCGGAGGCGTCGCGCCAGGACGACGACGAGCGCCGCCCCGACGTACCCGTAGCTGGCCAGGTGCAGCAGGTCGGTCCAGCTCGCCTGGCCGCGGACCGGCGTCGTGCCCTGCAGCGCGCCGATCACCTCGACCAGCGCCAGGCAGAACAGGCCGACGACGATCAGGCTCGCGACCAGCCGTCCCCGGGCACGGGAGCGCCCCGCGTCGTGCCAGCTGGCGTACGCCGGCAGGGCGACCGTGCCGACGAAGCTGAGCGGGCCCACGACGGCGGCGCCCGGCAACGCGACGAGCTCCCAGAGCGCGTGCACCGCGACGCAGACGAGGCCGCCGACGTAGAGAGGCAGCATCGGCCGACCGCCAGGCACGTGCAGGTGCATCGTCCACCCTTCCTCGGGGCCGCGCGGGCGCGCAGCCGTCGTACGACGTCCACCGAGGCATCGGCTCGCGCAAGGTCGGGCTGAGGACTTGTGGGCCACGACGCCGGGATGCCGGGTCGCCCCTGATCGACCGCGCGGCGGCGTGCGACCATGTGGCCCGCCCGGTGCGCCGCCCGGGCCGGCGGGAGCGGACGAGGTGGACGTGGACGACGACGCGCGGCAGGAGCCGGACCCCGCGAAGCCACCCGCCGACGAGCGCGCACCCCGGCGGCGGCTGTCGGTCTGGTCGGAGACGCTGATCCTGCTCGCGACGGCGCTGGTGCTGTCCTTCCTCGTCAAGACGTTCCTGGTCCAGGCCTTCTACATCCCGTCGGGCTCGATGGAGCCGGGGCTGGAGGTCAACGACCGGATCCTGGTGCAGAAGGCCTCCTACTGGCGGGGCACGCCGGAGCGCGGCGACACGATCGTCTTCGAGGACCCGGGCGGCTGGCTCGGGCCCGGCGAGGACGCCGGTCCCACCACGCCGGTGGCCACGGCGCTCGGCAAGATCGGGCTGTACCCGACCGGCGGGCACCTGGTGAAGCGGGTCATCGGCGTCGCCGGCGACGTCATCGAGTGCTGCGACGACGACGGCCGGCTCCTGGTCAACGGCGAGCCGCTCGGCCGTGGGTTCACCAAGAACCCCCAGGAGTGCGACGGCCCGATGGTCAACGACTGCCAGAGCGACTGGAGCGCCGGACCGGTGCCCGAGGGCTACCTGTTCGTCATGGGCGACCACCGCAACGCCTCGGCCGACTCCAGCGTGCACCTCTGCCGCAAGGACGAGACCGACTGCGTGCCCGGCGCGGAGTTCGTGCCCACCGACCTCGTCGTCGGCAAGGTCTTCGCCCGCGTCTGGCCCGCCGACCGGTTCTCGATCCTGGACACGCCCGAGACCTTCAACGCCCTGGACTGACGGCGTACCTCGGCGGCGCACCAGGCCCCGCGAGTCGGCGCTTGTGTTCGCGGCCCGGCGGGACACAGGTCCCGTCGGTGGTTGAGCAGCGAGGAGCGCCAGCGACGAGCGTTGTCGAAACCCGGTGATCCGACAGGCAACCCCGACCCCGGCGTATCGAGACCCGCGAGTCGGCGCTTGTGTTCGCGGCCCGGCGGGACACAAGCGCCGACTCGGCGGGTGTTTCGGTGGGCGTGTCGAGACCTCCGCCTTGAGCTCCGACCACCGGCGGGGGTGGCGGAGGTCTCTCGGCTCACCGGGTCTCGACAACGCTCAGGCGCAGAGCGCCTTCGCTGCTCGACCACCGGCGGGCGCAGAGCGCCTTCGCTGCTCGACCGCCGGCGGGACACAAGCGCCGACTCGGCGTTCCTGGGGATGCGGTCAGGTCTGGTGGACGTAGCTGTCGAGCTGGTCGCGCTCGAACTCCAGCTGGCCGATCTTCTGCTTGACGACGTCGCCGATGCTGATGATCCCGACCAGGCGGCCGTCGTCGACGACGGGCACGTGCCGGAAGCGGCGGTCGGTCATGACGTGCATCAGCTCGTCGAGGTCGGTGTCGGGGTCGCAGGTGTGGACGTCGGAGGTCATGATCGCGCCGACGGTGTTCTCGACGACCGTGCCGTCGCGGTGCAGGCGTCGTACGACGTCCCGCTCGCTGACGATCCCGTCGACGCTGGTGCCGTCGCCGCTCACGATCAGCGCGCCCACGTTGTGCTCGGCCAGCAGCGCGAGCAGCTCGCGCACCTCGGCATCGGGACCGATCGTGACGACGGTCGTGCTGGGCTTGGCCTTGAGGACGTCACCGATGCGCATCTGCACCTCCAGGGTCGCGGAATCCTGACCGTAGCGGCGCCGGGACCCGGCGTACACCCTCGTCTTGCGGGCCGCTCAGGACGGGGGACGGCGGGAGCGCAGGTCGGAGACCGAGCCGGGCCCGCTGCGGCGTACGTCGGGGTCGTCGTCGTCGTCGGGGAGCGCGCCGAGGAAGGACAGCGCAGCCTCGTGGAGGTGGCCGTTGGAGGCCAGGGCGTTGCCGCCGAAGGGGCCGTCGGTGCCGTCGAGGGAGCCGAACCTTCCGCCGGCCTCGCGCACGATCACGTCGAGCGCGGCCATGTCGTAGACCTCCAGCTCGGGCTCGGCGGCGAGGTCGACGGCGCCCTCGGCGAGCAGCATGTAGGACCAGAAGTCGCCGTACGCCCGGGTGCGCCAGCAGCGCCGCATCAGCGCCAGGACGTCGTCGAGCCGGCCGCGCTCCTCCCAGCCCTGCAGCGAGGCGTAGGCGAACGACGCGTCCTCGAGGCGGCGTACGTCGGAGACCTGGCACCGGGTCGCCTGGTGCAGCGAGCGGCCGGTCCACGCGCCCTTGCCGACCGAGGCCCACCAGCGCCGGTGCAGCTGCGGCGCGGAGACCACGCCGAGCACGACCTCGTCGTCGACGACGAGCGAGATGAGCGTGGCCCAGACCGGGACGCCGCGCACGAAGTTCTTGGTGCCGTCGATCGGGTCCACGATCCAGCGGCGCCGGCTGTCGCCGCTGGAGCCCTCCTCCTCGCCGGTGATCGCGTCGCGCGAGCGGGTTCGGCCCAGGGTGCGCCGGATCATCTCCTCGACGGCGCGGTCGGCGTCGGTGACGGGGGTGGTGTCGGGCTTGCTCATGACGTGGAGGTCGAGGGCCTTGAACCGCGCCGTCGTGAGCGAGTCGGCGTCGTCCGCGAGCAGGTGCGCGAGCCGCAGGTCGTCGGTGAAGTCGGTGGGCACGGGCACAGGCTAACGATGAGCCTTTTGGTTTAACGTTCACCCATGGAGATCAACGGTCTGCCGCTGCACGCGCTGGTCATCCACGGCGCGGTCGTCCTGGGGCCGCTCGCCGCCCTCCTGGCCCTCGCGTACGTCGTCCCGCGCACCCGCGACTGGGCGCGCTGGCCGATGGTCGCGGTCGCCGTGGTGGCGGCGTGCTTCGTGGTGCTGGCCTACCTGTCGGGCAACGACCTGCTCGACAGCAACCCGGCCCTCGGCCAGCTGCCGGACGTCGCGACCCACCAGGACCGCGCCACGGTCGCGCTCTGGGTGACGCTGGTGTTCGCGGTGGTGGCCGTCGTCGCGGGGGCGCTGCACCGCCGCTCCGGCGCCGTCCGCCTGCTGCTCTCGGGGGCGCTCGCCGTCCTCGCCGTGGCCACCCTCGTCGCGGTGGTGCTGACCGGCGACGCCGGCGCGAAGGCGGTGTGGGGCGGGCTCTAGTGGAGCGGGCCGCTTCGCGCGGCCAGCAGCCGGCGGAACGACGAGACCCGGTCGGGGTCGGCGGTGCCCGCCGCGAGCGCCTCGTCGAGGCCGCACTCCGGCTCGTCCTCGCCGTGCGTGCACCCGCGCGGGCACTCCTCGGTCAGCTCGTCGAGGTCGGGGAACGCCTCGATCAGGTGCTCCGGCTGGACGTGCGCCAGCCCGAAGGACCGGATGCCCGGGGTGTCGATGATCCAGCCGTCGCCCCCCGGGAGCGCGAGCATGTACGCCGAGGTCGAGGTGTGCCGGCCGCGCCCGGTCACGACGTTGACGTGACCGACGGACCGGTCGGCGTCCGGCACCAGCGCGTTGACCAGCGTGGACTTGCCGACGCCGCTGGAGCCGACCAGCACGCTGGTGCGGCCGGCCAGCTGCGCGCGCACCTCGGCGAGGTCGCCGCCGCGCTCGGTGACCACCCACGGCACCCCGAGCGACCGGTAGGTCGAGAGCAGCGTCTCGGGGTCGGCGAGGTCGGCCTTGGTGAGGCAGAGCAGCGGCTGCATCCCCGCGTCGTACGCCGCGACGAGCGCGCGGTCGATCAGGCGCGGCTGGGGCTCGGGGTCGGCGAGCGCGGTGACGATGACGAGCTGCTCGGCGTTGGAGACGATGATCCGCTCGACCGGGTCGTCGTCATCGGCGGTACGCCGCAGCACGGTGCGCCGCTCGGTGACCTCGACGACGCGGGCCAGGGTGCCGGGGGCGCCGCTGACGTCGCCGACCACCCGCACCCGGTCGCCCACGACCACGGCCTTGCGGCCCAGCGACCGGGCCGTCATCGCGGTCACCGTCCGGCCCTCGACCAGCAGGGTGTAGCGGCCCCGGTCGACGGTGACCACGACGGCCTCGACCGCGTCGGCGTGGGCGGGCCGCTCCTTGGTGCGCGGGCGGGTGTGGCGCCGGGGACGGTCGTAGTGCTCGACGTCCTGGTCGGAGTAGCGGCCCGACGACATCAGAACAGCCCGGACCAGAAGCCGGGGAAGTCGGGGAAGGTCTTGGCCGTCGTCGCGACGTCCTCGACCAGGACGCCGTCGACGGCCGCGCCGACGATCACGCCGGCGTGCGCCATCCGGTGGTCGGCGTAGGTGTGGAAGACCCCGCCGGTGAGCGGGGCCGGGCGCAGGTCGAGCCCGTCGGGACGCTCGGTGACGTCGGCGCCGAGCCCCCCGAGCTCGGTGGCGAGCGCCGCCAGCCGGTCGGTCTCGTGGTGCCGGATGTGGCCGACGCCGCGCAGGTGGGACGGCGTGCGGGCGAGCGCGCAGAGGGCGGCCACCGCGGGCGTGAGCTCGCCGACGTCGTGCAGGTCGAGGTCGACGCCCTGGAGCTCGGTGGGACCCGTGACCCGCAGCCCCGCGTCGGTCAGCGCGACCTCGCAGCCCATCAGGGTCAGGATCTCGCGCAGGGCGTCGCCGGCCTGGGTGGTCTCGCGCGGCCAGTCGCGCACCGTGACCGTGCCGCCGGTGGCCGCCGCGAGCCCGAGGAACGGGGCGGCGTTGGAGAGGTCGGGCTCGATGACGTGGTCGGCGGCGCGGACCGTTCCCGGGGCGACCGTCCACCGGTTCGCGTCGGAGTCGTCGACCTCGACGCCGTGGTGGCGCAGCACCGCGACGGTCATGTCGAGGTGGGGGAGCGAGGGCACCGGCTTGCCCTCGTGGCGGACGTCGACGCCCTGCTCGTAGCGGGCGCCGGCGAGCAGCAGCGCCGAGATGAACTGGGAGGACGCCGACGCGTCGACCACGACCGTGCCGCCGCGGACCGAGCCGGTGCCGTGCACCGTGAACGGCAGCGAGGTGCCCTCGACCCGGACCCCCAACTCGCCGAGCGCGGTCAGCACCTCGCCGACCGGGCGGGACCGCATGTGGGCGTCGCCGTCGAACGAGATCGTGCCGCGGGAGAGCCCGGCGATCGGCGGCACGAACCGCATGACGGTGCCAGCGAGGCCCACGTCGACCGTCGCGTCGCCGACGAATGGCGCCGGCGTCACGGTCCAGTCCTCGCCGCTGGTGTCGACGGCCGACCCGAGCGCGGTGAGTGCCGCCGCCATCAGCGAGGTGTCCCGCGATCGCAGCGCGCGGCGTACGACGCTGGGCCCGTCGGCGATCGCCGCCAGGACCAGCGCCCGGTTGGTCAGCGACTTGCTGCCGGGCAGGGTGACGACGGCGTCGACGGGCCCGGTGGCGCGCGGCGCGGGCCAGGGGTCGGGGAGGCTCGTCACGCGCGGCACTCTAGCGGCGGGGTCAGGACACCTTCGCCTTCACCAGCCGAGCCTCGCGGCCCGCGGCCTTGGCCAGGTGCTTGGCCTCGCGGCGGGCGTCCTTGGCGGCCCGGCCGGCGCGCCAGGCCACGCCCGGCTTGCCCTCGGTGTCGCCGGCGGCGATGAGCAGCCCGCCCAGGATCGAGGCGTTCTTGGCGAAGTGCAGCTTCTGCTGGGTGCGCTGGGCCGGGTCCTGGGTCTCCCAGAAGCGGTGCCCGGCGGCGGTGGTCGGCACCAGCGAGGCGGCGAGGACGAGCGCGGAGACCCGCGGCATCCGGCCGGTGGCGAAGGCGAGCGCCGCGGCGATCTGCACGCCGGCGTTGAGCCGGACCAGCGTCGCGGGGTCCTGGGGCAGCGGGACACCGGCGTTCTTCGCGATCGGCACGACCTTGTCGGTGACGGGCTGCGCGCGGGTGGCGGCCGCCTCGGTGTTCTTCAGGGCGTTCGTGGCACCGACCAGGAACGTCGAGGCGAGGAGGGGACGGGCGAGGAGGCGGCTGGCGATCATGGCCTCCACTTACCCCGGCAGGGGCCGGTCCACGCCCGCTGGAGGTCCTAGGGTGGACCCATGTGCGGCCGCTACGCGTCCACCAGGCGCCCGGAGGACCTCGTCGAGGAGTTCGAGATCGCCGAGGCGATGGTCGCCGCGCCGCTCGAGCCCGACTGGAACGTCGCCCCCACCAAGGAGGTGTACGCCGTCGTCGAGCGGCCGCCGTCCCGGGAGTCCGAGGAGCCGCCGCAGCGGCAGCTGCGGGTGCTCACCTGGGGGCTGGTGCCGTCGTGGGCGAAGGATCCCTCGATCGGCAACCGGATGATCAACGCCCGGATGGAGACGGTGGCCGAGAAGCCGGCGTACAAGCGGGCGTTCGCGAAGCGGCGCTGCCTGCTGCCGGCCGACGGCTACTTCGAGTGGTACCCCACCTCCCAGAAGGGGAAGTCCGGCAAGCCGCTGAAGCAGCCGTTCTTCATCCGTCCCCAGGACGGGTCGACGCTGGCGATGGCCGGGCTCTACGAGATCTGGCGGGACCCGACGCGCGAGGAGGACGACCCGGCGCGGTTCCGCTGGACGTGCACGGTGATCACCACGGACGCCGAGGACACCCTCGGTCACATCCACGACCGGATGCCGCTGATGGTGGAGCGGGACCGGTGGGGGCAGTGGCTGGACCCGACGGCCTCCTCCGACTCGCTGCTCGACCTGCTCACGCCCGCGGCGCCGGGCCGGCTCGAGGCGTACGCCGTGTCGACGCGGGTCAGCAACGTGCGCAACAACGGGCCCGACCTGGTCGAGCCGCTCCCGCTCGAGGACGTGCCCGACGACGTCGTCCAGGACGTGCTCCGATGAGCGCCGGGCCCTCGGCGACCGGTCCGGTGGAGCAGCGGATCGACACGCCGCACGGCGAGGCACGCCTGATGACGTACGCCGCGGACTCGCCCACCGCGACGCTGCTACTCAGCCACGGCGCGGGCGGCGGCGTGGACGCCCGCGACCTGGTGGCGCTGGCGGGCGCGCTGCCCGCGCTCGGGCTCAGCGTCGTCCTGCTCGAGCAGCCGTGGCGGGTCGCGGGGCGCAAGCTCGCGACCCCGCCGCCGACGCTGGACGCCGCCCTGCTCGCGGCCGTGGCGGCCCTCCGGGACGGGGCGGCGGCAGGCCCGCTGGTGCTGGGCGGGCGGTCCGCCGGCGCGCGGTCGGCGGCCCGGTGCGCCACCCGGGCCGGCGCGGCGGGCTGCCTGGCGCTGTCCTTCCCGCTGCACCCCCCGGGCCGGCCGGAGAGGTCCCGGCTCCCCGAGCTGCTCGGCGCGGGCGTCCCGGTCCTGGTCGTCCAGGGCGAGCGGGACACGATGGGCACGCCCGACGAGTTCCCGCCCGGGGTCGAGCTCAGCGTGGTCCCGGACGCCGACCACGGGCTCCGGGTGCCGGCCCGCGCCGTGGTCTCCCAGCAGGAGGCGATGGAGATCGTGGTGGAGTCCGCGCTGGAGTGGGTGGTGCGCGAGGTGGCCGGGAATGGCACGCCTGGCCCCGGCGTTCAACCGACGTGATGGCCCTGCTCGACGCACCCGCCCCCGGCGTATCCTGGGAGGCGATGACTGACTTCACCGATGCCGCGCTCGACGACCTCGAGACCGTCGACGTCGCCACCGAGACCGACGCCGAACGGGCCGCGCGCTTCGAGCGCGATGCCCTGCCGTTCCTCGACCAGCTCTACTCCGCCGCGATGCGGATGACCCGCAACCCGGCGGACGCCGAGGACCTGGTCCAGGAGACCTTCGCGAAGGCGTTCTCGTCCTTCCACCAGTTCCGGCCCGGCACCAACCTCAAGGCCTGGCTCTACCGGATCCTCACGAACACCTTCATCAACAACTACCGCAAGAAGCAGCGGCAGCCGCAGCAGTCGATGGCCGAGGACGTCGAGGACTGGCAGCTCGCCCGCGCGGAGTCGCACACCTCCAGCGGGCTGAAGTCGGCCGAGACCGAGGCGCTCGAGCACCTGCCCGACTCCCAGGTCAAGGACGCGCTGCAGCGGCTCCCCGAGGAGTTCCGGCTCGCGGTCTACCTCGCCGACGTCGAGGGCTTCGCGTACAAGGAGATCGCCGAGATCATGGACACCCCCATCGGCACGGTCATGTCGCGGCTGCACCGCGGCCGCCGTCAGCTGCGGGACATGCTCCAGGGCTACGTCCGGGCCAACGACCTGCGGCCGGTGCCCTCCGCGCGTCAGGGGAGCGACGCATGAGCGACCGCCCCGACCACGCCGGCGACGCCGGCCACGTGCACGACCACGGCCCCGAGGACATGTCGGCCGGCGAGTGCGCCGACTACCTCGAGCAGATCGTCTACTTCATCGACAACGAGCTCGCCGAGGCCGACTGCGACGCCGTCCGCGTCCACCTCGACACCTGCAACCCCTGCCTGGAGAAGTACGACCTCCAGCGCACGGTGAAGTCGGTCGTGGCCCGCTCCTGCTCCGAGGCGGCTCCCGAGGAGCTGCGCCGCCGGGTCATGCTCCGCATCCGCGAGGTGCAGGTCCGGATCAGCGAGGGCTGAGCGGCTCCCGAGCTGGGCGATGCGCCGCCCGACGGTGTGGGCTCCACCACTAAGGTGGCCCCCTTACTCGTCGGTACGGCGGTTCGCCCGCCCCACAGCTCGGGAGTCCCATGTCCACTGCTCGTCTCCGCCCCCTCCGCTCGCTCCTCGTCGGCGGGGCCACCCTGGTGCTGGCCCTGGCGCTCGGCTCGGCCCCCGCGGCCGCCGGCACGCCCAGTGATGTCGTCACCGGTGGCGACCCGATCGACTACGTCGCGCTCGGCGACTCCTACAGCGCGGGCCCCCTGGTCCCGGCCCAGCGGCTGGACCCGCTCGGCTGCCTGCGCTCGACGAACAACTACCCGGCCTACCTCGCCGGGTACTTCGGCGTCCGCAGCTACGTCGACGTCACCTGCTCCGGCGCCCAGTCCGCCGACCTGACCAAGCGGCGCCAGTCGACGATCGTGCCGGGGCCGAAGCCCGCGCCGCAGGTCGACGCCCTCTCCAAGGAGACCGACCTGGTGACGATCGGGATCGGCGGCAACGACTACAAGCTGTTCGGCTCGATGATCGAGGTGTGCGAGGCCGTGGCCGAGCTCGCGCCGAAGGGGGCGCCCTGCCGCCGCCACTTCACCAACCGCAAGGGCGTGGACACCAAGCTCCGCGACGCCGCGAAGATCCAGGCGAACGTCGGTCGGGTGGTGCGGAAGGTCCACCGCCGCGCGCCCGGCGCCGAGGTGTACGTCGTGGGCTACCCCCGACTGCTCCCGGAGCGCGGCACCTGCAACGCCGTGACGTTCGCGGCGGGTGACTACCGCTGGGGCAACCGCGTCGAGCGGCGCCTCAACCGGTCGCTGAAGCGCGCCGCGAAGCGCCAGGGCGCGACGTACCTCAACCTCTACCCGGCCTCCCGCGGTCACCACGCCTGCGCCGGCAGCGAGGCCTGGATCAACGGGAGCACGCTCGACCCGCTCCGCGCCGCGAACTTCCACCCGTTCCAGCGGGGGATGCGGGGAGCCGCGGAGGAGATCTACCGCAAGCTGACCGGCGGTGGGACGGCCCCCGACCACGCGGTCGCCCAGCCGCCGCTCGCCTTGTCGGCACGGACGGCCACCACCCCGCCGGCGGGTGTCACCTCGTCGTGGCGCACCTGGCTGGACGAGCAGCGCGGCTGACGCGCTGACCGTCCCGGCATCGACCCTCGCCCGCCCCGCCGATCACGTCGGCGTGGCGGGCGAGGTCGTTCGGCCCCCGGAACGCAACGAACCCCCGGCCCAACGGGCTCGGGGGTTCAGTGCGAGTGGCTGCGCTCAGGCGTTGGGGCGCTTGCCGTGGTTCGCGCCCTTCTTCTTGCGAGCGCGGCGCTTGCGGCCGGTCTTGCCCATGGTGTTCTCCTCAGGATCGGGGTCGACCCGTGAGAGGGCCGGAGCACAGTGTCTCAAATCGGCGGGGCGAGGGCGAATCAGGGGGTCAGTCGGGCCAGGAACCGCTCCGCGTCGACGACGACCCGGGTGACCTCGCCGGAGGCGACCACCTTCGCCGAGCCCGCGTTGCGGGCGGCGACGGTGAAGCGGTGCAGCCGGCCGTCGACGTACGCCGTCGAGGCGGTCACCTCGACCTGCTGGCCGACCGTGGACGGCGCGAGGTGCTCGAGGGAGACGCGGGTGCCGACCGAGGTCGCGCCGGGGGAGAGGGACTCCTCGATCGCGGCGCAGGTGGCGGCCTCGCACCACGCGAGCATCCGCGGGGTGCCGAGCACGGGCAGCGAGCCCGACCCCAGCGCCGCCGCGGTGTCCTCGTCGGTCACCGTGAACCTCAGCGTGGCCTCCACCTCAGAGCTCCTTGCGGAAGGCGATCAGGTCGACCTCGGGCAGCGGCCGCCAGTCGCGGTCGGGCATCCGGGTGAAGCCGAGCCGCTCGTAGAGCCGGTGCGCGTCGCTCATCTCGCGCAGGCTGGAGAGCGCGACCGCGGACGCACCGTCGGTCCTGAACCGGTCCAGCACCAGCTCGACCAGCGCCCGGCCCACCCCGCGGCCCTGGGCGGTCGGCGCGACCGCCAGCATCCGGAACTCGCCCTCGTCGTCGGTGGCGATCTCGCGCCACCGCGACCCGGGCGGGCAGATGGTGACGCAGCCGAGCAGCTCGTCCGCGGCGGACGTCGCGACCCACAGCTCGGCGTCGTGGTCGCGGGAGGCCGCGTCCTCCAGCCGCGCGACGTAGTCGTCGTGCGCGGGGTCGCCGATGAACGGCTGGTAGGCCGCCACGGTCACGGCTCCGGCGGAGAGGTAGTCGGCCTGGGTGGCGCGGCGCAGGACCAGGTCGTCGGCGAGATCCGGCATCGGCTCAGACACCGAAGGTGCTCCGGGGGTACGCCGCGTCCACGTCGGTGATCACGTTGACCAGGTACGGCACGTTCGCCGCGAACGCCCGGTCGAGCGCCGGCCCGATCTGGCGCGGGTCGGTCACGGTCTCGCCGGCGCCGCCGAGCGCCCGGACGACCCCGTCGTACGCCGTGCCGGGCGCGAGGTCGGCGGCGACGTCGTACCCGTAGAGCATCTGCATGGGTCCCTTCTCCAGGCCCCAGGCGGAGTTGTTGCCCATCACCATGACCACGGGGAGGTTGTGCCGCACCAGCGTGTCCACGTCCATCAGCGAGAACCCCGCGGCGCCGTCGCCGAGCAGCAGCACCACCTGCGCGGACGGGCGCGCGATCCGGGCCGCGATGGCCGCGCCGAGGCCGGCGCCCAGGCAGCCGTAGGGGCCGGGGTCGAGCCAGCCGCCGGGGCGCTTGGGCTCGACGTACTTGCCGGCGAAGCTGACGAAGTCGCCGCCGTCGCCGATGACCACGGCGTCCGCCTCGAGGCGGGGCACCAGCTCGCCGTAGATGCGGGCCGGGTGGATGGGGTCGGCCTCGGCGCCGAGCAGCAGGGCGTCGCGGGCCGCGGCGGCGCGCACCGTGTGCTGGAGGTCCGTGGTCCAGTCCGACCAGTCCCCGCCGGAGAACCGGCGGTGCAGGCCGTCGAGCGCGGCGGTGAGGTCGCCGGCGACGGACGCCGCGAGCGTCGCGTGCGCGGAGACCTGGCCGGGGGAGTCGGCGACGTGGACGACCTGCGCGTCGCCGAACACGCCGTAGGAGAGGCGGAAGTCGAGCGCGGTGCCGACCACGATGACCAGGTCGGCCTCCTTGAGCGCCTTGCCCCGCGCCTTGGTGACGAGCAGCGGGTGGCCGCCGGGGACGACGCCGCGGCCCATCCCGTTGGTCAGCGTCGGCACCGAGGTGCCCTCGACCAGGCGGAGCGCGGCCTCCTCGGCGCCGTCGGCCCACACGTCGGTGCCGAGCACGAGCACCGGGCGGCGGGCGGCGCCGAGCAGCCGCGCGACCGTGTCGAGGGCGTCGGGGTCGGGGTCGAGCCCGTCGGGTCGTACGCCGGTCGGCGCCGGGCCGGTCGACTCGGCGAAGAGCTCGTCCATCGGCACGTCCACGAACACCGGGCCGCGGTGCGGCGACCCGGCCAGCGTGAACGCCTCGGCGAGGCCGGGGAGGATCTCGGCGGCGGTCGGGATCGTCCGGGCGAGCTTGGTGACGGGGGCCAGGATCGGCGGCTGGTCGAGCTCCTGGAGGCTGCCGCTGCCCCAGCGCTTCTGGGGGGCCCGGCCGCCGACGACCACCATCGGGGAGCCCGCGAACTGCGCCTGCGCGATCGCGCTCACGCCGTTGGTCACGCCCGGACCGGCGGTCAGCACGGCGAGGCCGGGCACGCGGGTCAGCTTGCCGGTGGCCTCGGCGGCGAACGCCGCGGTCTGCTCGTGGCGGACGTCGAGGAGCCGCATCGGCGGGTCGGCGTGCACCGCCCCGTCGTACATGGGGAAGACGTGCGCCCCGGAGAGGGTGAACATGGTCTCGACGCCGTGCGCGCGGGCGACGGCGACCGCCAGGGCGCCGGCGTGGCCGGACAGGGTCTCGGACGTGACGTCGGTCATGCCCGGAGGCTACCCGCGGGTGTCCCCCGAGGGCGCGAGGGTGTGCGGGTTGGTCGACCGGAGCGCCTCGACCACCACCAGCAGCAGGTCGGACCGGACGGCGGGCGGGCGCGGCCCCAGCGCGAGCTGGAGGTGCAGCGCGCGCAGGAACGTCTCCGCGTTGCCGCCCGCGAGGTGCGGGTCGCGGCCGTCGTACGACGAGCGGGTGCGGGCCCCGGCGGCGAGCCGCGCGACCCAGGGCTCGAGCACGTCGAGCGGGACGGTGTCGCGCCGCAGCACGGCCAGGACCGCGGCCGCGAGCCGGTCCGGCTCCCCGTGGGTGAACAGCCGGTCGACGGGGAGCAGCACCCGGTCGGCGACGACGTCGAGGACGACGGTGAGCTCGGGGGCTCCCAGGTGCGGCGAGGCGGCGAGGGAGGCCAGCGCGTCGGCGCCGTGTGCGACCGCGCGCGCCCAGCCCTTGTCGGGCACCCAGCCGCGCAGGTCGTTCTCGCGCAGCAGCCAGGTGGCGAGCCGGTCGCCCCACTCGAGGACCTTCCCGACGGGCACCAGCGGGTCGGCGTTCGCGCGGGCGAGGCACTCGCCGAGGAGCAGCGCGGAGTAGCTGCGCCGGAAGACGCCGTCCGACTCCGGCTCGCCGAGACCGGGAGCCAGGCCGGTGGCCATGCCGTCGCCGAGCCCGACCAGCAGGTCGTCGTACACACCGCGGTGGATCCAGGTGGAGAGGGTCGGGTAGGCGAGGCCGTCGCGCACCGCCGGGTCGGGGTCGCCCAGCATCCGGGTGAGCTCGGCGGTCAGGTCGTCGAGCGGCCGGTCGTCGGGCACCGCCAGGCCACCCGCCTGGACCTGCTGCCAGTAGGAACCCGCCATGCGCTCCATGGTGCCAGGGACCGGGTCCGGTCCAGACCGGTGGTCTCACGGGATGGCTCGGGACCTGCCGGCGGCGGGTGGGGGAGCCTCTAGCCTTGCCGGGTGCCGACGATGACCGAGCTGGTGCGCAGCCACACCGACCTCGACGACGACGACGTCGCGTGGCTCCAGCTGCTGCAGGCGGACTGGCAGATCATCGCCGACCTCTCCTTCGCCGACCTGGTGCTGTGGCTGCCGGACCGGGAGGGCCGCGGCTTCTGGGCGGCGGGGCAGATGCGGCCGACGACCGGCCCCACGGCGTACGTCGACGACGTGGTCGGCACCTTCGTGCCCGCCGGCCGCCGGCCGATGCTGGACACGGCGTACGGCCAGGGCCGGCTGGTCCGCGAGGGCGACCCGGAGTGGCGCGACGACGTCCCGGTGCGGGTCGAGACCATCCCGGTGCGCCGCGCGGGACGGGTGATCGCGGTCGTGGGCCGCAACACCAACCTGCTCGGCGTGCGCACGCCCAGCCGCCTCGAGCTCTCCTACCTCCAGACCGCGGCCGACCTGACCCAGATGATCGCGCACGGCCACTTCCCGGCCCCGGGGCAGCGCAGCGACCACGCGGACTCACCGCGGGTCGGCGACGGGTTCCTGCGGGTCGACGCCGGCGGCCGGGTGGTCTACGCCAGCCCCAACGCGCTGTCGGTCTACCG
Source organism: Nocardioides dongkuii (assembly GCF_014127485.1). Classification (NCBI taxonomy): domain Bacteria; kingdom Bacillati; phylum Actinomycetota; class Actinomycetes; order Propionibacteriales; family Nocardioidaceae; genus Nocardioides; species Nocardioides dongkuii. The sequence goes on along the minus strand of NZ_CP059903.1, from coordinate 2,755,997 downwards.
CCGGCTCGGGCTCTCCGGCGACCTCACCGGCCTGGCGCTCGCAGACCTGACACGCGACCTGGTGCCCCCGCGGCGGCGTCCCGACGAGGAGACGCTGAGCGCGGTGCTCGGCGGGCGCGCCCACCGCGACACCGAGATCGGCTCCGACGCGGTGTCGCTGATCGTGCGCAGCATCCCGCTGCGTCCCGAGGGCGAGCACATCGGCGCGCTCGTGCTGGTCCGCGACGTCACCGACCTGCGCCGGCGGGACCGCGAGCTGGTGACCAAGGACGCCACGATCCGCGAGATCCACCACCGGGTGAAGAACAACCTGCAGACCGTCGCCGCGCTGCTGCGCCTGCAGGCCCGCCGGATCGACTCCGAGGCGGCCAAGGCCGCGCTCGAGGAGGCGGTACGCCGGGTGGGGTCGATCGCGATCGTGCACGAGACGCTGAGCCAGGCGGTCGAGGAGACGGTCGCGTTCGACGAGATCGCGGACCGGCTCGGGGCGATGGTGACCGAGGTCAGCGCGATGGGCGGGCGGGTCCGGGTGCGGCGGGAGGGGTCGTTCGGGCACCTGCCGTCCGAGGCGTCGACCGCGCTGGCGATGGTCCTCACCGAGGTGCTGCAGAACGCCGTCGAGCACGGGTACGCCGACGACGACGACGAGACGTCGACCGGGGAGATCCTGGTGCGCGTGGAGCGGATCGTCGGGCGACTGCACCTCACCGTCGACGACGGCGGCCGCGGCCTGCCGTCCGGGTTCACCCTGGACGGGTCGACGAACCTCGGGCTCTCGATCGTGCGCACGCTGGTCGAGTCCGAGCTCGGCGGTCAGCTCGAGCTCGGACCGGTGCCGGACGGGCCGGGCACGCGCGCGGTCGTCGACGTACCCCTGGACTAGGCGCCTGGAGCAGTCCCTGAGTGGTCGTGGAGCAGCCCAGGGGCGTCAGGCGGTGCGGACCCGGGCGCGGGCGTTGCGGCGCTTGAGCGCGCGACGCTCGTCCTCGCTGAGGCCGCCCCACACACCGTGGTCCTGCCCGGCCTCGAGCGCCCACGCGAGGCACTGCTCGCGCACCTCGCAGCGTCGGCACACCTGCTTGGCCTCCTCGATCTGGAGGATGGCCGGACCGGTGTTTCCGATCGGGAAGAACAGTTCCGGGTCCTCGTCGAGGCACGCGGAAAGGTGGCGCCAATCCATGGCTGGGAAATCCCTCATCTCTGTACGTACGTGCGTGCAGGCCAGTGGTCTGCTCGAACCTGCGGGCGCTCGGGGCACCATGAAGTGATGCATCTTCGAACGCCAGTCCAGACTGTCAAGGTCCGGAGCGCGGCACAAGGGTTGCTGTGGTCTCGTTCGTCACAGAGGACACACCGACCTTCCGGTACCCCCTGAACACCAGCCTACTCTCTGAGGTGTGATCCCCTCGCGCACCGACCTGCCCCGACCGCTCCTCCTCGCGGCCGCCCTGGCCGGCGCCGAGGCACTGGCGCTGCTGGTCAGCGCCCTGCTCGAGCTGGTCAACGTCTCCGCCGTCCGGGTCACCATGGGCGTCTCCACGGCCGTCTTCTTCCTCGTGTGCGCCGCCGGCCTGGGACTGAGCGCCTGGGGCCTGACCCGGCTCGCCACCTGGTCGCGGTCGCCGGTCGTGCTGGCCCAGCTGATCCTGCTCGGGGTGGCGTGGAGCTTCCGCGGCGGCGACACCACGCTGGTCGCGGTCGGGCTCGCGATCGTCGCGGTGGCGGTGCTCGCCGGCGTCCTGCACCCGGCCAGCACGGCAGCGCTCGTCGACGACCCGACGGGGGAGCGGACCCGGGAGGAGCAGGGCGGCTAGTCGGCCTGCTCGAGGGAGGTCCGCAGCCGCTCGAGGGTGCGGTTCAGCAGCCGGGACACGTGCATCTGGGAGACGCCGATCTCGGCCGCGATCTGCGACTGGGTCATGTTCTTGAAGAACCGGAGCAGCAGGATCTTCTTCTCCCGCGCGTCCAGCCGGTCGAGCAACGGCTTGATCGACTCGCGGATCTCGACGTGCTCGAGGCCCTGGTCGTCGACCCCGATCGCGTCGAGCATGCTGGCGGTGCTGTCGTCGGAGTCGTCGGTGGCGTCGAGGGAGAGGGTCGAGTAGGCGTTGCTGGACTCGATGCCCTCCACGATCTCCTCCACCGTGCAGCCGATCCTCTCGGCCAGCTCGCGCGCCGTCGGCGACCGGCCGAGGCTCTGGGTCAGCTCGGCGCTCGCGGTGCCGATCTGCATCCGCAGCTCCTGGAGCCGGCGGGGGACCCGGATCGCCCAGCCCTTGTCGCGGAAGTAGCGCTTGATCTCGCCGATGATCGTCGGCGTGGCGTAGGTGGAGAACTCCACCCCGCGCTCGGTGTCGAAGCGGTCGATGGACTTGATCAGCCCGATGGTGCCGACCTGGACGAGGTCCTCCAACGGCTCGCCGCGGTTGCGGAACCGCCGTGCGCAGTGCTCGACCAGGGGCAGGTGCAGGTGGACCAGCGCGTCACGGGAGCCGTCCCGCTCGGCCTGGGTGCTCGCCTCGCCCTGCAGCACGGCGAACAGCTCGGCGCTGCGCCGTCGGGTGATCTCCACCGCGGTCGAGGGAGGAGGGCCCGCTGGGGGGATCGGCTCCGGGGATGCCCCGTTCATGTCAGGCGTCGGAGTCGGGCTGGCCGAGGTGGAGGCTGGAGCGCATCGTCATGGTGACGGCGAACCGTCCTGCGGTCGCGTCGACGGCCGCGCTGCTCGCGAGGGTGGTCAGCACCTGCCACGCGAAGCTGTCGGGGTCGGCGGCCGCGGGCGCGGAGGAGCTGACCGCGACCGTGATTGTGAGCTCGCCCGGCAGCACCCGGAAGTGGCACTCCAGCGTGGCGCCCGGATCGGCCTCCGGCAGCACCAGGGCACAGGCCTCGCCGACGGCGATCCGCAGGTCCTCGATGTCGTCGATGGTGAAGTCGAGACGCGCAGCGAGCCCGGCGGTGGTGGTGCGCAGCACCGACACGTAGGCCCCGTCGGCCGGGAGCCGCAGCTCGACGTCGGCGCCCGCGGCCCGCGGGTCGGAGTCGGTGAATGCCATCTCTGTCCTTCGTCGTGGGGACCTGCGGTGACCATAGGGCATCGCGGCGGGCACCAGGTGAACGCGTTCCGAACGTGTCCTGGGGCTCACTCCAGCGATGTTCGGGCCAGGAGGTCTCAGGTCCCCCCGTGCCCCGGCCGATAATCGGGCTAGGACCTCCGATCTAGGTGTCCTAGGAAGGAGCCTCGTGCTCCGTTTGCCCCCCGGTGCCCACCGCCTCGTCACGCCCGCGCCCCCGCGCCCGTCGACGACCCGCACGCGGCACACGCTGTTCTCCGTCTCGGCCACCCTGCTCGTGAGCGGCATCGTCGTCCTGGTCACGACGTTCGCCGGCTCTCCGGCGGCCCACGCCGCCCAGGGCGGGGTGGGGCTCGGCACCGCGACGCCGTACGCCGTGCTGGCCGGCCAGTCGGTGTCCAACACCGGCCCGTCGGTGATCTCCGGTGACCTCGGCGTCAGCCCCGGCACGGCCGTGACGGGCTTCCCGCCCGGACTCGTGCGGGCCGGGACCGTCCACGCCGCGGACGCTGTCGCCCGGCAGGCGCAGGACGACCTGACCACGGCGTACGTCGACGCCGCGGGACGCGGCCCGGCGGTCGACCAGACCGACAAGAACCTCGGCGGACAGACCCTGGTCCCGGGCGTCTACCGCGCCTCGACAGACCTGGCGCTGAGGGGCACCGTGACCCTCGACGCCCAGGGGGACCCGGCCGCGGTCTTCATCTTCCATGCCGGCTCCACCCTGACCACCGCGTCGAGCAGCGTCGTCGCGCTCGCCAACGGCGCCCAGGCGTGCAACGTGTTCTGGCAGGTCGGCAGCTCGGCGACGATCGGGACGACCACCACCTTCGTCGGCAGCGTCATGGCCCTCACCAGCATTACGGCGGGCACCAGCGCGACGATCGCCGGCCGGCTGCTGGCCCGCAACGGCTCGGTGACCCTGGACTCCAACACGATCACCCGGCCCGCGTGCGCCACCGCCCCGCCGGTCCCGACCACCACGCCGACGCCGACGCCGACGCCGACGCCCACGCCGACGGCTACACCGACGGCTTCCCCGACGGCGCCCCCCTCGGCCACCCCGTCGGCGGACCCGACGGACCCGACGGACCCGGCGGACCCCTCGACCCCGTCGAACCCCTCGACCCCGTCGATCCCCCCGGCGGACCCGGAGAGCCCGAAGGGCCCCTCGGGTCCGGGAGGACCGCCCGCGTCGTCGCCGCCGGGCACGCCGGGCACGCCCGGCACGCCTGACGGTCCGTCCGGACCGCCGTGGGTGCCCGAGGGGCACCCGCCCACCGGACATGCCGCGTCCGATGCCGCCACGGTCCCGGGCGGCCCGGCCGGCGGGACGTGGATCGGCCTCGGCCTGATCGTCCTGGGCGGGCTCGCCGCGCTCGGCGGGAAGAAGGCCCGGCGGCCGCACCGCCGGCACTGATGGCGAGTCACCGTGGAGCCCGTCGGCTGGGGCGCGGAGTCGCCCTGGCGGTCTGCGCGGCCGCTGCCGTCGCCTGCGTGAGCGTCGGGGTGGCTGGACGTGGTGACGGGCACGCCATCTCGGCGACCCCCGGTTCGACCTCGAGCCCCGCCCTCCCGGCGACGGATCCGCAGGTCGCGGGGGAGCGCGTCCCCCGCGGCGTCCGAGCGCCGGTCCGTCTCGCCATCCCCGCCATCGGTGTCTCCACGCCGCTGGTGGGGCTCGGCCTGGAGGAGGACCGCACCGTCGAGGTCCCCGAGGACGCCGACCGGGCGGGGTGGTTCGAGCTCGGGCCCCCGCCGGGCGTGACCGGCTCGTCGGTGATCCTCGGCCACGTCGACTCCGCCGCCGGGCCGGCGGTCTTCGCCCGGCTCGAGGACCTGGAGCGCGGCGACGTCGTCGAGGTCGGCCGCGCGGACGGCTCCGAGGTCGCCTTCGAGGTGCTGCGCCTCGAGCTCTACCCGAACGCCGAGTTCCCCGCCCAGCGGGTCTACGCCGCGAGCGGGGCCCGGCGTCTCAACCTGGTCACCTGCGCAGGCGACTACGACGCGGGTCGCGGCGGCTACCAGTCGAACCTGGTCGTCTACACGCGTCAGGTCGCCCGGACCTGAATGCACTGACGCCGCCCCGGTCGCGTGGACCAGGACGGCGTCGAGGGTGGAGCAGCAGGCCGCAGGCCTGCGGAAGGGCTCAGCCCTTCTTGGTCTCCCAGAAGATCTCGGCGATCTCGTCGATCTTCGCGAGCAGCTGGTCGGCGACGTCGGCGTCGAGGACGGCCTTGGTGCCGCCGCCACCGCCGGCGAGCTTGGTCGCCTCGTTGAACAGCGTGTGCAGCTGCGGGTACTTCTCGAAGTGCGGGGGCTTGAAGTAGTCGGTCCACAGCACCCAGAGGTGGTGCTTGACCAGGTCGGAGCGCTGCTCCTTGATCAGGATCGCCCGGGTGCGGAAGTCCGGGTCGTCGTTGTCGGCGACCTTGGCGATGATCGCCTTGATGGACTCGGCCTCGAGGCGGGCCTGAGCCGGGTCGTAGACACCGCAGGGCAGGTCGCAGTGGGCGGAAACCTCGATCGTGGGGGCGAACAGTCGCGCGAACATGCGGGTCCTCTCGTCTTCGTCGTTCGTCGTCGCTTCGGGGATCAGCCAGGTGGCTGCGCCTCACGCCGCGACCACGCTGGCTGCGAGACTACTCCGCGTGTCGCACGCAGCACGAGTGGTCCGACGGCTGGCGGGACGGGTGCCCCGGCTGGGGCTGGCCCGCGTGTCGGGCGCCTCGATGGCGCCCACGCTCGCGGCAGGCGACCGGCTGGTGGTCGACCACCGCGGGGCGGTCCGCCCGGGACGGCTGGTGGTCGCGCGGTTCGCCGACGGCACGCTCGCGGTCAAGCGCGCGACCGAGCGGCGTACGACGGCCGCGGGGGACCCGGCGTGGTGGCTGCTGAGCGACGACCCGGCGGCCGGGGTCGACTCGCGGCACCGCGGCCCGGTGCCCGAGCGCGACGTCCTGGCGGTGGTGCGGGCACGCCTCTGGCCCCGCCCCCGCCCGGGCCCCCTGCTGTGACGGAGGCCACCTGGTCGGCCTCCGGGCGACCCCCGGCGGGGCATGCCCGCTGTGCCAGACTGCGGAGACCCACGCAGCCCCGCACGGCTCCTGGTTCCGCGGCACCACCCTGTCCGCGTCGAGCTGTCCGAGCCCTGTCCGCCCCGCGCCTGGAAAGTCCGACTGATGAGCGACCACCTGACCCCGAGCCCCACCCCGCTGCCGCACCCGCACGCGGGTGACCCGGTCTTCGACCTCCACGTCGGCGGCAAGATGGAGGTGCGCTCCACGGTCGCCCTGACCGGGCGCGACGAGCTCTCGATGGCGTACACGCCGGGCGTGGCGCGGGTCTGCGAGGCGATCGCGGCCGACCCGGCGATGACCCAGCACTACACCTGGGTGCCGAACACCGTGGCCGTGGTGACCGACGGCACCGCGGTCCTCGGCCTCGGCGACATCGGCCCGGCAGCGGCGATGCCGGTGATGGAGGGCAAGGCGGTGCTCTTCAAGCAGTTCGGCGGCGTCGACGGCATCCCGATCTGCCTGGACACCACCGACGTCGAGGAGATCATCGAGACCGTCGTCCGGATGGCGCCGAGCTTCGGCGGGATCAACCTCGAGGACATCTCCGCCCCGCGCTGCTTCGAGATCGAGGACCGGCTCAAGGCCCTGCTCGACATCCCCGTCTTCCACGACGACCAGCACGGCACCGCCGTGGTGGCGCTCGCCGCGCTCACCAACGCCCTGCGGCTGACCGGCCGCAGCTTCGACACCACCCGCGTCGTGATCGGCGGCGCCGGGGCGGCCGGCGTGGCGGTCACCAAGATCCTGCTCGAGGCCGGGATCACGGACGTCGCCGTCACCGACCGCAAAGGCGTCCTGCACTCCTCACGCGAGGACCTGACCCCGGTGAAGCGGGCGCTGGCGGCGATGACCGCCGACCTCACCGGCCGCACCGGGTCGCTGGCCGACGTGCTCGTCGGCGCCGACGTCTACATCGGCGTCTCGGGCGGCAACGTGCCCGAGGAGCACGTGGCGCCGATGGCGCCCGACGCGATCATCTTCGGGCTCGCGAACCCCACCCCGGAGGTGCTGCCCGAGGTCGCCCACCGGCACGCGCGCGTCGTGGCGACCGGCCGCTCGGACTTCCCCAACCAGATCAACAACGTGCTGGCGTTCCCGGGCATCTTCCGCGGGGCGTTCGACGCGCACGCCTCCGCGATCACCGAGGGCATGAAGCTCGCGGCCGCGCAGGCGCTGGCGGCCCTGGTCGGCGACGACCTCGCGGAGGACATGATCATCCCCTCGCCGTTCGACCCGCGGGTGCCCGGCGCGGTCTCCTCCGCGGTCGCCGAGGCCGCCCGACGAGACGGCGTCGCACGCCGCTGACACCGGCTGGGTAGGTTCCTTCCCATGTTCGCCGTCTACGCCGACCGGTTCTCCAAGAGCGACCCCGTCTCCGCCCTCCAGGTGGGGGAGCGGCCCGACCCCGAGGTGCCCGACGGCTGGACGACGGTGACCGTCAAGGCCGCCTCGCTCAACCACCACGACCTGTTCTCGCTGCGCGGCGTCGGCCTCCGCGAGGAGGCGCTGCCGATGATCCTCGGCTGCGACGCGGCGGGGTACGACGAGGACGGCAACGAGGTCGTCGTGCACGCGGTCGTCAGCGACCCGGCGTGGACCGGTGACGAGACCCTCGACCCGCGGCGCTCCCTGCTCTCCGAGCGGCACCAGGGCACGTTCGCCGACAAGGTCGCGGTGCCGCGCCGCAACGTCGTCCCGAAGCCGCCGTCGCTGTCGTTCGAGGAGGCCGCGTGCCTGCCGACGGCCTGGCTGACGGCGTACCGGATGCTCTTCACCCGCGGGGACCTGAAGGCGGGGGAGACCGTCCTGGTGCAGGGCGCCGGCGGCGGGGTGGCCACCGCCGTCATCACGCTGGCCCGCGCCGCCGGGCTGCGGGTCCTCGCCACCAGCCGCGACGAGGCCAAGCGCGCCCGGGCGCTCGAGATCGGCGCCCACGAGGTCTTCGAGTCCGGCGCCCGGCTGCCGGTCAAGGTCGACGCGGTGATGGAGACCGTGGGCAAGGCGACCTGGTCGCACTCGATCCGCTCCCTGCGCCCCGGCGGTCGGATCGTCACGTCCGGCACCACCTCCGGGCCCGACCTCGACGACGCCGAGCTGACCCGGATCTTCTTCCTGCAGCTCAGCGTCATCGGCTCGACGATGGGCACCCGTGACGAGCTGGCGTCGCTGGTCTCGCTGCTCGACGCCTCCGGCGCGCGGCCGCTGATCGACCGGGTGCTGCCGATGTCCGACGCGCGGGAGGGCTTCGCGGCGATGGCCGGCGGCGACCTGTTCGGCAAGATCGTCTTCACGCGCTGATGGCCCGCCACCCCGCCCGCCACCCCGCTCGCCACCTGGTCACCGGTGCCGGGTCCGGCATCGGGGCGCTGCTGGCCGAGCGGCTCCGGTCCCGCGGCGACGAGCTCGTCCTGCTGGCGCGCTCGGAGGCCCGGGCGGCTGACCTGGGTGCGGCGCACCCGGGCGCGTCGGTGCTGGTCGCCGACCTCGCGGACCCCGCCGCCCTCGAGGAGCTGGCGCTGCCCGGCCGGCTCGACTCGGTGGTGCACGCGGCCGGGGTCGTCGACCTCGGTCCGGTCGCCGAGCTCAGCGCCGCGTCCTGGCAGGAGCAGCTCGCGGTCAACCTGGTCGCGCCGGCGGTGCTCACCGCCCGGGCGCTGCCGGCGCTGCGGGCCGCGCGCGGCACGGTCGTGATGGTCAACTCCGGCGCCGGGCTGGTCGCCCACGCCGACTGGTCGGCGTACGCCGCCGCCAAGCACGGGCTCCGGGCCCTGGCCGACTCGCTGCGGGCCGAGGAGGCGCCGCACGGCGTCCGCGTGAGCAGCGTCTACCCGGGCCGGACCGCCACCCCGATGCAGGAGCGGGTGCACGCGCAGGAGGGCCGGGAGTACGACGCCGGCGCGTGGATCGACCCGGCGACCGTCGTGGACGCGATCGTGCACGTCCTGGACCTCGCGCCGGACGCGACCGTGCCGGACCTGACCATCAAGCCGGGCCCGCGCGCCTGACGCCGGCCGGGCGGGGGCTCAGGACCGGGACTCCCAGTTGCTGGCCCCGACCAGCACCATCCGCAGCTGCGTGCGGGTCGCCTCGATGACGTGCTTCTCCACGTCCGGGCGCGCCGCGGCGTCGACCAGGGACTCGGCGGTCGCGACCATCGCGGTCACGATGAGGTTGGAGAGCACCGCGAGGTCCTCCGCCGACCAGCTCTCGGTGCCGGGCAGCCGGGCGAGGTCCGTGGCCAGCTCGCGCTCGCACAGCTCGATCTCGTGCCGGATGGCCTCGCGCACCGACAGCGGTCCCGCGGTCCGCTCGCGGGCGATGAAGGAGAAGTGCGCCCGGTTCTGACGCACGTGCGAGGCGAGGATGTCGACCGAGCGGTCGGCGATGTCGGAGTACGACGGGCGGCCCTGGCGGATGTCGCGCAGCGTCGCGCGCAGGGACACGAACGACTCGTCGACCAGGGCGAGCCCGAGCGCCTCGATCGACTCGAAGTGCCGGTAGAAGGCGGTCGGCACGATGCCGACCTCCTTGGCGACCTGGCGCAGGGACAGCGCCACCAGGCTGCTGTCCACGCACAGGGAGAGGGCGGCGTCCAAGATGGCACGCCGGGTGCGTTCCTTGCGCTCGCCACGGGTCTCCGTCACGACGGTCGATCCTATCAGTGTACATGTGTGCACCATCACGGCTCGCCCCGGTTGACCGGGGCGTCCGGCGGGGCAATGGTTGGGTGTACGAACGTGCACCGAATCTCCGGAAGGAGCCCCATGAGCGTCGCCGGCACCCTCCTCCGCTCGCGGGCCCTTGCCGCGCTGACCTCCCCGCACGGCGTGGACCGCTACCTCGAGCTCGTGAACCCGATGTGGGCCGCCCACGAGGTGCGCGCGCGCATCGTCGGCGTGCACCGCGAGGTCGACGTCCCGGGCCACCCGCCCGTGGCCACGCTGACCCTCCAGCCCACCGCCACCTGGCGCGGCCACCGCGCCGGCCAGCACGTGCAGGTCGGCGTGGAGGTCGACGGCGCCCGGCGCACGACGCGGGTCTTCACGATCTCCAGCCCCGACTCCCGCCCGGGCGACCGGTTCACGATCACGCTGCGGGCCAACCCCGGGGGAGTCGTGTCCCGCTTCCTCGCGGAGCGCGCGCAGCCCGGCACGGTCCTGCACCTCTCGCAGGCGCAGGGGGAGTTCGTGCTGCCCGACCACGTCCCCGAGCAGATCCTGCTGGTCTCCGGCGGGTCCGGCATCACCCCGGTGATGTCGATGCTGCGCTCGCTGCAGCGCCGCACCCACCGCGGCCGGATCACCTTCCTGCACTACGCCCAGAGCCCCGAGCACCAGATCTACGCCGCGGAGCTCGACGAGATCCGCCGCTCCGGCGACGGGATCGACGTGCACCTGCTGCATCCCGAGCTCGGCGACCCGGCCCTCTCCCCGGCGTACCTGCACCGGCTGCTGCCGGGCTACCAGGACGTCCCCACCTGGGCGTGCGGCCCCGAGCCGCTGATGAAGGCCGTGCAGGCGGCGTACGACGGGTCCGACGCGCTGCGCACCGAGTACTTCCGCCCGCCCCGGGCCTCGTCCGGCGACGCCGGCGGCGAGGTCGTCTTCGAGCGGTCCGGGAAGGCGGCGCCGAACGCCGGCACGCCGATCCTCGACCAGGCCGAGGCCCTCGGCCTCACGCCAGAGTCGGGCTGCCGGATGGGCATCTGCTTCTCCTGCGTCTCGCGCAAGACCGAGGGCACCGTCCGCAACGTCCTGACCGGCGAGGAGTCCTCGCTGCCCGACGAGGACATCCGCATCTGCGTCTCCGCCCCCGTGGGCGACTGCTCCGTCGACCTCTGACACTCCCAGGAGGAACCATGAGCACCACCGACACCACCCCGACCGTCCGGCTCACCGCCGAGCAGCTCGACCAGCTCGGCGAGGAGCTCGACGCCCTGCGCCAGCGGATCATCGCCGACCTCGGCGAGGCCGACGCGACGTACATCCGCGACATCGTCAAGGCGCAGCGCGCCTTCGAGGTCGCCGGCCGCGCGCTGTTCTACCTGCCGCCGGCCTGGCCGCTGGCCGTGGCCTCGCTGAGCATCTCCAAGATCCTCGACAACATGGAGATCGGCCACAACGTCATGCACGGCCAGTACGACTGGATGGGCGACCCGGGCCTGAACTCCCGGATGTACGAGTGGGACAACGTCTGCCCCAGCGAGCAGTGGAAGAACAGCCACAACTACATCCACCACACCTACACCAACATCCTCGGCAAGGACCGCGACATCGGGTACGGCGTCCTGCGCATGGACGAGGACCAGCCCTGGCACCCCTACTACCTCGGCAACCCGGTCTACGCCCTGCTGCTGATGCTGTTCTTCGAGTGGGGCGTGGCGATGCACGACCTCGAGGTCGAGAACCTCGTCGCCGGCAAGCGCAAGGTCTCCGAGAACGCCGCGCTGCACGCCGGCATCATGCGCAAGGTCAAGCACCAGGCGCTCAAGGACTACGTGCTGTTCCCCGCGCTGACCGGGCCGCTGTTCCCGCTGACCTTCGCCGGCAACGCGACCGCCAACCTGGTCCGCAATGTCTGGGCGTTCAACATCATCTTCTGCGGGCACTTCCCCGCGGGCGTGGCGACGTTCTCGCAGGAGGAGTGCGAGGACGAGACCCGCGGCCACTGGTACTACCGCCAGCTGCTCGGCTCGGCCAACATCACCGGCGGCAAGCTCTTCCACATCCTCACCGGCAACCTGTCCCACCAGATCGAGCACCACCTCTTCCCCGACCTGCCGGCGCGCCGCTACCCGCAGATCGCCGGCGAGGTCCGCGAGGTCTGCGAGCGCTACGGACTGCCGTACAACACCGGATCGCTCGGCAGGCAGCTCGGCAGCGTGGCCCGCAAGATCTGCCGGATGGCGCTGCCCGACCGCCCCGAGGAGACCCGCACGCCCGGCCCCGTTGTGGCGGAGCCCGCCGCCGCATGACACTGGACGCATGAAGGACCAGCTGAGCAAGGCCGAGATCCGCAAGGACGCCGTCCAGGGGACCGTGGAGGCGGCCGCCGCCGCGGCCGGACAGGTGGCCACCATCGTGACCACCGCCGTCCGGGACGTCGCGGTCGCGGTGGGCGGGTTCGCCACCGAGGTCTTCGAGATCCGCGACTCCGCCCGCCGGGCGTCGCTGGAGCAGGGTCACCCGGAGGACTGAGGCGAGTCCTGGGTGGGGACAATTCACCGGTCGACCGGTGAATCTTCCCCTTGACCGATGAAACTCCGTCGGTCAAGCGCCCGTTCCTCCGGTCGACCGGTGAATCTTCCCCCCAGCGCGACCGCGGGCCGGCGACCGGTCAGGCGAAGGACATCCGGAACCCGGCCATCCGGAACGACGCCAGCGGCCGGTGGCCGGCGAGCCAGCCGAGCGGTCCGTCCGGGGCGAACTCCCAGGTGCCGCGGCACGGCAGCGCCTTGCCGGAGCCGCGCAGCTGGGCGGTGGCGGGCTCGGTGTGGTCGTCGATCGGCGGCTGCCAGGTGCTGCCGCGGAACGGCGTACGCAGCGTGGCGCGGGAGACGTCGGTGAAGCGGGCGTGCGCAACCGGCTGCCGCTCGATCGAGGTCGACCACTCCGTGCGGGTCACCGGCCCGCGGTAGCTGGACTCCAGGGCGAAGTCGCACAGCCCCTTCGGGATCGCCCAGAGCCCACGGCCGCCGGCCACCGAGGCGGGGGAGTCGACCCAGATGTCGGTGATGCTGACCGCCCGGGACCCGCCCTCGGGGCGGACCGGACGGGCGACGAGCAGCTCGGAGTAGGTCAGCGGACTGCCCGCCTCGTAGGAGACGAACGCGGCGCCGTAGAGCCCGGCGGGCCGGAGCTCGTCGACCGGCTCCCGCAACCGGAACAGTGAGAGCCAGAGCTGGCCCACCATGTTCCACGGGGCCGGCGGGTACTCCACGTCGTACGCCGGGTCTGCGGGGCTCGTCATGTGCTCACCCTAGGCGGGTCGGACGGGCTGCGGGGCCGGTCCGGCTCAGTCCTCGGGATCGTCGAGCCGGGCCAGCCAGGTGGCCAGCCGCTCGACGGCCGACTCGTGCTCCGGGTAGGCGTCGGTGAACGCCTGGAGCTGCTCGGCGAGCCACGCCAGGGTGACCTCCTCGTCGCCCCGACGTCGCTGCAGCTCCTCGATGCCGCGGTCGGTGAAGTACATCTGCCCTCCTGTCTACGTCCCCGGCGCTGCTTCCCGGCTCACCGGGTCTCGACACGCGGGTCACGGCCTCGCAGGCTCGGCCGTGCCGCTCGCTCGACCACCACCGACGGGTCCGCTGTCGCGTCCCCGTCAGGCGAAGGCCTGCTCGAGGAGCTCCTTCTGCTCGGCCTGGTGCCGCTTGACCGTGCCGACCGCGGGCGACGACGACTCGGGCCGGGTGACCGGCACGACCTTGGCGTCGACCTCGGGCCAGGCGTTGAGCGCGTAGTGCGGCCACGGGCCCATGTTGCGGGGCTCGTCCTGCACCCAGCGCACCTCCTTGAGGTGCGGGTAGCGCGCGATCTCGGCCTGGATGTCGTCGAGCGGACGCGGGTAGAGCTGCTCGATCCGCCCGATCGCGAACCGCTCGCCGTTCTCCCGCTTGGCGCGATCCACCATCAGGTCCCAGGTGACGCGCCCCGAGCACAGCAGCAGGACCTCGACCTTGTCCGGGTCCGCCTGCGCGTCGGTGATGAACGGGCGGAAGGACCCGGAGGTGAAGTCCTCGGGCTGCGAGGCGGCCTCCTTGCGCTTGAGCATCGACTTCGGCGTGAAGACGATCAGCGGCCGGTGCTTCTCCCCGAGCGAGTGCTGGCGCAGCAGGTGGAAGTACGACGCCGGCGTGCTGGGCTGGGCGACCACGAACGCCTCGTCGGCCGCCATGGTGAGGAAGCGCTCGATGCGTGCCGAGGAGTGGTCGGCGCCCTGGCCCTCGTAGCCGTGCGGCAGCAGCAGCACGACACCCGACTGCTGGCTCCACTTGCTCTCGCCGGCGGTGATGAACTCGTCGATCACCGTCTGCGCGCCGTTGACGAAGTCGCCGAACTGCGCCTCCCACAGCACCAGCGCCTCGGGGCGGGCGACGGAGTAGCCGTACTCGAACCCGAGCGCGGCGTACTCCGAGAGCAGCGAGTCGTAGATGTAGAACCGGGCCTGGTCCTCGGTGAGCGAGGACAGCGGCGTCCACTCGTCGGCGTTGAGCCGGTCGATGATGGTGCCGAACCGGGACACGAACGTCCCGCGCCGGGAGTCCTGGCCGGCCAGGCGGACCGGCCGGCCCTCCATCAGCAGCGAGCCGAGCGCGAGGATCTCGCCGGTGCCCCAGTCGATCGGGCCGGCAGTGATCGCCTGCGCGCGCCGCTGCAGCTGCGGCATCACCTTGGGGTGCACGGTGAAGCCCGGCGGCGGGGTGACGTAGGCGTCCGCCATCCGCTTGAGGTAGTCGACCGGGACGGCGGTCTGCGCGTCGCCCGCCGGCTTGTCCGGGTAGTCGGGGACCGTGGTCCACTCCGAGGGCTGGGTGCTGGCCTCGCGCACCTCGGTGAAGACCCGCTCGAGCTGCTGCTGGTAGTCGCGCAGGACCTGCTCGGCCTCCTCGACGGTGATGTCGCCGCGGCCGATCAGGGACTCGGTGTAGAGCTTGCGGACCGAGCGCTTCTGCTCGATGAGGTCGTACATCAGCGGCTGCGTGTACGACGGGTCGTCGCCCTCGTTGTGACCGCGCCGGCGGTAGCAGACCAGGTCGATGACGACGTCCTTGTTGAACGTCTGGCGGTACTCGAACGCGAGCCGTGCCACCCGGATGCAGGCCTCGGGGTCGTCGCCGTTCACGTGGAAGATCGGCGCCTGGACCATCCGCGCGACGTCGGTGGCGTACAGCGAGGAGCGCGAGGACCCCGGCGAGGTGGTGAAGCCGACCTGGTTGTTGACGACCACGTGGATGGTGCCGCCGGTGCGGTAGCCGCGCAGCTGGCTGAGGTTGAGCGTCTCGGCGACCACGCCCTGGCCGGCGAACGCCGCGTCGCCGTGGACGAGCAGCGGCAGCACCGGGTAGTCGGCGCCACGGTCGAGCACGTCCTGCTTGGCGCGCGCGATGCCCTCCAGGACCGGGTCGACCGCCTCGAGGTGCGAGGGGTTGGCGGCCACGGAGACCTTGACGGTCTCACCCGACCCGGAGACGAACTCGCCCTCGGCGCCGAGGTGGTACTTCACGTCGCCCGAGCCCTGCACGGTGCGCGGGTCGATGTTGCCCTCGAACTCGCGGAAGATCTGCGAGTACTTCTTACCGACGATGTTGGCGAGCACGTTGAGCCGGCCACGGTGGGCCATGCCGATGCAGACCTCGTCGAGGCCCGACTCGGCGGCGGCCTCGCAGATCTCGTCGAGCACCGGGACCGTGGTCTCGCCGCCCTCGAGGCTGAAGCGCTTCTGGCCGACGAACTTGGTCTGCAGGAAGGTCTCGAAGGCCTCGGCCTGGTTGAGCTTCAGCAGGATCCGGAGCTGCTCCTCGCGGGGCGGCTTGGAGTGCGGCTGCTCGACCCGCTCCTGGACCCACTGGCGCTGCTCGGGGTCCATGATGTGCATGTACTCGATGCCGGTGGTGCGGCAGTAGGAGTCGCGCAGGATCCCGAGGATCTGGCGCAGCTTCATGAACCGCCGGCCCTCGCCGCCGAACGAGCCGGTGGCGAACTCACGGTCGAGGTCCCACAGCGTGAGGCCGTGCGACTCGATCTCGAGGTCGGGGTGGCTGCGCTGGCGGTACTCCAGCGGGTCGGTGTCGGCCATCATGTGGCCGCGCACCCGGTAGGCGTGGATCAGCTCGAGGATCCGTGCCTGCTTGCTGATCTCGTCGTCGTGGGACGCGGTGATGTCGTTGGACCAGCGGATCGGCTCGTAGGGGATCCGCAGCGACCGGAAGATCTCGTCGTAGAAGTCGTCCTGGCCCAGCAGCAGCTGGTGCACGCGCTTGAGGAACTCACCCGACTGGGCGCCCTGGATGACCCGGTGGTCGTACGTCGAGGTCAGCGTCATGACCTTGGAGATCGCGTTGCGGGCGATCGCGTCCTCGGAGGCGCCCTGCCACTCCGGCGGGTACTCCATCGCGCCGACGCCGATGATCGCGCCCTGGCCCTTCATCAGGCGGGGGACCGAGTGGCTGGTGCCGATGCCGCCGGGGTTGGTCAGCGAGATCGAGGTGCCCTGGAAGTCGGTGACACCGAGCTTGCCGTCGCGGGCCTTGCGGACGATGTCCTCGTAGGCGGTCCAGAAGCCCGCGAAGTCCATGACCTCGGCGCCCTTGATGCTCGGCACGAGCAGCTGGCGGCTGCCGTCGGGCTTGGGGACGTCGATCGCCAGGCCGAGGTTGATGTGCGCGGGGGTGACCAGGTTCGGCTTGCCGTCGCGGACCTCGAAGCCGTTGTTCATCTCCGGCATCGACTTCACGGCCTTGACCAGCGCGTAGCCGATCAGGTGGGTGAAGGAGACCTTGCCGCCGCGCGCGCGGGCGAGGTGGTTGTTGATGACGGTGCGGTTGTCCCAGAGCAGCTTCACGGGCACCGAGCGCACCGACGTCGCCGTGGGCACCTCGAGGGAGGCGTCCATGTTCTGGGCGGTGCGCGCCGGGGCGCCGCGCAGGACGGTGTAGGTCGGCTCGCTCTTCGCGGGCTCGGCGTCGGTCGGCCCGGCGTCCTTCGCGGAGTCCTTGGCGGTGGCCTTGGCGGTGGCCTTGGCGGCGGGCTCCGCGGCCTTCGCGGCCGGCTTCGCGGCCGGCTTCGCGGCCTGCTTGGGGGGCTCCGCGGCCCTCTTCTCCGCCGCGGGCTTGGCAGCCGGCTTCTCGGCGGCCTTCTCCGGAGCCTTCTCCGCCGCCGGGGCGGCCTGCGGCGCCTTCGCGGGAGCGGACGCGCCGGCGCCGTTCGCGCCACCGGTGCCGTTCCCGGACTTGAAGAACGCGGCCCACGTGGGATCGACGCTCCCCGGGTCGGCCTGGTACTGGTCGTACATCTCCTCGACCAGCCACTCGTTCGCACCGAACTCGTCGGACGGGGGACCCGAGTGGGGGGACTGCTGAGGAGACTGGTTGCCTGGGGACTGCGGCACGACTTGCTTCGCCTCTTCCGATGAGCGCGCGTGGATGGGTTTCCGGTGCCCCAGGCTAGTCCCCCACGCCAGCAATTGCAGGGGTCCGGGGCGCCAGTCGGACAGGCTGTCGTGCGTTGTACGTCACGACGCCGCGCCGCTGCCCATCGTACCGACGACCCGAGGAGCCCCGCACCATGACGACGACCCGACGGTGGAGCCGTGCGAGCGCTGCGGCAGCCCTCGTCCTGGCGCTCGTGGCGAGCGCCTGCAGCGGCGACGACGGGGACGACGACGAGGAGCCCGGCGCCCCCGCGAGCCCCCCGGCCGCGGCCGCCGGCGTCGAGACCACCGCGACGATCGGGCGGGTCAGCGGCAGCAGGCTCCCCGGACCGCGGAAGAAGCAGGTCCGCGACCAGGTCACGAAGGTCCTCGACCCCTGGATCGACGCGGCGTACGTCGGGGGCACCTGGCCGCGCTCGGACTTCGACGACGCGTTCCGCGGGTTCACCCGCGGCGCGCGCCGGGACGCGCGCGCCGACCTCGACCTGATGAGCAACGCCGACATCGGCGAGCGGGTCGACTCGGTGACCGCCACGCGCCGCCGGCTCCGGCTCGACGTGCTGGCCGTCGCCGGCCGGGCCGTCGGGGTCACCGCCCGCGTGCACCTGGCCTTCCGCACCACCGGCGAGGTCGAGCGCCGGGAGTCGGTGCGCGGCCGGCTGTTCCTGACCCGGGGCGAGGACGGCTGGCGGGTCTTCGGCTACGACCTCTCCGCGGGCACCGTCGGTCCCCGGGGCGCCACCAACGGCAAGAACGACACGAGGGGGAGCACCCGATGAGCGGCACGACGACCTACCTGGGACGTCAGCGGGTCCGCCGGGCCCTGCGCACGGTGGCGCTGGCCTGCGTGCTGGGGGTGGCGGCCCTGGTCGTGCCCGACTCGGCGCCGCACTCCGAGCAGGTCTCGCTGGTCAAGGTCGACCGCGCGGCCGGGGTCGACGTCGACCCCGACGTGGTGTGGATCCTGGCCGTCGGCTCCGACGCACGCCCGGGGGAGCAGATGAACCGCACCCGCGGCGACGCCCTCCAGCTGGTCGGCATGGACACCCGCACGGGGGCCGCGACGACGATCGGCATCCCGCGGGACTCCTGGGTCCCGATCCCGGGCCACGGCTCCAGCCGGGTCAACGCCGCGCTCACGTACGGCGGCCCGCAGCTGCTCGGCGAGACCGTCGGGGACCTGGTGGGGATCACGCCGGACTACGTGTTCGTGACCCGCTTCCCGTTCTTCGAGGACCTGGTCGACGACATCGGCGGCATCGAGGTCCGCAACCCGCGGCCGTTCTCCGACGTGAACCTCAAGGACGACGGGTTCCGCGCGGGCCGGATCCACCTCAACGGCTACGACGCGATGGCCTTCGCCCGGATCCGCAAGACCCTGGCGGGCGGCGACTTCGACCGCTCCGCCAACCAGCAGATCGTGCTGCGCGGCATCCACGCGAAGGTGCGGGGGCGCGCCGACGAGAGCGGCTTCATCGAGCGCGGCGTGCTGAGCGTGATGGAGCACCTCTACACCGACCTGCCGCCGGCCGAGCTGTTCCGGCTGGCCCAGGCCGTCGCCCAGGTGGACCCGGGCAGGATCACCGGCTGCGTGCTCCCGGGGAGCATCGGCAACGTGGGCGGCGCGAGCGTGGTGCTGCCGAACGTGACCACCGCGCGGCGGTACGGCGACCTGGCGCGCCGGGACGCGACGATCGAGCGCTGCTGAGGCGGTCTCCGGACCCACGTGACGTGGGTCCGGACCGGTGGATCGGCCGGTGATCTAGGAGTGCCTCCGGCAGGATTCGAACCTGCGACACCTGGTACCGGAAACCAGTGCTCTATCCCCTGAGCTACGGAGGCAAGCGCTCAGTGAGCGCGGTCGAACCGTACCTGCCCTGGTCCGTGCGAGGGAAACCGGTCCCCGCCGATACGCTGGTGGGGTGACTCCCGCGCAGCTCTCCACGACCATCGTCGACGGCCTCACGGCCCTCGTCGAGCAGGGCGTCCTCGCCCTGCCCGACGGCGTCCCCGCGGAGGTCACGGTGGAGCGACCGCGGCAGAAGGGCCACGGCGACTACGCCACCAACGTGGCCCTCCAGCTGGCGAAGAAGGCCGGCACCAACCCGCGGGCGCTCGGCGAGCTGCTCGCCGAGCAGCTGCGCGCCGCCGACGGGATCGCCGGCGTCGAGGTCGCGGGCCCCGGCTTCCTCAACATCAGCGTCGAGGCGGGCGCCCAGGGCCTGGTCGCGGCCGACATCGTCGCGGCGGGGGACTCCTACGGCCACACCCGGACGCTGGCCGGCCAGCGGATCAACGTCGAGTTCATCTCTGCCAACCCGACCGGCCCGCTCCACCTCGGCCACACCCGCTGGGCGGTGCTCGGCGACGCGGTCGCCCGGGTGCTCGCGGCCGCCGGCGCCGAGGTCGCCCGGGAGTTCTACATCAACGACCGCGGCGTGCAGATGAACCACTTCGCCGAGTCGATCATCGCGGCCGGCCTCGGGGACCCGACGCCCGAGGGCGGGTACGCCGGCGCCTACATCGCCGACCTGGCCAAGGCGGTCGAGGCGGCCAGCCCCGGGATCTTCGCGCTCCCCGCCGAGGAGCGGCTGGCGGCGGTGCGGGCGAAGGGCTACGAGCTGCAGCTCGCCGAGCAGCGCGAGCAGCTCGAGGCCTTCAACACCCACTTCGACGTGTGGTTCTCGGAGCTGTCGCTGCACGAGTCCGGCTCGGTCCCGGAGACGCTCGCGCACCTCAAGGAGCTCGGCCACGTCTACGAGGAGGGCGGCGCGCTGTGGATGCGCACCACCGACTTCGGCGACGACAAGGACCGGGTGCTGATCAAGTCCGACGGCGAGCTGACCTACTTCGCCTCCGACACGGCGTACTACCTGAACAAGCGCGAGCGCGGCTTCGACCGCTGCATCTACATGCTCGGCGCCGACCACCACGGGTACGTCGGGCGGCTGCGGGCGATGGCGGCGTGCGTCGGCGACGACCCGGACCAGACGCTCGAGGTCCTGATCGGGCAGCTGGTCAAGATCCTGCGCGACGGCGAGGAGCTCCGGCTCTCCAAGCGGGCCGGGACGATGGTGACCCTCGAGGAGCTGTCCGACGAGATCGGCGTCGACGCGCTGCGCTACTCGCTGGCGCGCTACCCCGCGGACTCCCCGCTGGTGCTCGACGTCGCCGAGATCACCCGGCAGTCCAACGACAACCCGGTCTTCACCGTCCAGTACGCCCACGCGCGGGTCGCGAGCCTGCTGCGCAACGCCACCGACCTGGGCGTCGAGGCCGCGTCGCACCCCGAGCTGCTCACGCACGAGAAGGAGGGGCTGCTGCTGCGGGCCCTCGCGGAGTTCCCGCGCGTCGTCGCCAGCGCGGCCGAGCTGCGCGAGCCGCACCGGGTGGCGCGCTACCTCGAGGAGCTGGCCGGCACCTACCACCGCTTCTACGACGTCTGCCGGGTGCTGCCGATGGGCGACGAGGAGACCACCGACCTGCACCGGGCCCGGCTGCTGCTCGTGCAGGCGACGCGCACGGTCCTCGCCAACGGTCTGGGGCTGCTCGGGGTCTCCGCGCCCGAGCGGATGTGACCGGCCGATGACCCACGAAGCCGGCTGGGCGCACGCGCCCGGCGCCCTCCGGGGGCCGTCGTGGCTGCGCGAGCCGGAGGACCCCGACGCCCTCGTGGCGCACCTGTGGTCCTCGACCGCGCACAAGGTCGACGGCGTGCTGCACGTCGGCGGGGCGGCGGTGGCCGACGTGGTCGCCGAGCACAACACCCCGGCGTACGTGCTCGACGAGGCGGACTTCCGGGCCCGGGCCCGCGCCTTCCGCGACGCGTTCTCGGCCTACGAGGTCTTCTACGCCGGCAAGGCGTTCCTGTGCACCGCCGTCGCGCGGTGGGTGCAGGAGGAGGGGCTCAGCCTCGACATCTGCTCGAACGGCGAGCTCAGCGTGGCGCTGCGGGCCGGCTTCGACCCGGCCCGGATCGGCCACCACGGCAACAACAAGTCGGTCGCCGAGCTGCGCCGCGCGATCGCGGTGGGCGTCGGGCGGATCGTCGTCGACTCGCTCCAGGAGCTCGAGCGGATCGAGATGATCACCGCGGAGACGGGGCTGCGCGCCCGCGTGATGATCCGGGTCACCGCCGGCGTGGAGGCGCACACCCACGAGTACATCGCGACCGCCCACGAGGACCAGAAGTTCGGCTTCTCGATCACCTCCGGCGACGCCTTCGAGGCGGTACGCCGCGCGGAGGCGGCCCCGGGCATCGACCTGCTCGGGCTGCACTCCCACATCGGCAGCCAGATCTTCGACTCCTCCGGCTTCGAGGTCGCGGCCCGGCGGGTGCTCGCCCTGCACGCGCGGGTCTCCGAGGAGCTCGGCGTGACGATGCCCGAGATGGACCTCGGCGGCGGCTTCGGCATCGCCTACACGACCCAGGACGACCCCGCCGACCCCGCGCAGCTGGCCACCGAGATGACCAAGATCGTCGAGCACGAGTGCCGCGCGCTCGGCGTCCCCGAGCCGCGCCTGTCGATCGAGCCGGGCCGCGCCATCGTCGGCCCCGCCATGTGCACGGTCTACACCGTCGGCACGGTCAAGCCGGTCCGCCTCGACGGGGGCGCGGTGCGTACCTACGTCTCCGTCGACGGCGGGATGAGCGACAACATCCGCACCGCCCTGTACGACGCCGACTACTCCTGCACGCTCGCCTCCCGCTCCTCCGCGGCGCCGCCGGTGCTGTCGCGGGTGGTCGGCAAGCACTGCGAGGCCGGGGACATCGTGGTCAAGGACGAGTTCCTGCCCGGCGACGTCGCCCCCGGCGACCTGGTCGCGGTCCCCGGCACCGGCGCGTACTGCCGCTCGATGGCCTCCAACTACAACCACGCACTGCGGCCGCCGGTGATCGCGGTGCGGGACGGCGTGGCGCGCGTCCTCGTGCGCCGCGAGACTGAGGACGACCTGCTCGCGACGGACATGGGTGATTCTTGATGGAGGGCGCGAAGCCGCTCAAGGTGGCGGTGCTGGGCTGCGGCTCGGTGGGCTCGCAGGTGGTGCGGCTGCTCCAGGAGCAGGCCGGGGACCTGACGGCGCGCGTGGGCGCGCCGGTCGAGCTCGTCGGCGTCGCCGTACGACGACTGGACGCGACGCGTGAGGTCGAGGTGCCCGACGGGCTGCTGACCACCGACGCCGAGGCGCTCGTCGCCCGCGACGACGTGGACCTGGTCGTCGAGGTGATCGGCGGCATCGAGCCGGCGCGGTCGCTGATCCTGTCCGCGCTCGAGCACGGTGCGAGCGTCGTGACCGCCAACAAGGCGCTGCTGGCCGAGGACGGCCCGACGCTGTTCGAGGCCGCGGAGAAGCACGGCCGCGACCTCTACTACGAGGCCGCCGTCGCCGGCGCGATCCCGATCCTGCGGCCGCTGCGCGAGTCGCTGGCCGGTGACCGGGTCACCCGGGTGCTCGGCATCGTCAACGGCACCACGAACTTCATCCTCGACAAGATGGACACCGCCGGCAGCGGCTTCGCCGAGGCGCTGGAGGAGGCCCAGGAGCTGGGGTACGCCGAGGCGGACCCCACCGCCGACGTCGAGGGCTTCGACGCCGCTGCCAAGGCCGCGATCCTCGCCTCGCTCGCCTTCCACTCCCGGGTCACCGCCTCCGACGTGCACCGCGAGGGCATCTCCGAGGTCACCGCCGCCGACGTGCAGTCCGCACGCGACATGGGCGCCGTGGTCAAGCTGCTCGCGATCTGCGAGCTCCGCCCCGGGCCCGGGGGAGAGGACGCGGTCGCCGTGCGGGTGCACCCCGCGATGATCCCGCGGTCGCACCCGCTGGCGTCGGTCCGCGAGGCCTACAACGCGGTCTTCGTCGAGTCCGAGGCCGCGGGCCAGCTGATGTTCTACGGGCCGGGCGCCGGCGGCTCGCCCACCGCGTCCGCGGTCCTCGGCGACCTGGTCACCGTCGCGCGCAACACCCTCGCCGGCACCCGCGGCGCCGGGGAGTCGGCGTACGCCGACCGCGCGGTGCTGCCGATGGGGGAGACCCGCACCCGCTACCACGTGGCGATCGACGTCGAGGACCGCGCCGGCGTGCTGGCCCAGGTCGCGCTGGCCTTCGCCGAGCACGACGTGTCCATCCAGACGGTCCGCCAGGAGGGCCGGGACCTCGACGCGCAGCTCGTCGTGGTCTCCCACGAGGCCACCGACGCCCAGCTGAGCGCCACCGTGGACCACCTGCGGGGCATGGAGATCGTGCGCGAGGTCACCTCGGTGATGCGCGTCGAAGGAGACGCCGAATGAGCACCACGGCCGTGCCGACCCGCACCCACCAGTGGCGCGGGGTGATCGAGGAGTACCGCGACCTGCTGGAGATCCCCGCGGGCACCGCCGCGGTGACGCTCCGCGAGGGCGGCACCCCGCTGGTCCACTCCGAGTGGCTCTCCGGGCTGACCGGGGCCGAGGTCTGGCTCAAGGTCGAGGGCGACAACCCGACCGGCTCGTTCAAGGACCGCGGCATGACCGCCGCGATCTCGGTCGCCAAGCACGACGGCGCCGAGGCGGTCGTCTGCGCCTCCACCGGCAACACGTCCGCGTCGATGGCGGCGTACGCCGCGAAGGCCGGGCTCAAGCCGCTGGTGCTGGTGCCGGAGGGCAAGATCGCCGCCGGCAAGATGGCGCAGGCGATCCTGCACGGCGCCCAGGTGATCATGGTGCGCGGCAACTTCGACAACTGCCTGATGCTCGCCAAGGGCCTGGCCTGGGACTACCCGGTCGCGCTGGTGAACTCGGTGAACCCGGTGCGGCTCGAGGGCCAGAAGACCGCGGCGTTCGAGATCGTCGACTTCCTCGGCGACGCCCCCGACTACCACCTGCTGCCGGTCGGCAACGCCGGCAACATCTCGGCGTACTGGCTCGGCTACGGGCAGTACGCCGACCTCGGGGTCGCCACCAAGCGGCCGGTCATGCGCGGCTTCCAGGCCGAGGGCGCGGCGCCGCTGGTGACCGGCGAGCCGTTCCCCGACCCCGAGACCCGTGCGACGGCGATCCGGATCGGCAACCCCGCGTCCTGGAAGCTGGCCGAGGCCGCCCGCAACGAGTCCGGCGGGTCCTTCGAGTCGGTCAGCGACGACCAGATCCTCTCCGCCCAGCGCGAGCTGGCCTGCCACGACGGCGTCTTCGTGGAGCCGGCGTCGGCCGCGGGGATCGCCGGGCTGCTCCAGCAGCTGGCCGCGGGGGAGTCCTACGCCGGCAAGCAGGTGGTCGTCACCGTCACCGGCCACGGGCTCAAGGACACCGTCACCGCGCTCGAGGGGTTCGGCGCGCTCGTCGACACCGTCGTCGACGCCGACGTGACCGCCGCGGCCGAGGCCGCGGGTCTCGCCTGAGCGCGTCGATGCCCGATCCCCTCGCCGGCTTCGTCACCGGACCCGTCCGGGTCTCCGTGCCGGCCACCTCGGCCAACCTCGGTCCCGGCTTCGACTCGCTCGGCCTCGCGCTCGACCTGCGCGACGAGCTCGAGGGCGAGGTGCTGCCCGACGGCCTCGTCGTCGAGGTCCGCGGCGCCGGGGCGGACGCCGTACCCCTCGACGAGCAGCACCTGGTCGTCCGCGCCCTGCGCGCGGCGTTCGACGTCCTCGGCGGCCAGCCGCCGGGGCTCCGCCTGACCTGCGCGAACGTCGTCCCGCACGCCCGGGGGCTCGGCTCGTCGTCCGCCGCCATCGTCGGGGGCGTGGCGCTCGCCCGTGCGCTGGTGACCGACGGGGCCCGGCTGCTCGACGACGACGCCGCGCTCCGGCTGGCCGCCGACCTCGAGGGCCATCCCGACAACGTCGCGCCCGCGCTGCTCGGCGGGTTCGTGATCTCCGGCCGCGAGTCGGGGGAGTGGTACGCCGTCCGCTCGCCCGTCGACGCCCGGCTCGGCGCGGTCGCGTTCGTGCCGCCCGACCCGGTCTCGACCGAGGTCGCCCGCGGGCTGCTGCCGGCCGAGGTGCCGCACGCCGACGCCGCGGCCGACGCGGGACGGGCGGCCCTGCTGGTCGCGGCGCTCGCCGGCCGGCCCGAGCACCTGCTCGCCGCCACCCGCGACTTCCTGCACCAGGCGTACCGCCGCCCGGCCATGCCGGCCACCCTCGACCTGGTGGCGCAGCTGCGGGCCGAGGGGCACGCCGCGGTCGTCTCTCCGGCGCCGGACCCACCGTCCTGGTGCTCGTCGACGGCACCGACGTGACCGGTGTCGAGCGGCTGGTCGGACGCTGCCCCGAGGGCTGGGCCGTGCACCGCCTCGGGCTCGACCCGCGCGGCGCCGTCGTCCTCGGCTGACCGGCCGCCGCCGCGCTCCACCGGCTGTCACGCGGTGTCCACCACTGTGGTGCGGTGCTGCAGCACCGCGGTACAGCTGCGAACACCGCGTGACAGCGGACAATGCCATCCGCCCGTCGTCCGCAGCCGGGTGGGGAGCTGGTGGTACATTGACGCCGCGCCGCTCAGCTCGGCGTGGTACCTCACCGGACCTCCTCCTGGACGTTCCCCGGGTGCCCACCCTCTCCTTCACCGTGCGGGACACCGCAGCACACCCCCGCGTGCCTCGAGCACGGCGGCGGGAGGGTCCGACCAGCAGCCGTGTCGCCCGCCGGGCGCACGGCACTTTACGTGGGAAGGACCTCACGTGACCGAGACCATCGACTCCTCGTCCGCTGCTCCCGAGCCGTCCGGCTCGGCGCCCAAGAAGCGCGGCGCGGGACTGAACTCCATGCTCCTCGCCGACCTCAAGGGCCTCGCCGGGAGCATGGGGATCGCCGGCGCCGGCGGGATGCGCAAGGCGCAGCTCGTCGACGCGATCAAGTCCGCGCAGGCCGGTACCGCCGGCAGCCGCCCGGCTCGTACGACGGAGCAGCCCGCCCAGGACAAGCCCGCCCAGGACAAGCCCGCCCGGGACAAGCCCGCCCAGGACAAGCCCGCCGAGCAGCAGCAGGCCGCGGCGCCCGCGTCGGAGCGTGCGGACCGCCCGGAGAAGCAGGACCAGCCGGAGCCCCAGGCCCAGCAGCCGCGGCGCACCCGCCAGCGGCGCGAGAAGCAGCCCGAGCAGGACACCAGGCAGGACACCGGGCAGGACCAGGCGCCCGACACCAAGCAGGACCAGCGGCCTGCCCAGGCCGAGCAGCAGCGCGAGGAGCGGCAGGCCAAGCGCGACCAGGAGCAGGACCGCCAGCAGCAGCGCGAGCGGCAGGCCAAGCGTGACCAGGACCAGGACCGCCAGCAGCAGCGCGAGCGGCAGGCCAAGCGCGACCAGGACCAGGACCGCCAGCAGGACCGTCAGCAGGACCGTCAGCAGGACCGTCAGCAGGACCGCCAGGGCCACCAGCAGCAGCGCGACCAGGACCAGCGGCGCGACCAGGAGCAGGAGCGCCAGCAGCAGGAGCGGGACGCCGCCGACGACGCCGATGGCCGCGGCCGCAACCGCCGCCGTCGCGGGCGGGACCGCGAGCGTCCCCGCCCGGGGCAGCCGGTGAGCAGCAGCGGGCGCAACGAGCCCGACACCACGATCCTCGAGGACGACGTCCTGGTGCCGGCGGCCGGCATCCTCGACGTGCTCGACAACTACGCGTTCGTGCGGACCAGCGGCTACCTGCCCGGCGCCGACGACGTGTACGTGTCGCTCTCGATGGTGCGCAAGTACGGCCTCCGGCGCGGTGACGCCCTGGTCGGCCAGGTGCGCCAGCCCCGCGAGGGGGAGCGCAAGGAGAAGTTCAACCCGATGGTGCGCATCGACAGCGTCAACGGGGCCGAGCCCGACGCGTCGCGCCACCGCGTCGAGTTCAGCAAGCTGACGCCGCTCTACCCCACGGAGCGGCTGCGCCTCGAGACCGGCCACGACAACCTGATCGGCCGGGTCATCGACATCGTCGCGCCGATCGGCAAGGGCCAGCGCGGCCTGATCGTCTCGCCCGCGAAGGCCGGCAAGACGATGGTCCTGCAGTCGATCGCGAGCTCGATCACGGCCAACAACCCCGAGTGCCACCTGATGGTGGTCCTCGTCGACGAGCGCCCCGAGGAGGTCACCGACTTCGAGCGCTCGGTCAAGGGCGAGGTCATCTCCTCGACGTTCGACCGGCCGCCCGCGGACCACACGATGGTGGCCGAGCTCGCGATCGAGCGGGCCAAGCGGCTCGTCGAGCTCGGGCACGACGTCGTCGTCCTCCTCGACGGCATCACCCGGCTCGGGCGCGCCTACAACCTGGCCGCGCCGGCGAGCGGCCGGATCCTCTCCGGCGGCGTGGACTCCGCGGCGCTCTACCCGCCCAAGAAGTTCTTCGGGGCCGCGCGCAACATCGAGAACGGCGGCTCGCTGACGATCCTGGCGACCGCCCTGATCGAGAGCGGCTCGAAGATGGACGAGGTGATCTTCGAGGAGTTCAAGGGCACCGGCAACATGGAGATCCGGCTGCGCCGGGAGTTCGCGGACAAGCGGCTCTTCCCCGCCATCGACCCGATCCAGTCCGGCACCCGTCGCGAGGAGCTGCTGCTGTCGAAGGAGGAGCTCGCCATCGTCTGGAAGCTGCGCCGGGTGCTCGCCAACCTCGACGGCCAGCAGGCGCTGGAGCTGCTCCTGGAGCGGCTGCGGAAGGCGCAGAGCAACTACGAGTTCCTCACCCAGGTGCAGAAGAGCACGCCGACCGTGGGCGGCGACGACTGAGAGTTGCGTTGTGGACCGGACGACGGCGGCTTGCGGCTAGGCTGCGGCAAGACCATCGCGGGCGCTGCCCGCGGGGATCATGGCAGGAGGAAAATAGGTGGCACGGATCCTGGTCGCGGACGATGACGTCGACATCCGCGAGCTCGTGGAGTTCAAGCTCTCGACGCTCGGGCACGACATCACGGCCGTCTCGGACGGCCAGGCGGCCATCGAGGCCTGCCAGGCCGAGCGGCCCGACCTGGCCGTGCTCGACGTGATGATGCCGGGGGTCTCCGGGCTCGACGCCATCCGCGTCATCCGGGCCGACCCGAGCCTCGCCGACCTGCCGGTCATCCTGCTCACCGCCCGGGCGCAGGAGTCCGACGTCGAGACCGGCTTCGACTCCGGCGCCGACGACTACATCACCAAGCCGTTCAGCCCCCGTGAGCTCGCCTCGCGGGTCGAGGCGCTGCTGTCGCGGTCCCAGTAGACCTCCGGGAATGCCGCCGATTACCCCGGTGTTTCCAGAGGTGGCACACTGCAGTGCTGGTTCCGGTTCACGGCGTCCGCACCGCGCGGCGACGACCCGGCGACTGAGAGGACAAAGGACATGAAGAAGGACATCCACCCCGCGTACGTCGACACCCAGGTGACCTGCACCTGTGGCGCGTCGTTCGTCACCCGCAGCACCGCGACGTCCGGCAAGCTCCACGCCGACGTGTGCTCGCAGTGCCACCCGTTCTACACCGGCAAGCAGAAGATCCTCGACACCGGCGGCCGCGTCGCCCGGTTCGAGGCCCGCTACGCCAAGGCAGCCAAGAAGTAGCTGTCCCCGAGCGCCGGTTCCTGCCCACGGGCGGGGACCGGCGTTCGTCATTTGTCCGTCTCGCCGTACGACCAGAGGAGCCCCCGTGTTCGAGGCCGTCGAGGGCATGCTCGCCGAGCACGCCGCGCTGGAGGCCCAGCTGGGCGCGCCGGAGACGCACGCCGACGCCCGGCTCGCCAAGCGACTCAACCAGCGGTACGCGCAGCTCTCCGCGGTGATCGGCGCCTGGCGCGAGTGGCTGCACCTCGGCGACGAGGTGGGTGCGGCCCAGGAGCTCGCGGGGGAGGACCCGGCCTTCGCCCAGGAGGTCGAGGCGCTGCTCGCGCAGCGCGCGGTCGCCGAGGAGCGGCTGCGCCACCTGCTCGTTCCCCGTGAGGCGACCGACGACAAGGACGCGATCCTCGAGGTCAAGTCCGGCGAGGGCGGCGAGGAGTCGGCGCTGTTCGCCGGCGACCTGCTGCGCATGTACACCCGGTACGCCGAGTCGCGGGGCTGGCGCACCGAGGTGCTCGACGCCACCGAGTCCGACCTCGGCGGCTACAAGTCGGTGACGGTGGCGGTCAAGGCCCGCGGCGCGTCCGAGCCCGGCGAGGCGCCGTACGCGCTGCTGAAGTTCGAGGCCGGCGTGCACCGGGTCCAGCGGGTGCCGGTCACCGAGTCGCAGGGCCGGGTGCACACCAGCGCCGCCGGCGTCCTGGTGCTGCCCGAGGCCGAGCAGGTCGACGTCGAGATCAACGACAACGACCTGCGCATCGACGTCTACCGCAGCAGCGGGCCCGGCGGCCAGAGCGTGAACACCACCGACTCGGCCGTCCGGATCACCCACGTCCCCACCGGCATCGTGGCCAGCTGCCAGAACGAGAAGAGCCAGCTGCAGAACAAGGAGCAGGCGATGCGCATCCTGCGTGCCCGGCTGCTCGCCGCCGCCCAGGAGGCCGCCGACGCCGAGGCGAGCGACGTACGCCGCAGCCAGGTCCGCACCGTCGACCGGTCCGAGCGGATCCGCACCTACAACTTCGCCGAGAACCGGATCTCCGACCACCGCACCGGCTACAAGGCCTACAACCTCGACCAGGTCCTGGACGGCGACCTCCAGCCGGTGCTGGCGTCCTGCGTGCGGGCCGACCTCGAGGCCCGCCTCGAGGCGCTCGAGCAGTGAGGGAGCGGCGCACGGCCCGCGACCTGCTCCGCTCGGCGGTCGAGTGCCTCCGGGCGGCGGAGGTCCCGAGCCCCGAGCACGACGCCGGCGCGCTGCTCGCCCACGTCCTGGGCACCGAGCGCTCCCGGCTCTTCCTCGTCGAGCAGGTCGCCCCCAGCGCCGTGGAGGAGTACGACGCGCTGGTCGCGCGCCGCGCGAAGCGCGAGCCGCTGCAGCACCTCACCGGGGTGGCGTACTTCCGGCACACCGAGCTCCAGGTGGGTCCCGGCGTGTTCGTGCCGCGGCCCGAGACCGAGCTGCTCGCCGGGTGGGCGGTCGACCGCGCCCGCGAGCACGACGAGGCCGTCGTCGTCGACCTGTGCACCGGGTCGGGGGCGATCGCCCGCGCGGTGGCGACCGAGGTGCCCGGCGCGCGGGTGCACGCCGTCGAGCTGGATCCCGCCGCGCACGCCTGGGCCGAGCGCAACCTCGCCGGCACCGGCGTCGACCTGCGCCTCGGCGACCTCGCGGACGCGTTCGAGGACCTCGCCGGCACCGTCGACGTGGTCGTCTGCAACCCGCCGTACATCCCCCTGGACGCGTGGGAGTCGGTCGCGGCCGAGGCGCGCGACCACGACCCCCACCTGGCGCTGTTCTCCGGCGACGACGGCCTCGAGGCGATGCGGGTGCTGGAGCGGCGCGCGGCCCTGCTGCTGCGCGGCGGGGGAGTGGTGGGCGCCGAGCACGCCGACCTCCAGGGCGAGTCGGCGCCGGCGGTCTTCAGCGGCACCGGACGCTGGCGCGACGTGCGCGACCACCCCGACCTGGCCGGTCGCCCGCGCTTCCTGACGGCGCGACTGGCACGATGATCCCGTGACCGAGCGCTACTCCACCGCCTCCGACGACGAGCGGGAGGCCGCGGTCGAGGCCGCCAGCCTGGCCGTCCAGCGCGGCGAGCTCGTGGTGCTCCCCACCGACACCGTGTACGGCGTGGGGGCCGACGCCTTCGACCCCGCCGCGGTCCGCGCGCTGCTCACCGCGAAGGGCCGGGGCCGCGAGATGCCCCCGCCCGTGCTGGTCAGCTCGGCGACGACGCTCGACGCGCTGGCGACGCGGGTCCCGGACTACGCCCGGGCGCTGGTGGAGGAGTTCTGGCCGGGGCCCCTGACGCTGGTGTGCCACCAGCAGACCTCCCTGCAGTGGGACCTCGGCGACACCCGCGGCACCGTCGCCGTCCGGATGCCCGACCACCCGGTGGCGCTGGAGGTCCTCGAGCGCACCGGCCCGCTCGCCGTCAGCTCGGCCAACCGCACCGGCATGCCCGCCGCCACCGACGCCGACCAGGCCGAGGAGATGCTCGGCGAGGCGGTCGCGGTCGTCGTCGACGCGGGGGAGTCCCCGGGGGGCGAGGCCTCCACGATCGTGGACTGCACCGGCACCCAGGGCCGGGTCCTGCGGCGCGGCGCCCTCGACCTCGCGACCCTGAACGCCGTGCTCGAGCCGCTCGGGGCGATGCTCACGGACGAGGGCTAGCCGGAGTGCGCGAGTACGTCCTGGTCTTCCTCGTCGCCGCCGTGGTGACCTACCTGCTCACGGTGATCGCGCGCGAGATCGCGCTGCGCACCGGCGCGGTCGCGAGGGTGCGCGACCGCGACGTGCACGACGAGCCGATCCCCTACCTCGGCGGGCTGGCGATGCTCGGCGGCCTGGTGGCGGCGTACCTGGTCGCGCGCGAGCTGCCCTTCCTCTCCCTCGGCGGCCCGTTGGTGTTCCGGGACGCCGGCGTGGTGCTGATCGCCGGGGCGCTGATCTGTGCGGTGGGGGTGCTCGACGACCTCTTCGAGCTCGACGCGCTCACCAAGCTCGGCGGCCAGGTCCTGGCCGCGGCGTTCCTCATCGGCTTCCAGATCCAGTACGTCTTCTTCCCCTGGACCGACGGCCAGCAGTTCTCGCTGGACGCCGCCCAAGGGGCGCTGCTGACCGGGTTCGTCGTCGTCGCGACCGTCAACGCGGTGAACTTCGTCGACGGCCTGGACGGCCTGGCCGCGGGCGTGGTCGGCATCGGGGCGATCGCGTTCTTCGTCTTCTCCTACGAGCTGACCCGGCTCAACAGCGCCGACCGGGCGACCACGGCAGCGCTGCTGAGCGTGTGCCTCGCCGGCGCCTGCCTGGGGTTCCTGGTGCACAACTTCCACCCGGCGCGGCTGTTCATGGGCGACAGCGGCTCGATGCTGATCGGGCTGGTGCTCTCCGCGAGCGCGGTGACGCTGACCGGCCAGTTCTCCGGCTCGCAGCTGAGCCAGGGCGGGGCCGGGGCCCAGGCGAGCCTGCTGCCCACGCTGCTGCCGCTGCTGCTGCCCGTCTCGATCCTGCTGGTGCCGCTGCTCGACCTGGTGCTGGCCGTCGTCCGCCGCACCCGGGCCGGGCGCTCGCCGTTCGCCCCGGACAAGGAGCACCTGCACCACCGGCTCCTGGAGATCGGCCACTCCCAGCGTCGCGCGGTGGCGATCATGTGGCTCTGGGCGGCGCTCGTGGCCTTCGGCACCGTGCTCGCCAGCCTGTACGCCGGCCCGGCGATCTGGATCTCGCTGGCGGCGGCGACCGCGGTGACCGTCGGGCTGACCTTCCTGCTGCCGGTGCTGCACAAGCCCCGGGTGCTCGAGGTGCTCGACGAGGCCCCCGAGTCCTGACCGGACGTACCCGGCCCTGGATCGTTCCAGTTCGGCCCGTCCCGGACTTTGTGATAGTTTTCACGAGCGGCCCGAGAAGGGCCGCTGACGACCGCGAACCCCACCGAGAACGGCCGCCGGCATGACGACCCAGAGCACCCGCAGCTCCCCGCGGAGCCGCCGCAGCGGCGGCGCGGTGATCCTGCTCGGTGCCGGGCTCGGCGCCCTCGCGGTGGGTCTCCTCGGCGCGGCCGCGGGCGCCCTCTTCGGCGGCGCCCAGGCTGCCCTCGGCGCCCTCGTGGGCGCCGCGCTCGGGGTGGGCGTGCTCGCCTTCGGTGCGGCCACGGTGCACGTCGTCGCGGGCCTGCTGCCGTCGGCCTCGCTGCTGGTGGCGCTGATGACCTACGCGCTCCAGCTGCTCCTCGTGCTGGTGGTGCTGGCGGCCCTCGACGACTCCGCGGTGATGGGGGAGACCCTGTCGCGCGAGTGGCTCGCCGGGTCGCTCATCGTCTCGGTCCTCGCCTGGGTCGTCGCGCAGGTCGTGATGGCCACGCGCGTGCGGATCCCGACGTACGACGATCCGTCGACGACGGGTCGGGCCGGTGGTGAATCGTGAGCCCCCAGCCTGCTAGGGTCCGGACCGCAATGAGTCAGCAGGGGCGGTCGGATGCTCCCGAGGACACGCCCAAGGACGACCCTTGGCAGGCATTCAGCCAGATCGTCGCGGGCGTGCTCCTCTACGGCGGCCTCGGCTGGTTGGCGGATCGCTGGCTGGACACGTCGTACCTCGTGGCCGTCGGGATCGTCATCGGTGCCGGGCTGAGCCTCTACATGGTCCTGAAGCGGTTCGGCCACCACGCGCCGCCGACATTCCCCGAGAAGTGACGTACATGAAGGAGACACGGCGTTGATCGCTGGCAACCTCGCAGCCGCGCTCGTCCCGCTGGCCGGTGGCGGTGGCTTCACCCCGCCCGGCCCGGCGGACTTCGACCTGCCCCCGATCTTCGGCGGAGTCACCAAGCCGATGGTCATGGTGGTCCTCTCCGCGGTGCTGATCTTCGCGGTCACCTACGCCATGTCGCGCAAGGCCGAGCTCGTCCCCGGTCGCCTGCAGTACGCCGGGGAGTGGGCCTACGGCGGTGTCCGCAACGGCATCGCCCGCGACATCATCGGCGCCGAGCACTACATGAAGTTCGTGCCGTACCTGTTCACGCTCTTCGCCTTCGTGCTGGTGAACAACTACTTCGGCCTGGTGCCGCTGATCCAGTTCCCGACGTTCTCGCACTCCGGGTACGCCTACGGCCTGGCTCTGCTGAGCTGGCTGCTCTACAACGGCGTCGGCATCTGGAAGCACGGTCCGCTGGGCTACCTCAAGCACACCTGTGTGCCCGCCGGCGTCCGCGGCCCGGTGCTGCTGCTGATCGCACCCCTGGAGTTCCTCTCCAACATCCTGGTCCGCCCGGTCACGCTGGCCCTGCGTCTGTTCGCGAACATGTTCGCCGGCCACCTGCTGCTGATCCTGTTCGCGCTCGGTGGCGAGTACCTCCTCTTCGACGCGTTCTCACCCATCAACGCGGTCGGCGGCGTGCTCGCCTGGGTGATGTTCTTCGGTGTCTCGGTCCTGGAGCTGCTGGTCATGTTCCTCCAGGCCTACGTCTTCACCCTGCTGACCGCCATGTACGTCTCAGGTGCTGTCGCCGACGAGCACTGAGCAGCGCACTGTGCCCGTCGGGCATCGTGAGCACCACGAATCTGTTGCAGTACCAAACCGAAAGGAACACTCACCGTCATGAATGGTGACATCAACGGCTCGCTCAACATGCTCGGCTACGGCATCGCCACGATCGGCCCCGCGCTGGCCGTGGGCCTGATCTTCGCGGCCTACATCAACGGCGTCGCCCGTCAGCCCGAGGCCCAGTCGCGCCTGCAGTCGATCGCGATCCTCGGGTTCGCGCTCGCCGAGGCGCTCGCGATCATCGGCATCGCGCTCGCCTTCGTCCTTTCCTGACGCGCGACCCTCAGACCGGAGTGACCCATGCGTGAATCGATCCAGGCGGCGGAGGAGCTGAATCCGCTCATCCCGCACGTCTCGGAGATCATCCTGGGGGCAGCCGTCTTCCTGGTGCTGCTCGCAGCGATCTGGAAGTTCGTCGTCCCCAACTTCGAGCGCGGGTTCGCAGAGCGGACCAAGGCGATCGAGGGCGGACTCTCCGCCGCCGAGACCAAGCAGGCCGAGGCCGACGCCAAGCTCGCCGAGCTCGAGCAGCGGCTTGCCGACGCTCGGCACGAGGCGGCTCGGATCCGCGAGGAGGCCCGCGAGCAAGGGGCCGCCATCGTGTCCGAGATGCGCGAGCAGGCCCAGACCGAGGCTGCCCGGATCGTCGACCACGGCAAGGCGCAGATCGAGGCGGAGCGCCAGCAGGCGGTCACCTCGCTCCGTGCCGAGGTCGGCACCCTGGCCACGACGCTGGCCGGCCGGATCATCGGCGAGAGCCTCGACGACGACGCGCGCCAGTCGCGGGTCGTGGAGCGGTTCCTCGCCGACCTCGAGGCCGGCACGCCCGGGAGCGGGGTCAACTGATGAGCCTGCGCGGTGCCTCGGCCGACGCCTTCGCGGCGCTCGACGCCGAGCTGGAGACGGCCCTCGGCTCGGCCAGCGGAGCGTCGGTGTCGAAGGTCGGCGACGACCTCTTCGCCGTCTCGGTGACGCTGCGCTCCGAGGGGGCACTGCGTCGGTTCGCCTCCGACGGCTCGATCCCGACCGAGGCCAAGACCGGCCTGGTCCGGGAGGTCTTCGGTGGCAAGATCGACGAGATCACGCTGGGCCTGCTGAGCACGGCCGTCTCCCACAAGTGGACGGCCACCCGCGACCTCGCCGACACCCTCGAGCACCTCGGTGTCGTCGCGATCGTCCGCTCCGCGGGTCCCGACGCGGGTCGGCTCAGCGACGAGCTCTTCGAGCTCGCCCAGCTGGTCAAGAAGCACCCGGAGCTGCGCGACGCGCTCTCCGACCCGGTGCGCTCGCTCGAGGACAAGGCGGCGCTGGTGCACGGGCTGCTCGACGGCCGGGCGCTCCCGGCCACGACCACCCTGGCCGTCAAGGCGCTCTCCGGCACCCACCGCACGGTGGGCGTCGCGCTCGAGCAGTTCCAGCGGACCGCCGCGGAGGTGCACGGCCAGGGCGTTGCCACGGTCCGTGCCGCCCGCGAGCTGTCCGGACCCGAGCGGGAGCGCCTCCAGCAGGCGCTGACGCAGCAGTACGGCCGTCGGGTCCACCTCAACCTCGTCGTCGACCCGAGCGTCCTCGGCGGCATCCGCGTCGAGATCGGTGACGACGTCATCGACGGGACGGTCTCCAGCCGGCTCGACGACGCGCGCCGCCGGCTCGTGGGCTGACCCCACACCACCCAGACCTGAGCAGAGACAAGAGAGAAGGCACAACGATGACGGAGCTCTCCATCCGTCCGGAGGAGATCCGCGACGCGCTGCAGAAGTACGTCGCCGACTACCGGCCCGACGTGGCCAGCAAGGAAGAGGTCGGCACGGTCGCGGAGGCCGGCGACGGCATCGCCCGCATCAGCGGCCTCCCCTCGGCGATGGCCAACGAGCTGCTGGAGTTCGAGGACGGCACGCTGGGCCTCGCCCTGAACCTCGACACCCGCGAGATCGGCGCTGTCGTCCTCGGTGACTTCGACAAGATCGAGGAGGGCCAGACGGTCCGCCGGACCGGCGAGGTGCTCTCCGTGCCCGTCGGCGACGGCTACCTCGGCCGGGTCGTGGACCCGCTCGGCAACGCGATCGACGGCCTCGGCGACCTCGCGACCAACGGCCGCCGCGCGCTCGAGCTCCAGGCGCCCTCGGTGGTGCAGCGCAAGTCGGTGCACGAGCCCATGGCGACCGGCATCAAGGCGATCGACGCCCTGACCCCGATCGGGCGCGGCCAGCGCCAGCTGATCATCGGTGACCGTGCGACCGGCAAGACCACGATCGCGATCGACACGATCATCAACCAGAAGCAGTACTGGGAGACCGGCGACCCGACCAAGCAGGTCCGCTGCATCTAC
Source organism: Nocardioides dongkuii (assembly GCF_014127485.1). Taxonomy (NCBI): domain Bacteria; kingdom Bacillati; phylum Actinomycetota; class Actinomycetes; order Propionibacteriales; family Nocardioidaceae; genus Nocardioides; species Nocardioides dongkuii. The sequence continues at coordinate 2,719,333 of NZ_CP059903.1, read as the reverse complement.
GTCGCGATCGGCCAGAAGGGCTCGACCATCGCCTCCGTCCGGGGCGCGCTGGAAGAGGCCGGTGCCCTGGAGTACACGACCATCGTCGCGGCTCCCGCGTCGGACTCGGCGGGCTTCAAGTACCTCGCCCCCTACACCGGCTCGGCCATCGGCCAGCACTGGATGTACGAGGGCAAGCACGTCCTCATCGTCTTCGACGACCTGACCAAGCAGGCCGAGGCCTACCGCGCCGTGTCGCTGCTGCTGCGCCGCCCGCCGGGCCGTGAGGCCTACCCGGGTGACGTCTTCTACCTGCACAGCCGGCTGCTCGAGCGCTGCGCCAAGCTCTCCGACGAGCTCGGTGCCGGCTCGATGACCGGCCTGCCGATGGTCGAGACCAAGGCCAACGACGTCTCGGCGTTCATCCCGACCAACGTCATCTCGATCACCGACGGCCAGATCTTCCTGCAGTCGGACCTGTTCGCGGCCAACCAGCGCCCGGCGATCGACGTCGGTGTGTCGGTGTCCCGCGTGGGTGGTGCCGCGATGACCAAGGCGATGAAGGCCGTCACCGGCTCGCTCAAGGTCGACCTGGCGCAGTTCCGCGCCATGGAGGCGTTCGCGATGTTCGCCTCCGATCTCGACGCCGCCTCGCGCCAGCAGCTCGACCGCGGCCAGCGCCTGATGGCGCTGCTGCGGCAGCCCGCCTACTCGCCGTACCCGGTCGAGGAGATGACGGTCTCGCTGTGGCTGGGCACCTCCGGTCGTCTCGACCGGGTCCCGGTCGACGACGTGCTCCGCTTCGAGGCGGAGTTCCTCGACTACCTGCGCCGCTCGCACGAGGGCATCCTGTCCGCGATCCGCGAGTCGCTGAAGTTCGAGGACGACACCGCCACCGCGGTCGAGGACGCCTACAACTCCTTCCTCGACCAGTTCGAGACCTCCGAGGGCGGGTCGATCAAGGTCGGCCACGAGGCTGCCGCCGAGGCCCTCGAGGACGAGGACCAGGAGACGATCGTCAAGCAGAAGCGGGGCTGACCCATGGCCCTCTCGCTGCGTGAGTACCGCGCGCGGATCAAGTCGACGGAGTCGATGAAGAAGATCACGCGCGCCATGGAGCTCATCGCTGCGTCCCGCATCATCAAGGCGCAGCAGCGGGCGAAGGCGGCCGCGCCGTACGCCCGTGAGCTGACCCGCGCGGTCTCGGCGGTGGCGACGTTCTCGAACGTCGACCACCCGCTGACCCGCGAGGAGGAGAACCCGAAGCGGGCCGCGGTCCTCATCGTCACGAGCGACCGCGGACTGGCCGGCGCCTACTCCTCGAGCGTGCTCAAGGAGGCCGAGCGCCTCGCGGAGAAGCTCCGCGGTGAGGGCAAGGAGCTCGACGTCTACATCTGCGGACGCAAGGGCGAGGCGTACTACAAGTTCCGCAACCGCCCCGTGGTCCGCGTGTGGACCGGCTTCTCCGACCAGCCGTCGTACGACGTGGCGGCCGAGGTCGGCCACGCCCTGATCGAGTCCTTCCTCAAGGACCAGGGCGAGGGGGGCGACGTCGACGAGGTGCACGTGGTCTACACCCGCTTCCGCTCGATGCTCACCCAGGAGCCGACCGCCGTGCGGCTGCTGCCCCTCGAGGTCGTGGAGGCCGAGGAGGGTGGGCCGGAGGACGAGTCCGTGGGCCGCGCCGCCGGAGAGGTGCTCCCGCTCTACGAGTTCGAGCCGTCCGCCGAGGAGGTGCTCGACGGGCTGCTCCCGCAGTACGTCCAGAGCCGGATCTTCTTCTCCCTGCTGCAGTCGGCGGCCTCCGAGCTCGCCGCCCGCCAGAAGGCGATGAAGTCCGCGACCGACAACGCCGACGAGCTGATCAAGAAGTACACGCGCGTCGCCAACCAGGCCCGCCAGGCCGGCATTACCCAGGAAATCAGCGAGATCGTCGGTGGCGTCAACGCGCTCGCCGACTCCAACGCCGGGAGTGAGTGAGAGACATGACTGCCACTGTGGAAGAGACCCAGCAAGACTCGAGCGCCGGGAGCACCGGGCGCATCGCCCGGGTCACCGGCCCGGTCGTCGACGTCGAGTTCCCTGCGGACGCGATGCCGGAGATGTACAACAAGCTCGAGGTGGACCTCGAGCTGAACGGTGAGACCAAGACGCTCGTCCTCGAGGTCGCGCTGCACATCGGCGACGGCATGGTCCGCGCCATCTCGATGCAGTCGACCGACGGACTGGTGCGCGGCGCCACCGTCACCGACACCGGCGGGCCGATCACGGTCCCCGTCGGCGACGTCACCAAGGGCCACGTGTTCAACGCGGTCGGTGACGTGCTGAACCTCGAGGAGGGCGAGACCCTCGACATCAAGGAACGGTGGGGCATCCACCGCAAGGCGCCGGCCTTCGACCAGCTCGAGGCCAAGACCACGATGTTCGAGACCGGCATCAAGGTCATCGACCTGCTGACGCCCTACGTCAACGGCGGGAAGATCGGCCTGTTCGGTGGTGCCGGCGTCGGCAAGACCGTGCTGATCCAGGAGATGATCGCCCGCGTCGCCAAGGACCACGGTGGTGTGTCGGTGTTCGCCGGTGTCGGCGAGCGCACCCGTGAGGGCAACGACCTCATCGAGGAGATGACCGAGGCCGGCGTCATCGGCCAGACCGCCCTGGTCTTCGGCCAGATGGACGAGCCGCCGGGCACCCGCCTGCGGGTCGCGCTGTCCGCGCTGACGATGGCGGAGTACTTCCGCGACGTCCAGAACCAGGACGTGCTGCTCTTCATCGACAACATCTTCCGGTTCACGCAGGCGGGCTCGGAGGTCTCCACCCTGCTCGGCCGGATGCCGTCCGCGGTGGGCTACCAGCCCAACCTGGCCGACGAGATGGGTCAGCTCCAGGAGCGGATCACCTCGACCCGAGGCAACTCGATCACCTCGCTGCAGGCGATCTACGTGCCCGCGGACGACTACACCGACCCGGCGCCGGCGACGACGTTCGCCCACCTCGACGCCACCACGGAGCTCTCGCGCGAGATCGCCTCGCTCGGCATCTACCCCGCGGTGGACCCGCTGACGTCGACCTCCCGGATCCTCGACGCCCAGTACATCGGGCAGGAGCACTACGACTGCGCCATCCGGATCAAGCAGATCCTGCAGCGCAACAAGGAGCTCCAGGACATCATCGCGATCCTCGGTGTCGACGAGCTCTCCGAGGAGGACAAGATCATCGTCTCCCGGGCCCGTCGCATCCAGCGGTTCCTGTCGCAGAACACCTACGTGGCCAAGCAGTTCACCGGCATCGAGGGCTCCACGGTCCCGGTGAAGGACACCATCGAGGCGTTCAACAAGATCGCGGACGGCGAGTACGACCACGTCGCCGAGCAGGCGTTCTTCATGTGCGGCGGTCTGGACGACGTCGAGGCGAAGTGGGCCGAGATCCAGAAGGGTCTCTGATGTCCGAGCACCTGCAGGTGGAGCTCGTCGCGGCCGACCGCACGGTCTGGTCCGGCGAGGCCACCATGGTGATCGCGCGCACCACCGAGGGTGACGTGGGCGTGCTGCGCGGCCACGCGCCGATGCTGTCCCTGCTGACCGAGGCGGTCGTCGAGATCGCCGAGGCCGACGGCGGCATCGTCGTGGCGGCCGTGGACGGCGGGTTCCTCTCGGTGGCCGGCGACCGGGTCTCGATCCTCTCCGAGCGGGCGCAGCTCGCCGGCGAGATCGACGCCGACGAGGCCCGCCGCGAGCTGGAGGCGGCGCGGGCGCACGACGTCGACGACCCGCGCGAGGCCGAGCGCCGGATCCGCCTCGCCGAGGCCCGGATCCGGGCGACCGAGAAGGCCTCCTGAACCACCCTGGAGGCGGGGGTCCGGTCCGCCGGACCCCCGCCGTCCACCCCCGTGGGTGCCCGCTAGGGTGAGCCCTTGAGGACCGGGGGGACCCCCGACGGAAGGGGGACGGGATGCCCTGGTGGCAGTGGCTCCTGGACGCCGTCGTCCTTCTGGTCGGCCTCGTCGTCCTCCTCGCCGTCGCGCTGATCGTCCGCCGTCGGGTGCTCTCCCGCCACGGCGGCACCTTCGAGCTCAGCTACCGCGTCCGATCCGAACGGATCGGGCGCGGTTGGCTTCTCGGTCTCGGTCGCTACTCCGGCGAGACGCTCGAGTGGTTCCGGATCTTCTCGCTCTCGCCCCGCCCGAAGCGCACCTGGCAGCGCTCGGAGCTCACCTTCGTGGGACGCCGCGCGCCGTCCGGGCCGGAGGAGATGGCGCTCTACCCCGACCACCTCGTCATCGCGGTGACCAGCCGCCGCGACGGCCCGCTGGAGCTGGCGATGAGTCCTGCGTCGCTCACCGGCTTCCAGGCGTGGCTCGAGGCGCGTCCGCCCGGCACCGACTGGAACCAGAGGCGCTGACCGCCTGACCCGCGGGCTCCGATGCTGCGCAGCGGCGCGGCTTCTGGTGGACTTCCGGGGTGTCCGACGCCGTCCTCGCCGCCCGCAACGCCGCCGGCCTGTCCTTCGCGCTCAACGGGCTGCTCTTCGCGACCCTGGTCTCCCGCATCCCGGCGGTCCGCGAGCACCTCGACCTCGGCAACGGCGCCCTGGGCCTGCTGCTGCTCGCCATCGCGGCCGGCTCGGTGCTCGCCCTGCCCCTCACCGGCGCGCTGATCCAGCGCTCGAGCGCGGGCGCCGTGGTGCGCCTCGGCGCGGTCCTGGACGCGTGCGGGCTGGTGCTCGCCTCGGTCGGCGCCGGCGTCGTCGAGGAGGTCGGCCTGACGGCGGTCGGCCTGTTCGTGCACGGCATCGGGATCGGGATCTGGGACGTCGCGATGAACGTCGAGGCGGCCGAGGTCGAGCGCGAGCTGGGCCGCACGGTGATGCCGCGCTTCCACGCCGGCTGGAGCTTCGGCTCGATCGCCGGTGCGGCCCTGGGCATCCCGATGGCGGCGGCCGACGTACCCCTGCCCGTGCACCTCGGGGCCGTCGCCGTCGTGGTGGTCGTGGTCGCGGTCTGGTCGGCCGGGCGGTTCCTGCCCGCGTCGCCACCGGTCGAGGACGAGCACCGGCCCACCAGCGCGGCGTCCGCCTGGACCGAGCCGCGGACCCTGGCGATCGGCGTCATGGTCCTCGCGTTCGCGACCGTCGAGGGCACCGCGAACGACTGGCTCTCGCTGGCGCTCATCGACGGGTACGACGCGCGGCACTGGGTCGGCGTCACGGGCTACGCGCTGTTCGTGTGCGCGATGACGACCGGGCGGATGCTGGGCCCGGTGCTCCTCGACCGCTGGGGGCGGGTGCCGGTGCTGCGGCTCTCCGCCGTGACCGCGGGCGCGGGCATCTTGCTGGTGGTCCTCGGCGGCGTCTGGCCGGTGGTCGGGCTCGGGATCCTCGCCTGGGGCCTGGGCGCCTCGCTCGGCTTCCCGGTCGGCATGAGCGCGGCCGCCGACGACAGCAGGCACGCCGCCGCCCGGGTCAGCGTGGTCGCCACCATCGGGTACGGCGCGTTCCTGGCCGGCCCGCCGCTGCTCGGCTTCCTCGGCGACCGGATCGGCACCCTGGAGGCACTGCTGGTCGTCGCCGCGCTGATGGTCCCCGCGGCGCTCACGGCGTCCGCCGCGCGGCCCGCGGCGCGGCCGACGGCCGAGCGGCCCACGGTCGAGCGGGCCTGAGCGGCGTCAGCGGGCGTCAGCCGGTGCGGGTGCCGAGCTGGTGCCCGGGGTGGACCGCGACGTACCGCCGCACCGGGACCGGGTCGCGGCGCTCGTAGCCGTGGGGGAGCCACACGTCCCCGACCTCGGAGAGGTAGACGACCTGCCAGTGGTAGAGCCCGGTGAACGCGCGCGGGTCGGCGCGCAGCACCGCGGCGTACCGCTTGACGCCCCGGACGTACGCCGGGTGGTTGTTGTAGGCGTACAGCGCCCGGTCGAGGCGGCCGCTGCGGCCCCCGCCGCGGTCGGCGAGGTAGCGGGCAGCGGCGAGGATCGCGTCGCGCGGGTCATCGATGTCGCCCTTGCCGTACGCCGCCCAGGTGGCCGGCATGAACTGCATCGGCCCGCGGGCCCCGGCGACCGAGGTGCCGCGGATCCGGCCCATGCCGGTCTCGACGAGGTTGATCGCGGCGAGCACCTCCCACGGCACGCCGTACCGGCGCTCGCCGAGGCGGTAGTGGGCGAGCAGGCGGCGGGCCGGCGCAGGGGCGACGATCCGCCACGCCGGGAGGCTGTCGGAGAGGCTGCTGTGCATCCCGCGGAAGTCGCGCCGGGCGGCGACGTGGGCGCGGGCGGCGGCTCGGAGGCGGGCCGGCAGCAGCCGGTAGGTCCGCGGCTGCCAGCGCTCGGTGCGGGCGAGCTGGCGGTAGAGGACCTGGGCGTCGAACGCGGCCTGGCGCACCTCGGCGGCGGGGGCCGTCCCGCCCCGCACGGTCCGCTCGGCGTCGACGATCCGCTCGGCGAGCTGTTCGGGGGACGCCGCCGGCCGGGGGGCGCGCAGGACTGCTGCGGGCTTGGCGTCCCGACCGGTCGATGGCGTGGCCTCGTTGGTGAAGGACAGCTCCGCCGCCGGCTCCTCCGGCTCGGGGGACCCGCCGCAGCCGGTGAGGACCAGGGCGGCGACCAGCACCCCGAGCGCGCTCGAGCGGGTCACCCCCGCTCGCCGCCCGGGACCCACAGGACGTCGCCCTGCTCGCGGTTCGCGTGCCGGGCGAGGATGAAGAGGAGGTCGGAGAGCCGGTTGAGGTAGGTGATCGCGACGGTGCTCATCGTCTCGGCGTGCAGCTCGTGGGCCGCCCACGCGGACCGCTCGGCACGGCGTACGACGGTGCGCGCGACGTGCAGGTGGGCCGCGCCCGGCGTACCGCCGCTGAGGATGAAGGACCGCAGCGCCGGGAGGTGCTCGTTGTAGGCGTCGCACCAGGCCTCGAGCCGGTCGACGTACTCCTGCTCGACCCGCAGGGGCGGGTACTCGGGGTCCGCGACGATCGGCGTGCAGAAGTCGGCGCCCACGTCGAAGAGGTCGTTCTGCACCCGGGTCAGCACCGCGACCACGTCGTCCTCGAGCCCGCCCTGCGCGATCGCCAGGCCGAGGGTCGCGTTCGCCTCGTCGACGTCGGCGTACGCGTGCAGCCGCAGGTCGTTCTTGGTCGTGACGCTCATGTCGCCCAGTCGCGTCTGTCCCGCGTCGCCGGTGCGGGTGTAGATCCGGGTGAGGTTGACCATGGCTTCGAGCGTAGTCCGACACACGCCGGCTGGATTCGCGGCCCGGAACGACACGGGTGTGTCGGACTACCCCGGCTGGGCCTCGGCGGCGTCGACGAGCTGACCCACCGCGCGGACGTAGGCCGCCACCCGGGAGCCGGAGGCGGGGAAGTCGGTCACGGGCACGCAGAGCACCACCGACGCGCCCCGCTCGCCCTCGAACCGGTACGCCGTGGGCTCGGCCACGGGCCGGTAGCCCTCGAACGGCTCATGGTCGGCGGGGGAGGGCGCCTCCTGGCCCGAGGGCGGCACCGGGCGGACGGTCAGGCCGAGCCGCATGCCCGCGACCCGCCGGCGCCGGGCGAGGAGGTCGGGGTCCGCAGCCAGCACGGCCCGTGCGGCGACCCAGTCGGGGTCGTGCACCGGGACCCGACCCTCGTCGGGGTCGTCGCCGAAGTCCATGGCCATCTCGGGCGCCGCGTCGTCGGCGGTCTCCATGCGCTCCGGCGACGGCAGCGCGAACCACTGCAGCACGACGTCGAGCGGGGGCGTGGGCTCTCCGTCGTCCGTGGTCCCGCGGCTCCCGGGCCCGGTCCCGCCGTAGCGGTCATCGCCCTCGCCGTCGCCCTCGCCGTCGTCCTCGTCGTCCAGGCCCACGACCAGCAGCGACTCCGCCTCGTCCCACTCCCACTGGCCCGGGTCGACCTTGCCCCGCGCGAGCACCGCGTCGTACGCCGGCCGCCCGGCCGCGACGACCGCCGCGGCCACCCAGTGCATCGTGTCGCTGCCCCGGATGCGCCGCGGCCACCGGCACCCGGTGACCAGCCGCTCCTCGTGCTCCTCGACGAGGTCGCTGAACTCCTCGCCCTCCCCGTGCTCGCGCAGCAACGCCTCCAGCCGGGCGCACGACGCGTCGTCCGCGACCCCGCCCAGCGTGCCGATGAGGTCCCAGAACCGCTCCGGTGTCATGCCGGGACCCTAGGCACTCGGCGGGTAGTCCGGCACGTTTCGGTCGCGAAAGGGCCCCGGACCCGACCGGAACGTGCCGGACTATCCCGACTCGTTGAAGAAGACACCACCGACACGACGAAACTCGTGGGGCTGGTGGTGCAACCAAACGGCCGCGCGGAGCGTCATGGTGGGTAGCAGGACCACATCGGGGGCTGCGGCGCCGGGAGGCCAGCATGGAGATCACGACGGACGGGCCGACGCTCGTGCTCGGTGGCTCGTTCGACGTGCGCAGCACGATGGAGGTCCGCAACGCGCTCTACGAGCTGCTCGCGGCGCACGACGGGGACGTCGTCGTCGACCTCAGCGAGGTCGAGCACATCGACGTCACCGCGCTGCGGGTGCTGGCGGTCGCCACCCGCCAGTACGGCCGCACCGGGCATCACCTCGTGCTGCGCGGCTGCCGTCCCGCCGTGCTCCGGATGCTGCACCTGTCCCACCTGATCCGGGTGCTCGAGGTCGAGCGCTCGGCCGCCACCGCCTGATCGCGCGCGTGCTCGGCGCCCGGTGTCGGGTAGGCCACAGTCTCGCCCGGTTACCAAGCGGTAGGTCTGGTCCTACCCTTCACACCATGACCGACCAGCAGCGACCGGTTCGCGACCGCCCGTGGGTGATGCGCACCTACGCCGGCCACTCCACGGCCGAGGCGTCGAACGCGCTCTACCGGAACAACCTCGCGAAGGGGCAGACCGGGCTCTCGGTCGCCTTCGACCTGCCGACGCAGACGGGCTACGACCCCGACTCCCCGATGGCGCGGGGAGAGGTCGGCAAGGTCGGCGTCCCCGTCCCGCACCTGGGCGAGATGCGCAAGCTCTTCGACCAGATCCCCCTGGGCGAGATGAACACCTCGATGACCATCAACGCCACGGCGATGTGGCTGCTGGCGATGTACCAGGTGGTGGCCGAGGAGCAGTACCCCGACCTGTCGCCGGAGGAGGTCGCCGCGCAGCTGGCCGGCACCACCCAGAACGACATCATCAAGGAGTACCTCTCCCGGGGCACCTACGTGTTCCCGCCCGAGCACTCCCTGCGCCTGATCAGCGACATGATCGCCTACACGGTCCACCAGATCCCGAAGTGGAACCCGATCAACATCTGCAGCTACCACCTGCAGGAGGCCGGCGCGACGCCGACGCAGGAGCTGGCGTACGCGCTGTGCACCGCGATCGCCGTCCTCGACCAGGTCAAGGACTCCGGACAGGTCGACGAGCAGGACTTCGAGAAGGTCGTCGGCCGGATCTCGTTCTTCGTCAACGCCGGCGTGCGGTTCGTCGAGGAGACCTGCAAGATGCGCGCGTTCGTGCAGCTGTGGGACGAGATCACCCGCGACCGGTACGGCGTCCAGGACCCCAAGATGCGCCGGTTCCGGTACGGCGTGCAGGTCAACTCGCTGGGCCTGACCGAGGCGCAGCCGGAGAACAACGTCCAGCGGATCGTGCTCGAGATGCTCGGCGTCACGCTGTCGAAGAACGCCCGCGCCCGCGCGCTCCAGCTGCCCGCCTGGAACGAGGCGCTCGGCCTGCCCCGCCCCTGGGACCAGCAGTGGTCGCTGCGGCTGCAGCAGGTGCTGGCCTTCGAGTCCGACCTGCTGGAGTACGACGACATCTTCGACGGCTCGCACGTGATCGAGGCCAAGGTCGCCGAGCTGGTCGAGAGCGCCCGCGCCGAGATCGACCGCGTGCAGGAGCTGGGCGGCGCGATCGCGGCCGTCGAGTCCGGCTACATGAAGCAGGCCCTGGTCTCCAGCCACGCCGCCCGCCGCGGCCGGATCGAGTCCGGCGAGGAGATCATCGTCGGGGTCAACAAGTTCGACACCACCGAGCCCTCGCCGCTGACCGCCGACCTGGACGGGGCGATCATGGCCGCCGACCCCGAGGCCGAGCGCACGGCGGCCGCGAGCGTCGAGGCGTGGAAGGCCGCGCGCGACGAGGACGAGGTCGCGGCCGCGCTGGCAGCGCTGGCCGAGGCCGCCAAGACCGAGGCCAACCTGATGGGCCCGACCCTGGCCGCCGTCCGCGCCGGCGCGACGACGGGGGAGTGGGCCGGCACCCTGCGCGAGGTCTTCGGCGAGTTCCGCGCCCCCACCGGCGTGAGCGGCGCCGTCGGCGTCGCCGAGGTCGGCGCCGGGCTGGCCGCCGTGCGCGAGCGGGTCCGGGCGACCGGCGAGGAGCTGAGCGGTGGCGGCGGCGGTCGGCTCCGGCTGCTCGTGGGCAAGCCGGGCCTCGACGGGCACAGCAACGGTGCCGAGCAGGTCGCCGTACGCGCTCGTGACGCGGGGTTCGAGGTCGTCTACCAGGGCATCCGGCTGACGCCCGAGCAGATCGTGTCGGCCGCCGTGGCCGAGGACGTGCACTGCGTCGGGCTCTCGATCCTGTCGGGGTCCCACATGGAGCTGGTCCCGGCGGTCCTCGAGGGGATGCGCGCCGCGGGCATCGACGACGTCCCGGTGATCGTCGGCGGGATCATCCCCGACTCCGACGCCCGCCGGCTCAAGGAGGCCGGCGTCGCGGCGGTGTACACGCCCAAGGACTTCGGGCTCACCGAGATCATGGACGGGATCGTCGACGTGATCCGAGCGGCCCAGGGCCTGGACTGACCGTGTCCTCCCGTCTCGTCCTCGCCCGGCACGGACTGGCCGAGTACGAGACGGACCTGGTCACCGACGACGGCGGCACCCTGAGCGCCGAGGGACGTGAGCAGGCGCGGGCGCTCGGCGCCCGGCTGGCCGGCGAGGGCATCGACGCGGTGTGGTGCAGCCCGCTGTCGCGGGCCGTGCAGACCGCCGAGATCGCCGCCGGCGTGCTGGGCGTCGGCGTCACCGTCCGCGAGGGCCTGCGGGAGTACGGCGTGGGCTTGCTCGCCGGCACCGACGGCAGCGAGCGCGAGGTCATCGGGCCGGTGTTCGACCGCTGGGTCGACGGCGACGACGCGGCGCTCATCCCAGGCGGCGAGGCGGTCGCGGGAATCGTCGCGCGGATGACCCGGGTGCTGGACGAGGTCGCCGACCGGCACGAGGGCGGGAGCGCGCTGGTCGTCAGCCACGGCGGCGCGATCATGGCGACCGTGCCGGAGCTCCTCGCCCGGCCGCGGCGTACCGCCTGGGACCTGCTGCTGGACGGGGGTGGGTTCGTCGAGCTGGTCCGCGACGGCCCGGTGTGGACGAGGAGATGAACACGGAGATGAACACCGTGTTCGCGGTCACACAGGGAAGGCAAGCCTTACCTGCCTGGGGTAGGGTCCCCACCGTGGCGAAGAAGACCAAGACCGCGAAGCTCCCCAAGACGGAGTGCTGCGTCTCGAAGTCGAAGTGCGACCGGTGCCCGCTGCGGATGCTGCAGGAGGGCAGGCTGCCCGAGGGGTATACGGTCAAGAAGCGCAAGCTCGTCCGGGTCGACGGCAAGAAGGTCACCAAGAAGCGGCTCGCGAAGGCCGCCTGACCCGCCACTTCCACGCACTGGAGCCCCGATGCCCGCCGCTCGCTTCACCGACCAGCTCAACGTCCAGATCGGCAACGAGCTGGCCGCCCACAACCAGTACCTCGCCTGCGCGGTCCACTACGACGCGCTGACGATGCCGCGGATGGCCGCGTTCTTCTACGCCCAGGCGCTCGAGGAGCGCGAGCACGCGATGATGATGGTGCAGTACCTCCTCGACACCGACACCGAGGTCGTCATCCCCGGCGTCGACGCGCCGATCTCGACGTTCGCCGACGTGACCGAGCCGGTCGCCCTCGCGCTCGCGCAGGAGAAGCGGGTGACCGAGCAGATCAACGGCCTGCTGCGGATCGCCCGCGAGGAGTACGACTTCGCGTCCGAGCAGTTCATGCAGTGGTTCATCAAGGAGCAGGTCGAGGAGATCGCGACGATGTCCGACCTGCTCGCCGTGGTGACCCGCAACCGCGACGACGTCGACGACATCGAGGAGTACGTCGCGCGCGAGCCCGGCGACGCCGGGCCCGACCCCACCGCCCCGCGGGTCGCCGGCGCCTGACCGCTCCCGTGAGCCGGGTGATCGTGGTCGGGGCCGGGGTGGTCGGGCTGACCTGCGCGGTCCGGCTGCTCGAGGCCGGCCACCGGGTCGACGTCGTCGCGCGCGACCTGCCGCGGGAGACGACGTCCGCGGTCGCGGCCGCGATCTGGTACCCGTACCGCGCGTTCCCGCCCGAGCGGGTGGGCGCCTGGGGGGCCCGCACGTTCGAGGTGCTCAGCGGGCTCGCCGGGGACGCGGCGTCCGGGGTGCGGATGGTGCCCGGCACCGAGGTGCGCATGACCCCGGCCGACCCGCCGTGGTGGGCCTCGGCGGTGCCCTCCCTCGAGCGCGCGACCGACCTGCCCGCGGGGTACGCCGAGGGCTGGTCGTTCACGACGCCGGTGGTGGAGATGCCGGTGCACCTGGACTGGCTGCGCGCCCGCGTCCACGACCTCGGCGGCACCCTGACCCGGCTGAACCTGGCGGCGCTGCCCCTCGGCGGCGACGTCGTGGTCAACTGCGCCGGCCTGGGCGCCCGGCTGCTCGGCCAGGACCTGAGCGTGACCCCGGTGCGTGGCCAGGTGGTCGTGGTCGAGCAGGTCGGCATCGACCGCTGGTGGCTCGACTCCGCCGCGCCGACGTACGTCGTGCCCCGCACGCACGACGTGGTAGTCGGCGGCACCGACGAGGAGGGGGAGTGGAGCCGCACCCCGTCACCGGAGACGGCGCGCGACATCCTGGCGCGGGCGACCCGGCTGGTGCCGGCGCTCGCCGACGCCCGGGTGCTGCGGCACCGGGTCGGGCTGCGTCCCGCACGCCCGGTGGTGCGGGTGGAGCGCGTGGGCCGGGTCGTGCACTGCTACGGCCACGGCGGCGCCGGGGTCACCCTGGGCTGGGGCTGCGCCGACGAGGTCGTCGCCCTGGTCTCCTGACCAGGCGTCCGGCGCGCGGTGCGGCGCGGTGGCAGGCGGGGCGGTGCCGCTAGGCTCCACTCCGTGAAGGAGGGGCGCACCGACGGAAGCCTCTTCCGCAAGCTGTTGGACGCCGCGCCCGACGCCACGGTCATCGTCGACCAGGACGCCACCATCGTGATGTCGAACAAGCAGATGGAGAACGTCTTCGGCTGGACCAGCGAGGACCTCGTCGGCCAGCCGGTCGAGGTGCTCGTCCCGGGACGGTTCCGCGGCAACCACGACGCCTACCGCAACGGCTTCATGTCGACCCCCGCATCCCGCCCCATCAACGGGGTGGCGCTGCACGCGCTGCGCCGGGACGGGCAGGAGGTCCCGGTGGAGATCTCGCTCTCGCCGCTGGAGACCGACGAGGGGCTGCTCGTCTCCGCCGCCGTCCGGGACATCACCGAGCGGCTGCGGATGGAGGAGGCGTCGGTCCGGATGCGCGACGAGCTCATCGCCACCGTCTCCCACGAGCTGCGCACGCCGCTGACCTCGATCATCGGCTACACCGAGCTGCTCGCCGACCTCGACGAGTCCCAGGTCGGGCCCGTGGCCCGGTCCCTGGTCGCCGTGATCGAGCGGAACGCCGCCCGCGAGATGCGCCTGGTCGACGACCTGCTGACGATGGCCTTCCTCGACGGCGACCGGCTCCGGATCGTCCGCGAGCCGATGGACCTCGCGGAGGTCGCCCGCCGGGTCGTCACCGACCACCGCTCCGCCGCCCCCGAGGGGAGCCTGCGCCTGGTGCTGGAGGCGGACGAGCCGGCGCCGGTCTCCGGCGACTTCTACCGGCTGGTCCAGGTGGTGGAGAACCTGGTCACGAACGCCCTCAAGTTCAGCGCCGCCGGCGACGAGGTCACGGTCCGGGTGACCGCGACGCCCGACGCCGCCGTGCTGGAGGTGGCCGACACCGGCGTCGGGCTGCACCCCCACGAGCAGGCCCTGGTCTTCGACCGGCTCTACCGCACCCCGGGAGCGGTCGCCGCGCACACCCAGGGCGCCGGGCTCGGGCTCTCCATCGTGCGCAAGATCATCGAAGCCCACGGCGGGCAGGTCACCGTGGACAGCGCGCCGGGCGTCGGCACGACCTTCCGGGTCGCGCTGCCGTACGACGCCCCCGACCCCGCGTAGGCGAGCGGGCTCAGTCCCGCAGGCCGCGGTCGACGGCGAGCACGGGTGAGCGGCTCACTCTTCGACCCCTGAGGGAACTGTGGTGGATCCGTTCAACCTGCTTGAACGGATCCACCACACTCCGGGCGGTCATGTGGATCCGCTCGATGACCTGCGCCCTCTACGGGGGCTGACGCTAGAACAGTCGGTGGCTCGGGTCGTCGAGGCCCCGGAGCGCGTCGTAGTCGACGACCGCGCAGGAGATGCCGCGGTCGGTGGCGAGCACGCGCGCCTGCGGCTTGATCTCCTGCGCGGCGAAGATGCCGCGCACGGGGGAGAGCAGCGGGTCGCGGTTGAGCAGTGCGAGGTAGCGGGTGAGCTGCTCGACGCCGTCGATGTCGCCGCGGCGCTTGATCTCGACGGCGACGCTGAGCCCCTCGGCGTCGCGGCACATCAGGTCCACCGGCCCGATCGCGGTCGGGTACTCGCGGCGTACCAGCGTCAGCCCGGGCGCCAGGGTCGCCGGGTGCTCGGCCAGCAGCTCCTGCAGGTGCTTCTCGACGCCGTCCTTCTGCAGCCCGGGGTCGACCCCCAGCTCGTGGACCGACTCGTGGAGGACCTCCTCGATGAGGATCCGCAGCGTGTCGTCGCTCTTCGACGTCACCGTCCACTCGACCTGGCCGTCCTCGGTGGTGCCCTCACGCAGGGTGCACGGCGGGGACATCCAGTTCAGCGGCTTGTACGACCCGCCGTCGGAGTGCACCAGCACCGAGCCGTCCGCCTTGATCATCAGGACCCGGGTGGCCATCGGCAGGTGGGCCGTCAGCCGTCCGGCGTAGTCGACCTGGCAGCGGGCTACGACGAGTCTCACGGGCGGTGAATCTACCGGCGTCCGGCCGGACCGTTGCGCACGGGACCGGGGTCGGGTTGGCTGGGTCGGCATGGCGGGTCTCGGCGCGGTCCCTTCGGCAGGTGTGGCGGCGGGGGCCGACCCCGGCTGGATCAGCAGCGTCGAGGAGGCGATCAACGACGCCTTCGACCCGTTCGCCACCGCGGTCACCTCGGTGGTCTTCTGGGAGCTGCCGCTCGGGGAGTACTCCTTCCCGCTGATCGTGCTGTGGCTGGTGGTGGCCGCGGCGGTGTTCACCGTCTACTTCCGCGGGGTGCAGTTCACCTCGCTCGGCACCGCCGTGGCCCTGGTGCGGGGCACGTACTCGCGGCAGAGCGACCCGGGCGAGGTGACGCACTTCCAGGCGCTCGCCTCGGCGGTCTCCGGCACCGTGGGGCTCGGGAACATCGCCGGCGTCGCGGTGGCCGTGACCATCGGGGGACCGGGCGCGACGTTCTGGATGGTCCTGGCCGGGCTGCTCGGCATGTGCACGAAGTTCGTCGAGTGCACCCTCGGCGTCCGCTACCGCGAGGTCCACGAGGACGGCACGGTGACCGGCGGCCCGTTCCGCTACCTCCCGGTCGCCTTCGAGCGGCTCGGGCCCGTGGTGAGCAAGGTCGCCGTCACGGTGTTCGCGGTCGCGCTCATCCTCTTCGGCGCCCTCGGCGGCAACGCCTTCCAGTCCAACCAGACCTACGCCCAGGCGGTCGAGATCACCGGCGGCGACGACGGGTTCCTCGCCTCCTCCGGTGCCGCCCTGATCTTCGGGCTCGTCCTCGCCGCGCTGGTCGGGGTGGTGATCCTCGGCGGCGTGCGGTCGATCGCCCGGGTGACCTCCAAGCTCGTGCCGTTCATGGCGGTCCTCTACATCGGGGCGTGCCTGCTGGTCATCCTCGGCAACGTGAGCGAGGTGCCGACCGCCCTCGGCACCATCGTCTCCAGCGCGTTCGACCCCGAGGGGGTGACCGGCGGCGCCGTCGGGGTGCTCATCGTGGGCTTCCAGCGGGCGGCGTTCTCCAACGAGGCGGGGGTCGGCTCCGCACCGATCGTGCACTCGGCGGTGAAGACCAAGCACCCCGTCTCCGAGGGCTTCGTGGCGATGCTCGAGCCGTTCATCGACACCGTGGTGATCTGCACGATGACCGCGCTGACGATCGTCATCGCCGACACCCCGCTGTACGCCGACCTGCTGGACGCGTCCGCGGCCGGGGAGACGGTCACCAACGACACCGGCGTCGTGCTCACCTCGCGCTCCTTCGACTCCTTCCTGCCCGGCTTCGACAACGTGCTGGCCCTCGCCGTGGGGCTGTTCGCGTTCTCCACCCTGATCACCTGGAGCTACTACACGCTCAAGGCCTGGACCACGCTGGTCGGACGCAGCCCCGCCAAGGAGAACGCCTTCAAGCTGCTCTTCTGCGTCTTCACCGCGCTCGGCGCGGTCGTCGACCTGGGCTCGGTGCTCTCCTTCGCCGACGCGATGCTCTTCATCTGCGCGGTGGTCAACCTGTCGGCCTGCTACCTGCTGCTGCCGAAGGTCAAGGAGGAGTTCCGCAGCTTCCGGGCCGGCCTGCGGTCCGGTGAGATCGCCGAGGTGCCGCGCGACGAGCGCGCGTCGGGCTGACCTGGGAGGATGCCACGGTGAGCCCGCGACCCGCGCCGTACGCCGTCCGCCTGGCGCGCCCCTCCGACCTGCGCCACCTCGCCGCGATCGAGGACGCGGGCGGTGCGCTGTTCGAGGGGCTGTGGGGCGACCTGGGAGGGGACCCGCTGACCGACCCGCCGCCGACCGGAGGGCACCGGGCCGACCGGCCGGGGTTCCTGCTCGTCGCGGGCGACCCCGTGGTCGGCTTCGTGCACGTCCTGGAGATCGAGGGCGCGGCACACCTCGAGCAGCTCTCGGTGCACCCCGACGCGATGCGCCAGGGGGTCGGGACGGCGCTGGTCCGCGCGGCGCTGGAGGAGGCCCGGTGGGCCGGGCACGAGGAGCTGTCGCTGTGCACCTACCGCGACGTGCCGTGGAACGGGCCGTTCTACCGCCGCCTCGGGTTCACCGAGGTCGAGGACCCCGAGCCGTGGCAGCGACGCCTGCGCGAGCACGAGACGGCGCTGGGGCTGGACCGCCACGGGCCGCGGGTGGTCATGCGCGTCGCGCTCGGGCGACCAGCCGGGACCTAGTCTGGGGGCGTGGTGCAGACGCTCTTCATCCTGCTCGTGGTCCTCGGCCTCGTGGTCGCCTACGGGGTCTCCCAGCGACGCGGCCGGCGCCGCGAGCTGGAGCGTCAGGAGCAGGCCCTCGCGCCGGTCCGGCGCACGGCCGCGGAGGACGTCACCGCGCTCGGCGAGCAGCTGCAGGCGCTCGACCTGGAGGTCGCGGGCCGGGAGCTCGACCCGGGCGCCCACGCCGACTACCAGCGCGCGCTGGACGCCTACGAGTCGGCGAAGGCCGCGGTGGACGCCCTCGAGCGACCTGAGGACGTCCGCGGCGTCACCGAGATCGTCGAGGACGGCCGCTACGCGATGGCGTGCGTGCAGGCGCGCGTCGAGTCCCGGCCGCTGCCGTCCAGGCGGCCGCCGTGCTTCTTCGACCCCCGGCACGGCCTCTCCGAGATCGACGTCCCGTGGCGCACCCCGGCCGGCGACGTCCGTGAGGTGCCCGCCTGCGCGCTGGACGCCGACCGGGTGCGCCAGGGCGCGGAGCCCGACGTGCGCAAGGTGATGGTCGGCGCCCACCGGGTGCCCTACTGGGCGGGCGGCGCGGCGTACCAGCCCTACGCCGCCGGCTACTTCGGGGCGTTCGCGCCGATGAACTGGATGTTCATGGGGATGATGTTCGGCGGCCTGGGCGGGTTCGGTGGCTTCGGGGGTGACGGCGGCGGCGACGGCGGTGACAGCGGCGGTGACGGCGGTGACGGCGGTGACGGCGGTGACGGCGGCGGTGGGGACAGCGGTGGTGACGGCGGCGGCGGCGGAGACGGCGGCGGCGACTTCGGCGGGTTCGGCGACTTCGGTGGCTTCGACTTCTGAGGACGTGTTCGGGGTCACTGTTACCGGGCGGTAATACGTGTCATGATCCGGGCCATGACGACCTCCCCTGAGTCCTCCGCGCGCACCTTCTCGACCATCGGAGTGGTCGGTCTCGGCACCATGGGCGCCGGCATCGCGGAGGTCTTCGCCCGGCACGGGTACACCGTGGTCGGCGCCGAGAAGGACGACGAGGCGCTCGAGCGCGGGCGCCAGCACCTCGAGCACTCGACGGACCGCGCGGTCAAGCGCGGCAAGCTCACCGAGGAGGAGCAGGCGGGCCTGCTCGGCCGGATCACCCTCACCACCGCGCTCGCCGACCTCGCCGACGCGGACCTGGTCATCGAGGCCGTCGTGGAGTCGATGGACGTCAAGAAGGCGATCTTCCGCGAGCTCGACGGGATCGTCGCGCCGGACGCCGTGCTGGCCACGAACACCTCCTCGCTGTCGGTGACCGAGCTCTCCACCGCCACCGCGCGGCCCGGCCGGGTCGTGGGCGTGCACTTCTTCAACCCCGCGCCGGTGCAGGACCTGGTGGAGATCGTCCGCACCGTCGTCACCGAGGAGGCCGTGCTCGCCGACGTGAAGGCGCTGGTCGAGGCGCTCGGCAAGAACCCCGTCGTGTGCGGCGACAAGGCCGGGTTCATCGCCAACACCCTGCTCTTCGGCTACCTCAACCACGCGGTCGCGATGTACGAGGGCAAGTACGCCTCCCGCGAGGACATCGACGCCGCGATGCGCTACGGCTGCGGCTACCCGATGGGCCCGCTGGCGCTGCTCGACCTGATCGGCCTGGACACGGCGTACGAGATCCTCGAGACGATGTACCGCCAGGGCCGCGACCGCCTGCACGCGCCGTCGCCGGTCCTCAAGCAGATGGTCACCGCGGGCCTGCTGGGCCGCAAGACCGGACGCGGCTTCTACACCTACGAGGCGCCCGACAGCCCGGTCGTCGTCCCCGACGACAAGACCCCCTCCGCCGACGAGAAGCCTGAGCTCCGGCGCGACATCCGGAGCGTCGGCGTCGTCGGCACCGGCACGATGGCCACCGGCATCATCGAGGTGTTCGCGAAGAGCGGCTTCGACGTGACGTACGTCGGCCGCAGCCAGGACAAGGTCGACGGCGTCGTCGCCGCGATCACCAAGAGCTTCGACAAGCAGATCCAGCGCGGCCGGGCCACCGAGGAGACCAAGACCGAGGTGCTCGGCCGGCTCACCGGGTCGATCTCGCTCGACGACCTCGCCGACGTCGACATCGTGGTCGAGGCGATCGCGGAGGACCTCGCGGTCAAGACCACGCTGTTCGCCAACCTCGACGACATCTGCAAGCCCGGCGCGATCCTCGCCACCACGACCTCGTCGCTGCCGATCATCGCCTGCGCGCAGGCCACGAGCCGTCCCCAGGACGTCGTCGGCATGCACTTCTTCAACCCCGCGCCGATCATGAAGCTGGTCGAGGTCGTCTCGACGGTCTCGACCTCCGAGGACGTCACCGAGACCACCCGCGCCCTGTGCGAGCGGGTCGGCAAGGTGGCCGTCTCCTGCGCCGACCGCGCCGGGTTCATCGTGAACGCGCTGCTCTTCCCCTACCTCAACGACGCGGTCAAGATGCTCGAGGCGCACTACGCCACGGCCGACGACATCGATACCGCGATGAAGCAGGGCTGCGCGCTGCCGATGGGCCCCTTCGAGCTGCTCGACGTGGTCGGCAACGACGTGTCGCTGGCGATCCAGCGCGAGCTCTACCTGGAGTTCCGCGAGCCGGGCTTCGCGCCGGCGCCGCTGCTGGAGCACCTGGTCACCGCGGGCTACCTCGGCCGCAAGACCAAGCGCGGGTTCCGCGACTACAGCGCGCGCTGACCCGCGCGGGCCGCGTCACCAGGTGACGCGGAGGTCGAGCGCCGACGACGGCACCTGCGGGTCGTCGGCGTCGACCGTGGCGAGCAGGTGCGCCTCGCGGTGGCCGGCCCCGCGCCCGTTCGGCCTGAGCGCGAGGCCCTCGACCTTGGCGACCCGGCCGTCGAGCGCGGGCAGCATCGCGCGCGCGGCGACCTCACCGTCGACCCCGCCGTCCACCAGGACGGCGAGGGCGGAGGCGACCACCGGGCCGTCGTCGTAGGCGTTCGGGCTGTCCTCAGCCGCGGCGCTGACGAGCGTCGTCCGGTCGTCGACGGCGACCGCGTCGGTGACCGCGAGGCCGTCGCCCAGGTGCACCTCGCGCGGCCGCGCGATCCGCACGCTGGCGGGGTCGAGGGATCCGCGGGTGGCGGCGACCAGGTCGTCGAGGGGTACCTCGAGGCTCGCCGACGGCAGCCCGCCCGCGGGGCGGCCGCGATGGAACCAGCGCACGGTGCCGCCGGCCACGGCCGCGCCCTCGAGGTTGAGCTGGTCGGGCGGCACGCCGAGGACCTCGGCGACCCGGGGGTACAGCGGCGCCAGGTCGCCGACGACGGGCTCCCCGCCGGGCTCCGGCACGAGGACCGAGCGCATCCGGGCCGGGGTGGACCCCGACCCCAGGAGCAGCACGCCGTCCTCGGCGCCGTCCCTCCCGGGGACCGGGCAGGCCGCCTCCAGGTCGGGCTTGAGGTGCTTGGTCCCGTGCGCCTCGTCGAAGACCTCGTGCCCCGCGACCGCGGGCAGCAGCCGCACGGGGTCGCCGGCGCCGTCGCGCCACCAGCAGGCGTGGGTCGCGTCGTCCTGCGCGACCAGCCAGCCCCCGCCGTACGGCGCGACCGCGGAGGCGGCGCGCACCGGCGAGCCGTCCCGGAACCGGAGCGGCAGCACGCGGTCGACGCTGATCCGCACGACGTCCTCAGCCGCGGACGTACCCGCGCCGCACGGTGCGGTCCAGGATGCCCAGGGTGGCGCGCAGCGCGTTCTCGCTGAGCACCGGGAAGATCCCCATCGCGCGCCAGTCGGGGTGGATGTCGGACCAGTCGTAGAACGAGGTGACCAGCGTGCCGTCGCTGCCGTCGGGGTCCGGCTCGAGGCGGTAGCCGTAGACGTGTCCGATCTGCGGGCGCACCCGGCCGAGCACGGTCCAGGAGATCAGCCGGTCCGGCTCGAGGTCGCGGATCGTGACGGTGACGTCGTAGCGGCCCATCTCGGGGAAGTCGTTGAGGGACTCGCGGTCCATGTGCACGGTGAAGGTGTCGCCGGCCGCGGCGACCGGCTCGCCGGTGGCGCCCTGGAGCATGCCGGAGGAGTCGATCGCGATGTGGCCCTGCGGGTCGCAGAGGACGGCGAACACGTCCGCCGCCGGTGCGGCCATCAGGCGGCTGGTCTCGATGCGCTCCTCGCTGCTCTCCTCGGTGGTCATGGAGGGATGGTGCCACGGGTAGCGTCCCGTCCGTGCGCAGATTCGTGACGACCCTGCTGGCGCTCGTGACGACGGCCGTGATCACGACCGTGGCCGCCCCGGCGTACGCCGTGGAGCAGCTGCCGGTCGGCACCGACGTGGACTACCAGCTCGGCGGGGTGCGGTCGGTGCCGGACCGGGTCGGGATCGTCGTGCGGGACCGCACCGAGGCGCCGACCGGGCGGTACGACGTCTGCTACGTCAACGGGTTCCAGACCCAGCCCGGTGCCCGCGGGTTCTGGCGGGACCGGATGCACCTGGTGCTGCAGCGCGACGGCCGGCCCGTCGTCGACGAGGACTGGGGCGAGTGGCTGCTCGACCTGCGCACGTCGGCGAAGCGCCGCCAGCTGGCGCGCATCGTCGGGCGCTGGACGGCCGGGTGCGCGCGGGACGGCTTCGACGCGGTGGAGTACGACAACCTCGACTCCTTCACCCGCAGCCACCGGCTGCTGAAGCGGCGCCACGCCGTCGCGTACGCCCGGCTGCTGGTGCGGGCGGCGCACCGGTCCGGGCTCGCCGCGGGCCAGAAGAACCTCGCCGGCCTCCGCGGCTCGCGGATCGGCTTCGACTTCGCGGTGGCCGAGGAGTGCGGCCGGTACGACGAGTGCGGGCGCTACGTCGCGGCGTACGGCCGGCGGGTGGTGGTGGTGGAGTACCGGCGCCGTGACTTCCGCGCCACCTGCGCTGAGCACGGCGACCGGCTCCCCGTCGTGCTGCGCGACCGCGACCTGACCCCGCGCGGCCTCCGGGCCTGGTGCTGACTAGCCTCGGCGCCATGGCTTCCGCGTCCCGCTCGTCCGGCCTCCACACCACGGAGCTGGGGGAGTCCGGACCCCTGGTCGCGTTCTGCCACGGCCTCTTCGGGCAGGGCAAGAACTGGACCACCGCCGCCAAGGCGCTCGCCGTCGACCACCGGGTGCTGCTCGTCGACATGCCGCACCACGGGCGGTCGGCGTGGCGGGAGCGCTTCGACTACGTCGAGATGGCCGACGAGGTCGCGGGGCTGTTCTCCGCCGACGACCCGGTGGCGCTGGTGGGGCACTCGATGGGCGGCAAGGCGGCGATGGTGCTCGCCCTGCGCCACCCCGAGCTCGTGGAGCGGCTGTGCGTCGTGGACGTCGCGCCGGTCGCCTACCCGGAGCGCAGCGAGTTCGGCGGCTACATCGAGGCGATGCTGGCCCTCGACCTCGACGGACTCGAGCGGCGCAGCGACGCCGACGAGGCGTTGACCGAGGCTGTGCCGCACCCCACCGTGCGCAGCTTCCTGCTGCAGAACCTCCGCCGCGACGGCGACGGGTGGGCCTGGATGCCCAACCTCGAGGTCCTCGGCCGCGACCTCGACCTGCTCGGCGGCTGGCCCGAGGAGGCGCTCGCCGACGCCCCGCCGTACCGGGGCCGCACGCTGTGGATCGCCGGCGAGACCTCGCCGTACGTCGAGGATGAGTACGCCGCCGCCATGGACCGCTGGTTCCCGAACACCCGCCGGGTCACGGTGAAGGGCGCCGGCCACTGGGTGCACTCCGAGCAGCCCGAGGTGTTCCTCGAGGTCCTGCGCCGCTTCCTCGCCGGCTGACCTCCGGCTCGCCCTCCGGTGGTTGAGCAGCGAAGGCGCTCTGCGCGTCGCCGGTGGTTGAGCAGCGAAGGCGCTCTGCGCCTGAGCGTTGTCGAAACCCGGTGGGCCGAGCCGGGGCCTCGATCACCACGCTCGACCACCGAATCGCTAGCGTCGCCGCATGAGTGACCAGGTCGACTCGGCGGAACAGTGCGTCTTCTGCGGGATCGTGGCCGGGACGATCCCCTGCGCGAAGGTGGCCGAGGATGCGACGACGTTCGCCTTCATGGACATCGATCCCGGCTCGGACGGCCACCTACTGGTGATCCCGAAGCGCCACAGCGCCGACCTTGTCCAGATCCCCGCCGAGGACCTGACTGCTACCACGCTGGCCGCCCAGCGGATCGCGATCGTCGCGCTTTCCGAGCTCGGCGCCGACGGGGTGAATCTGCTCCACTGCAGTGGCGTCGCAGCGTGGCAGACCGTCTTCCACTTCCACCTGCACGTGATCCCGCGCTATCGCGACAAGGGCAAGGACCGGCTGGAGCTGCCGTTCGAGCCCGGCAGACTGGCTGACACCGAGGCCATCGCCGAGCGCGCGAGGAAGCTCGCCGCCGCGCTCTAGACCTGTCAGGTCCCAGCGGCCTACGTCCGTCGGTGGAAGGTGATCTTGCCGTCGGGACGGCAGGTGCTGGCGTACGCCGGGTCATGGGCCCGGGCATGGTGCTTCGGACACAACAACCGGGCGTGGTCGATGTCGGTGACTCCGCCTTGGCACCAGGCCGGGTCGTGGTGGGCGTGGCACATGCCGGGTGGCCAGTCGCAGCCCTCGGCGGTGCACCCGCCGTCCCTGATCGCGAGGGCGATGCGTTGGGTCTTGGTGTGGAAGCGGCGGGTGCGGCCGAGGTCGAGGACCTGGGACTTGCCGCCGAGGACGGCGGGGATGATCCCGGCCTCACAGGCCAACCGGCGGGCCTGTCCGGCGCTGATGGTCGCGCCGGTGTCGAGGTGCGCGACGCCGTGGCCCCCGCGGAACGTCTCGAGGCCCATCAGCACCACCGCGGTGGCGTTGACGCCACCGGCCTCGGGCAGCACCCCGGCCGGGATCCGTTCGATCAGCTCGCAGAACGCTTGTCCGAGCCGCTCCGGACCCGGGCGCCGCACGGGCAGCGTCCCGTGGCGGGCGGTTTGGGCTTTCGGTGCGGCGATGGCGTGCAGGGCCTTCTTGAGCATCTGGGCTTGGGCGGTGGGGAGCTGGAACTTCCCGTAGGTGGTGCCGTGGCCGTCGTCGGTCATCGTCAACCGGGTGTGTGCCCGGGCGCGTTCTTCCTCTGCCTCGATCACCCTCGCCTCGTGGGCCTCCCCGATCTCGGGGGCGACCACGTCCAGCAACCGCTTGCCGAGGCGGCGTAACGCGACCGGGTCGTGATGGGCTGCCTCTGTCAGCAGCACCTCAACCGCGCGATCGCGGACATCCACCTCGATGTCGTCGGGGAGTGCGTCGACGGCGTCAGTGATGACGAGTGCTTGGTCGGGGTTCACCCGTCCTTCGGACAACGCGACCCGGACCGGCTCAAAGGTCTCCCTGTCGAGGGATTCGGCGAGGCGCATGAACCGGTGGGTCGAAGTGCGGGACTGCCGGGTGGTGACGGCCAACCAGTTCGCCAGCGATGTCGCGCCGTTGGTCTCGGCGGTGCCGGCCTGTTGGGCGCGGACCGCGACCCTCGCCTGGAGCTCGGTGATCTCGGACTGCAACCGGTTCAGCTCGACCAGCGCCTGACCCGCGGCGTGGGCGTCCATGGAAACCAGCCAGGCGTCGCGCATCGCGGCGACGTTGTCCGCGGTGCGCGCGACCAGCCCGGTGACCGGGTGGACCCCTGCGACGGTGGCTGCTGACATGGCTCCATTCAAGCCGTGACCACCGACAGTTCCGGGGTCTGAACGGGGTCTCCACAGGGCGCTCAGATCACGACTCGATCACGAAAACCGACACCCCTCCACAACCCAAGTTGCGGACTGTGGACACCGCTCACCCCCGGTGGTCGAGCAGGGACGAAGTCCCGGTGTCGAGACCCCCGCAACCGACGTACAACCCCGACCGAGGCCCTGCCTCACCTCACCGGGTTTCGACATCGCTCAGGCGCCGGGGCGCCTTCGCTGCTCAACCACCGGCAACCGGTGGTCGAGCAGGGACGAGGTCCCGGTGTCGAGACCCCCGCAGCCAAGCCGCCCACCCCGATCAAGGCCCTGCCTCACCTCACCGGGTTTCGACAACACTCAGGCGCAGAGCGCCTTCACTGCTCAACCACCGGAGGGACCCGCCGTCGTACCGGTGGTCGGGCAGCGAGGAGCGCCCGCCGTACCGGTGGTCGGGCGATGTCGAGACCCCTGCAGCCGACGTACCACTTCGATCGAGGCCCTGCCTTCCCTTACCGGGTTTCGACATCGCTCAGGCGCCGGGGCGCCTTCGCTGCTCAACCACCGGGTGATGCCTCGATCGAGGCCCTGCGTTACCTCACCGGGTTTCGACATTCGCTCAGCCGCCAGGGCGCCTTCGCTGCTCAACCACCGGTGATGCCTCGATCGAGGCCCTGCCTCACCTCACCGGGTTTCGACAACGCTCAGGCGCCGGGGCGCCTTCGCTGCTCAACCACCGGTGACCCGCGGGGCGCCTTCGCTGCTCAACCACCGGGGGCGTCAGCCGGGGGTGGACTGGCGGGCGCGGTAGGCGGCGACGGCGTTGCGGTTGCCGCAGGCGGTGGAGCAGAAGCGGCGGGACCGGTTGCGGGAGAGGTCGAGGACGACGCCGCGGCAGTCGTCGTCGGCGCAGACGCCGAGGCGGGACATCTCGTCGGCGCGGATCACGTCGACCATCGCCATCGCGGTCTCGACCAGGAAGCGGGTGGCGAGGGGGGCGTCGTCGGCGACCGCGTGCAGGTGCCAGTCCCAGTCGTTGTGGCGGACCAGCCGGGGGAGTGCGCGAGCCTCGGCGAGCATCCTGTTCACGAGCTCGACAGCGTCGTCGCGGTCGGCGGTGAGCAGGTCGTAGAGCCGCGGGCGCAGCTCGCGCACCGCCTCCAGCTCGGCGCGGGTGCGGTCGTGCCGTCCGGTGTACCCGAAGCTCGTGAAGAGCTCGTCGAGGTCCGCGACCGTCTGGAGGGTGTCCGGCTCCAGGCCGGAGTTGGCCAGCGTCGCCGCGGCCTGGAGGGCCACCTCCGTGTCATGGGTGAATACCACGTTGACAGGTTACCGTAGGCGACGTACTGTCATGAACCATGACGACGATGACTCATGACACTCCTGCGTCGCCGTCCGTCGCGCCCGGATCCCGTCTGGCCGCCGGCCTCGTGCTCGCCGTGGTCTCCGCGGTGTCCTTCGGCATGTCGGGGGCGCTGGCCAGCGGCCTGCTCGACACGGGGTGGACGGCGGGGTCGGTCGTGCTCGTCCGGGTCGGCCTCGCCGCGGTCGTCGTCCTGCCGCTCGGGCTGGTCGCGCTGCGCGGCCGCTGGTCGCTCGTCCGGCGCAACGCCGGCCTGATCACGATGTACGGCGTCCTGGCCGTCGCGGGCGCCCAGTTCTGCTACTTCTCCGCCGTGTCCCACATGCAGGTCGGGCCCGCGCTGCTCATCGAGTACACCGCGCCGGCGGCAGTCGTGGTCTGGCTCTGGCTGCGCCACGGCCAGCGGCCCGGTCCGGTCACCCTCGTCGGCGCCGGGCTTGCCGTGCTCGGGCTGGTCCTCGTGCTCGACCTGATCTCGGGCGCCGACCTCAACACCGCCGGCGTCCTGTGGGCGCTCGCGGCGATGGTCGGCGCGGCGACGTACTTCGTCATCTCCGCCGACGAGTCCAACGGGCTCCCGCCGCTGACCCTCGCCGCGGGCGGCCTGGTCGTCGGGACGGTCGCGCTCGGGCTGCTCGGTCTCGTGGGCCTGATGCCGATGACGGCGACGACCGACCCCACGTCGTACGCCGGCCGCGAGGTCGCGTGGTGGGTCCCGCTGGTCGTGCTGGGCCTGGTGACGGCCGCCGTCGCCTACGTCACCGGCATCGCCGCCGGACGCCGCCTCGGCTCTCGGCTCGCGTCGTTCGTGGCGCTGCTCGAGGTGGTCGCGGGCGTCGGGTTCGCCTGGCTGCTGCTCGACGAGCTGCCGCGGCCGATCCAGCTGCTCGGCGGCCTGCTCATCCTCGCCGGCGTGGTCGCGGTGAAGCTCGGCGAGCGCACGGTCCGCGCCGAGGAGCCGACCCCCGCCTGAGAAAGTCGGCGCCGGGGTGCAACATCCCGGCCCGCCCCGCCGTGTGTTGTGCATGGATGTGGGAGTGACCGACTTCGAGGCGTGGGCGGAGACCCGGCTCGCCGGGCTGCTGCGCTTCGCCTACCTGGTCACCGGCTCCCAGCAGGCCGCCGAGGAGGCGGTCCAGTCGGCGCTCACCCGCGCGTGCGAGCGGTGGTCGCGGGTCAGCCGCACCGAGGACCCCGACGCCTACGTGCGCCGGATGGTGGTCAACGAGCACGTCTCCGGCTGGCGGCGGGCAGGCCGGCGGGAGGTCCCGGTCGCCGAGGTGCGCGACCAGGTGCGTGACACCGCCGTCGACCCGACGGCGCTCGTCGACGAGTCCGACGCGGTCTGGCGGGTCTGCTCGACCCTCCCGCGCCAGCAGCGCGCGGCGGTGGTGCTGCGGTTCTACGAGGACCTCGAGTACGCCGAGGTCGCGTCGCTGCTGGGCTGCTCGGAGTCCACGGTCCGCTCTCACGTCCACCGGGCCCTCACCGCGCTGCGGGCCGCCCTGACGACGCAGGAGGACCGATGACCGACGACCTCGAGCAGCTGGTGCGCGAGAGCCTGCACGCGCGGGCCGAGCGCGTGGACACGACCGCCCCGCTGGTGGGCCGGGCCCGCCGGTCGGTCCGTCGGC
Organism: Nocardioides dongkuii; assembly: GCF_014127485.1. Lineage (NCBI taxonomy): Bacteria > Bacillati > Actinomycetota > Actinomycetes > Propionibacteriales > Nocardioidaceae > Nocardioides > Nocardioides dongkuii. The sequence goes on along the minus strand of NZ_CP059903.1, from coordinate 2,691,396 downwards.
GCCGCGGCGCCCGCGCCGGACTGGCGGCCGCCGCGGCCGTCGCCGCCGTGGTGGGCGTCCTGAGCGTCGTCGACGGCACCGACGCCGTGGCGCCGGAGCCCGGTCCGAGCCCGACCGAGGCCGTCGACCCCGCCGAGCCGGCCCGGGACACGTGGCGCACCGAGTACTGGCACGATGTCGCCGTCGACGTCCCCACCGACTGGACCTGGGGGCCGGCACCGATGCGCACGGCCGGCGGCGGCCTCTACGTCTGCGGTGGCCGTCCGAGCCGGCCCTACGTCGGTCGCCCGGTCTTCATGTCGGACGCGTGCTTCGGCGGGGACTCCCTGGGTGACCCGGCGGCGCCGTACGTCTGGCTGGGGGCGCCGCTCGAGCCCGGCACCGTCGACGTCGGCGACGGCTACACCCAGGAGACGGTCGAGGCTGCCGGCACCACCGTCACCGTCGCCACCCGCGACGCCGGGATGCGTGAGCGGATCCTGGCGACCGTGCGCGCCGACGCCGCGCCGTGCGGCCCGGCGCAGGGGCAGGACGACGACACCGTGTGTGCGTTCGAGCTGGACCCGAGAGGACGTCCGAACGACCTGCGGTACGCCGCGCCGCTCCCCGCCGACGCCGGCGCCGCCTTCGAGGGGGCCTTCGACCGGGCCCGGCCGTTCCCCATCGACCGCCGGTGCGACGTGGGGCGCCCGACCGAGCTCGTCCTCGTCGCCGTGGCCGACCGCCGCTACGAGGTCACCATGTCCTCGAGCGGCTGCTCGCTCGTCGCGAGAGGAGAGGTCGACCTGCGCAGGCTCACGCCGGAGCTCGCCCGTCCCTGGGTGGTGGGCGGACTGGGCACCACCCTGTTCGGACCCACCGGCGGCCTGGGCGGCACGCTCGCCGACTTCGTCGGGGAGCGCCGCTGAGCCGCTACCGCGCGTCCTGCCTTTTGACGTGGACCTCGCGGACCAGCAGCAGGATCGCCGCGGCGGTGGGGATGGCGAGCAGCGCGCCGACGACGCCGAGCAGCGCCGCGCCGACCAGGGCGGCGATCACGGTGACCGAGCCCGGGATGTCGACCGAGCGCGCCATCACCCGTGGGTAGATCACGTAGTTCTCGAACTGCTGGTAGATGACGTAGAAGATCACGCAGAAGATGCCACTCTCCACGTCGGTGGCGAACGCGATCGCGGTGACGATGACCGCGCCGATGGTGGCGCCGATCATCGGGATCACGTCGAGCAGGGCCACCACGAACGCCAGCGCCACGGCGTACTCACCCAGTCCGATGGCGAACAGGAAGACCAGCGAGGAGAGGCCGGCACACAGGGCGACCACGAAGGCGCCGGAGACGTAGCCGCCGATGCTGTCGACGATCCGGTCACCGAGCTTGGTGACCCGGTCGCGGCGCGAGGCGGGGGCCAGGCGGTAGAGCGCACCGGTGGTCGTCTTCATCGAGGCGAGGAAGTAGAGCGTCAGCACCAGGATGATGAAGGCGTTGAAGAGCGCCCCGAGCACCGCGAGACCCACCCCGAGCGCGCCGCCGAAGACCGTGGAGGCGAAGTCGCCGTTGGCGACGTAGTCCTGGAGCTTGTCGAGGACCTTGAACTCGGCGTTGAGGTCCTGGATCCGCTTGCTGCGCTGCAGCTGGTCGATCCAGTCCGGAGCGTTGTCGGTGATCTTGCGGATCTGGTCGGTGATCACCGGGACGATCGCGACGAAGAACAGCCCCAGCGCCACGAGGAACCCGACGATGACCGTCAGCACCGCCCAGGGGCGGGCCAGTCCGCGCCGCTCCAGCCACTGCACCACGGGGTGGAGCCCGGCGGCGATGAAGAACGAGACGATGACCAGCACCAGGGTCGAGCCGATGCCGGTGAGCTTGTCGAAGAGCCACCAGGCCAGGGCGAACCCGAGCCCGCCGACCAGGCCGACGAAGAACGGCGCCTGGTGGTCCAGCGGGGGACCGGGACGGCCGAGGTCACCGCGTGAGGTGCGTGCTCCGGGTCCGTCGTCGACGGTCACCGGCGCGGTGTCCGCCGTGGCGCCGGCGCTGTCGGCGCCGGCGCTGTCGGGCGTGCTCGGAGGAGGTACGGCGGGGGCCGGCGCGGCCGCCCGCTCCTCGCTCAAGCGTCGTCCTCGCCGAAGCCCGCGACCACGTCGCGCAGCGAGGCGAGCTGGGCGGTGATGGCGTCGCGGCGCTTGCGGAGCCGCTCCAGCTCGGCGCGGGTCTGGGCGAGCTCGCGCTCGGCCTCCGCGTCGCCGGTCGAGCTGATCGACTCCGACTGGGTGCGGGCGGAGGTGACGATCTGCTCGGCCTCGCGACGGGCGCGGGAGAGCAGCGCCTCGGCCTCGGACTGCGCCTGGCGCCGGTGCTCGGTGGCCTGGTTGGTGGCCTGGCGGGCGCGCTCCTCGGCGGCCGACGCGCGCAGCTCGGCCTCCTCGACGAGCTTGCGGGTCTCGGCGGTGGCGCTGTTGTGGAAGTCGGTGGCCTCGCGGGCCAGCCGCTCCTTCTCCACCGCGAGCATCCGGCGGGCCTCCTGGACCTCGCGGTCCGCGGACGCGCGGGCCTGCTCGACCTCGCGCTGCGCCGAGGTGCGCAGCTCGGTGGTCTCCTGCTGGGCGGCGAGCCGCAGCTGCTCGGACTCGCGCCGTGCGGAGGCGAGCAGGTCCTCGGCCTCGGCGCGGGCGAGGTTGCGCTCCTGCTCGGCGTCCGCGACCGCGCGGCTGCGCTGCTGGTCGAGCTCGGCGAGCTGCACGGTGCGCATGTCCTCGGCCTCGCGGGCGGCGTCGGCCCGGATCGCCTTGGCGTCGCGGGCGGCCTGCTCGCGGATCTCCGCGGCGTCCCGCTCCGCGAACGTCCGGATCTCGGTGGCCTCCTCCTCCGCGAGGCGCAGCATCGCGCTCGCGCGGCCCCCCAGGCCGGCGTACGAGGGGTTGGCGTTCTCGGCGAGCTCGTGCCGGGCCGCCTGGAGCTGCTCCTCGAGCTCGGTGGCGCGACGCTCGGCGTCCGCGAGGGTGGCGCCGAGGCCGGCCCGCTCGGAGGCGAGCTGGGCGAAGGCGCCGTCGACCGCACTCGGGTCGTAGCCGTTGCGGCGCACGACGGGGAACGACGGGGTGGTGACCGTCGTCGACGGTCCGGCCGCGCGCTGAACCGGGGGACGGGCGGGAGCGGACCGGGTCGCGGGCGGCGCGACGGCCGGACGCTGGCCGGCCGGGGCCGGGGCGTTCCGCTGCTGGTCCACGACGGGGATGACCTGGGTCGTCTCGGCGTCGACCGGCTCCTTGTCCGACTCGTCGTCGAAGATGGACAGGCCCTGGTCACTCATGGTCGAAGCATCCTTCTTCCGGTCGGGGGGAAGTTCGCCCCCATCCTCCACGATCGGCGGGAAAGAACCCACCCCGGTGCGACGGGTGTCGGGCACCGGGGTGGGTGGCTGCGGCGTGCCGCGGGGGGAGGTCCGCTCAGACCCCGCGGAACCGGTTGATCGCCGTCTCGTGCTGGGCGCGGAGCTCGTGGTCGCGCACCCCGAGGCCCTCCTCGGGAGCCAGGCAGAGGACGCCGACCTTGCCCTGGTGCTTGTTGTGATGGACGTCGAGCGCGGCCTGGCCGACCTCGTCGAGGGTGTAGGTCCGCGACAGGGTCGGGTGGATCTTGCCCTGGGCGATCAGGCGGTTGGCCTCGAACGCCTCGCGGTAGTTGGCGAAGTGGCTGGAGACGATGCGCTTGAGGTTCATCCACAGGTACCGGTTGTCGTACTCGTGCATGTACCCGGTCGTCGAGGCACAGGTGGTGATCGTGCCGCCCTTGCGGGTCACGTAGACCGAGGCGCCGAAGGTCTCGCGGCCCGGGTGCTCGAAGACGATGTCGATGTCCTCGCCGCCGGTGAGCTCGCGGATCTTCTTGCCCAGGCGCTGCCACTCCTTGGGGTTCTGCTCGGTGCCGTCCTCGTTCCAGAACTGCCAGTTCTCCTCGGAGCGGTTGATGATCATCTCCGCACCCATGGAGCGCACGATCCGGGCCTTCTCCTCGTTGGACACCACGCAGATCGGGTTGGCGCCACCGTTGAGGGCGTACTGCGTCGCGAAGCCGCCGAGGCCGCCGGAGGCGCCCCAGATGAGGACGTTGTCGCCCTGCTTCATCTGGCCGGCGTTCTTGGAGACCAGCTGGCGGTAGGCGGTCGCGTTGACCAGCCCGGGGGAGGCGGCCTCCTCCCAGGTCAGGTGGGCAGGCTTGGGCAGCAGCTGGTTGGACTTGACCAGCGCGATGTGGGCCAGGCCGCCGAAGTTGGTCTCGAAGCCCCAGATCCGCTGCTGGGGGTCCATCATCGTGTCGTCGTGGCCGGCGGGGTCCTCGAGCTCGACGGAGAGGCAGTGGGCGACCACCTCGGTGCCCGGCTTCCACCTCGTCACGCCGGGGCCGGTCTTGAGCACGACGCCGGCCAGGTCGGAGCCGACCACGTGGTAGGGCAGGTCGTGGCGCTTGGTGAGCTCGGAGAGCCGGCCGTAGCGCTCGAGGAAGCCGAACGTGGAGACCGGCTCGAAGATCGAGGTCCAGACGGTGTTGTAGTTGATCGCCGAGGCCATCACCGCGACGTACGCCTCGCCGGGACCGAGCTCGGGGAGGGCTACGTCCTCGACGTGCAGGGACTTGCGCGGGTCCTTCTCCCGGGTGGTGAGGCCCTCGAACATGTCCACCTCGTCCTTGTGCACCGTCACGGCGCGGTAGGACTCGGGGATCTCGAGGTGGGCGAAGTCCTCCGCTGTCGTGCTCCCTGGGTCTTCTGAGGCGGCGAGGATGGCGTCGAGGATGTGCTGCACGTCGGCTCCTGGGGTCGGGGTGGTGGGCGGGACATTACCCACCGGTAACAGGTCGGGACACCCCCTGTGACCCACGTCGCGTCAGCGGGCCGGCTGCACCAGCTCGACGAGCACGCCGCCGGCGTCCTTGGGGTGCACGAAGTTGATCCGCGAGTCGGAGGTGCCGCGCTTCGGGGCGTCGTAGAGCAGCCGCAGGCCGCGCTCGCGCAGCACCGCGCTGACCTGCTCGACGTCCTCGACCCGGTAGGCGACCTGCTGGCAGCCGGGGCCGTTGCGGTCGATGAACTTCGCGATCGTGGAGGTCTCGTCGATCGGCGCGAGCAGCTGGACGTGCGAGCCGGAGTCGCCGACGGCCATCATCGCCTCGCGGACGCCCTGCTCCTCGTTGACCTCCTGGTGGGCCAGGGTCATGCCGAGGGTGTCGCGGTAGAACGCGATCGCCTCGTCCAGGTCGGGCACCGCCATGCCGACGTGGTCGATGGCGGTGAACAGGTGCTGGGGCAGGCCGGAGGAGGGGGTCGCGTCGCTCATGACGCCATCGTCGTATGTCGGGCGCGGCACCCGCGACCGGTTGTGACATGCGCCTCACGTGCCCCGGCTCGCAGCCCCTCGCCACGCATGTGACCGGTGGGTAGGGTCCGGGTCATCGGCCCGTCCGCCCCCAGCTGGAGGAACCCATGTCAACCGTGATCGTCGCCGGGGCACGCACCCCCATCGGCCGCCTCAGCGGCGGCTTCAAGGACCTCACCGCCGCCCAGCTCGGCGGCCACGCCATCAAGGGCGCCTTGGCGAAGGCCGGGGTCTCCGGCGACCAGGTCGACTACGTGATCATGGGTCAGGTCATCCAGGCCGGCGCCGGGCAGAACCCCGCCCGGATCGCCGCGGTCGAGGGCGGCATCCCCATGCGCGTCCCCTCGATGACGATCAACAAGGTCTGCCTCTCCGGCCTGAACGCGATCGCGCTGGCCGACCAGCTGGTCCGCGCCGGCGAGTGCGAGATCGTGGTCGCCGGGGGCATGGAGTCGATGACCAACGCCCCGCACTTCCTGCCGAAGTCGCGCGAGGGCATCAAGTTCGGCGACGTCAAGCTCGTCGACTCGATGGCCTACGACGCGCTGTACGACCAGTTCACCTCGCAGGCGATGGGCCTGCTGACCGAGGAGTGCAACGCGGCCAGCGCCAACCTGACCCGCGAGGAGCAGGACACGTTCGCGGCGTACTCCCACCAGAAGGCGGCCGTGGCCTGGAAGAACGGCGTCTTCGACGACGAGGTCGTGCCGGTCTCCATCCCGCAGCGCAAGGGCGACCCGGTCGTGGTCAGCACCGACGAGGGCGTGCGCGGCGAGACCACCGCGGAGTCGCTCGGCAAGCTGCGCGCGGCGTTCTCCAAGGAGGGCACGATCACCGCCGGCTCCTCCTCGCAGATCTCCGACGGCGCGGCCGCCGTGGTCGTGATGAGCAAGGCCAAGGCCGAGGAGCTCGGCCTGGAGTGGCTCGCCGAGATCGGCGCCCACGGCCAGGTCGCGGGCCCGGACTCCACGCTGCAGCTGCAGCCGGCCGTCGCGACGGCCAAGGCGTGCGAGAAGGAGGGCATCAGCCCGACCGACCTCGACCTGGTCGAGTTCAACGAGGCCTTCGCCGCCGTCGGCATCTCCTCGGCGCGCGAGCTCGGCCTCGACGACGCCAAGGTCAACGTCAACGGCGGCGCGATCGCACTCGGCCACCCCGTGGGCATGTCCGGCGCCCGGGTGGTCCTGCACCTCGCGCTCGAGCTCAAGCGTCGCGGTGGCGGCGTCGGCGCGGCCGCCCTGTGCGGCGGCGGTGGCCAGGGCGACGCGTTGATCGTGCGTGTCCCGAAGGGCTGAGCAGGACCTCGAGGGCCTCGTCGCGCGCGCCCGCGCCGGCGAGGCCCGGTCCGTCGCCCGGCTGATCTCGCTGGTCGAGGACGAGTCGCCCCGGCTGCGCGAGGTGATGGCGGCGCTCGCGCCGCACACGGGTGGGGCGCAGGTCGTGGGGATCACCGGCTCGCCGGGGGTCGGGAAGTCCACGACCACCAGCGCGCTGGTCCGTGAGCTGCGCGCCGCCGGCAAGCGGGTCGGCGTGCTCGCGGTCGACCCGTCCTCGCCGTTCTCCGGCGGCGCTCTGCTCGGTGACCGGGTGCGGATGCAGGACCACGCGTCCGACGACGGCGTCTACATCCGGTCGATGGCGGCGCGCGGCCACCTCGGCGGGCTCGCCTGGAGCACCCCGCAGGCGATCCGGGTGCTCGACGCCGCCGGGTACGACGTGGTCCTCGTGGAGACCGTCGGGGTCGGGCAGAGCGAGGTCGACGTCGCCGCCCAGGCCGACACCACGCTGGTGCTCCTCGCCCCGGGCATGGGCGACGGGATCCAGGCGGCGAAGGCCGGGATCCTCGAGATCGGCGACGTGTACGTCGTGAACAAGGCCGACCGGGACGGCGCCGACCAGGTACGCCGCGACCTGCGCTCGATGCTCGCGCTCGGCGAGCGGGCCGAGGGCGCCTGGCAGCCGCCGGTCCTGGCGACGGTCGCGCAGGCGGGCACCGGCCTCGCCGAGGTGCTCGGCGCGATCGACGAGCACCACGCGTGGCTGGACGCCACCGGCGAGCTCGCGCGGCGGCGTACCCGTCGGGCGCGGAGCGAGATCGAGGCGATCGCGGTCACGGCCCTGCGATCGCGGTGGGCCGGCGTGCACGGCCGCAGCGAGCTCGACGGGCTCGCCGCGCGCGTGGTGGCGGGGGAGTGCGACCCCTACGCCGCCGCCGACGAGCTGCTGGCGGCGTCCGAGGACACCTGACGGCGCCTGACCGGCTCGGCCGTCAGGCGAGCTCGCGGGACGCGGTCGCGACGAAGGCGGCGAGGTTGGCGTCGGTGAGCGCGGTGCGCGCCACCGTCCCGACCGGGTCGAGCCGGGCCGCCGCCGAGCGGCAGACCACCCCGAGGAGGACGCCGGCGGCGACCGGGAGGAGACCGTCCAGGAGCTTGCCCATGCCCGGAGCATCGGCCGGCCCGGGTCGCACCTGTGGGGAAGTCGCGAACCGGGCCGGGTCCGCCGGCCTACCGGCCGCGGACGGCGACGTCGACCCAGACCGCGCGGTGGTCCGAGGACGGGAACGGGAACTCGCCGGTCAGCCGGGACAGCGGGTCGGAGGGCACCGGCCAGAAGACCCCGGCACCGCGCACCCGCAGGTCCCGCGACGGGAGCACGTAGTCGGCGCGCAGGTTCCCCGGCGCGGTGTCCGCGAAGTCCGCGGTGTCGTACGCCGGGTCCGAGACGTGGAGGGCGTTCGCGCCGCCCTGCCGGGCCGCGGCCTCCCGGCCCCCGGCCGAGCGCGGCAGCGGGTCGGTCACCTGCCGCAGGTCGAGCAGCTGCTGGATGGCGCCGTCGACCGAGTCGCCGTCGGCCGGGTCGCTGTTCTGGTCGCCCGCGATCACGAACGAGGCGCGGCGGTCCAGCCCGCCGGTGCGGCCGCGGTCGTCGTACATGTAGTCCTCGCCCGAGACGTAGTCGGCCCAGAACCGGATCTCGTCGTGGTTGCGACGGCCGTTGCGGTCCTCGGGGCCGTCGAAGGTGGGAGGCGTCGGGTGGGAGACGAGGAAGTGCACGGTCTCGCGGCCGATCCGGACGGGCACGTCCCAGTGGGACTTGCTGGACAGGCGCAGGTCGGCCCGCTCGGCGCGGGAGTACCAGTCGGTCGGCAGCAGCGAGCCCGGCATGTCCTTCCACAGGAAGCGCTGGAAGGTCCGCACCTGCTTGCGGTCGATCGGGTAGCGGCTGAGGACGGCCATGCCGTACTGGCCCTCGAACTCCCCGAAGCCCTGGGCGTCGTTGCCGCCGCCGACCGACCCGTTGTTGTCGAGGTCGTGGCCGGTGGGCACGCCGGTGTTGGACGGCGCGACGAAGGTGTGGTGGTAGCGGATCGGCCGGGCACCGTGCTGGCCGACCTCGAGGTAGTTCTTGCGGAACAGGTCGACGGCCTTCCCGCCCGGCACGAAGTCCACCTCGTTGAGCAGCAGGACGTCGGGCCGGGTCCGCTGCACGATCTCCGCGACCGCGGCCGCCTGGGGGTCGTCCGGGGTCGAGAGGTCGGAGACCAGCTCGCCGGCGCTCGCCCGGTTGAGCGAGGCGTTGAACGTCTGGAACCGCACCTCCCGCTGCCCGTGGTGGTGCTTCCCGGCGGCCGACGAGCCGCTCGTGGCGCTCGTGGCGCTCGACGGGGCGGCCGTGGTGGCCGCCGTGGTGAGCATGGACGCGGCGATGACGGTCGCGGTGAGGACCGCGGCTCCCCGAGAGAGGTTCATGCGGGGAGCGTCCCCATCCCGGGGGGCGGGAAACCGAACCGGGGATGACGTCGGGGTGCCGCAGGCGTGTCCCTAGGATTGGGCGCATGAGCCAGCAGCCGTTCTCCCGACCCGGTGCCATCGACCTGTCGGCGTTGAAGCGACCCGCCCCGAGCGCCCCTCCGGCGGGCGGTGCGCCCGGTGCCCCGGGGGCGGGCGGCGGCCCGGCCGCGGCCGGCGCGGGGGGCGCGGCGGTCGGCGGCTCGGCGTACGCCGTGCAGGTCACCGAGCAGACCTTCCAGGACGTCGTCGAGTCGTCGATGACGGCCCCGGTGCTGCTGTGCTTCTACTCCCGCACGCGGATGCCCGAGAGCGGCCGGCTCGCCGACGACCTGGCCACGCTGGCCGACGAGTTCGAGGGCCGGTTCCTCGCGGGCCTCGTCGACATCGACGCGGCTCCCGGCATCGCCCAGGCGATGCAGATCCCGTCCATCCCGCTGGTCGTCGCCGTGATCGACGGGCGCCCGGCGCCGCTGATGCAGGACGCGCTGCCGCTCGAGGAGCTGCGGGCCGCGCTCACCCAGGTCGTCCAGCAGCTGACCGCGCAGGGGATGACCGGACGCCACCAGCCCCGCCACGGCGGACCGGTCGCGACCGAGGACGGCGAGCCGCCGGTCGACCCGCGCTACGCGCCCGCCCAGGACGCGATGGAAGCGGGCGACTTCGACCGCGCGGTCGCGGAGTACCAGGCCCTGGTCACCGCCAACCCCGCCGACGCGGAGGCCGCCGCCGGGCTGGCGATGGCGAAGGTGCTGCAGCGGGTCCAGGGTGTCGACGCGGGGGCCGCGCGCGCGGCCGCCGCGTCGAGCCCGGACGACGTCGCGGCGCAGACGCTGGTCGCCGACCTCGACCTGTTCGACGGGCAGGTCGAGGACGCCTTCGCGCGGCTGGTCGAGCTGGTCCGGCGTACGTCGGGCGACGAGCGTAACGCGGCCCGCGAGCACCTGCTCGGCCTGTTCGCCGCGGTCGGCAACGACGACGCCCGGGTGCTGAAGGGCCGTCAGGCGCTGGCGTCGGCGCTGTTCTGAGTCGCCGCCGCCGCTAGGCGGCCAGGGCGGCCAGGACCGCGCTGACGGCGGGGGAGCCGGCCATGCTGCGGCGGTGCACGGCGACCACGTCGCGGGTCGGCACCGGGTCGTGCGCGGGGAGGGCCACCAGCCCCGCGCCGAGCGGCTGACGGCCCAGGCGCGGGACGAGCGCGATCCCGAGCCCGGAGGAGACCATCGCGAGGTGGGAGTCGAACTCCATCGCGGTGTGCGCGATGCGGGGCAGGCGCCCGGTGCCGTCGTACATCCGGTGCAGCCACTCGCGGCAGATCGTGCCCTCGGGGGTCGCGACCCAGGCCTCGTCGACGAGGTCGGCCGGCGCGACCCGGTCGCGGCCGGCCAGCGGGTGGTCGGCGTGCACGACCACGTCGGCGACGTCCTGCGCGACGAGCGTGGTGTCGAGGTGGTCGGGGACGGCGAGCGCGACGTCGCCCCAGCGGTGCACGACCCCGACGTCGGTCTGGCCGCTGGCGACCAGGTCGACGGTCTCCCAGGGCTCCCGCTCGGTGAGGGTGACGGTGAGGTCGGGGTGGCGGTCGAGGAGGTCGCGCACGACCGGCGCGACCAGGCCGCGCATGGCGGTGGAGAACGTCGTGAGCCGGAGGTGGCCGGAGACCGCGCCGGCCTGGCGGTGCAGCCCGGACTCCAGCTGCTCGAGGTCGGTCAGCAGCCGGCCGCCCTCCTCGACCAGGTGTCGGCCGTGGCCGGTGAGCATCACGCCGCGGCCCACCCGCTCCAGCAGCGGGACCCCGGTCTGCCGCTCGAGGCGCTTGACCTGCTGGGAGACGGCGCTGGGCGTGAAGCCGAGGGCGTCCGCCGCCGCCACGACCGAGCCGTGGGTGGCGACCGCGCGCAGGGAGGTGAGCGCACCGAGATCGATCATGCAGCGATGCTACCTAGTCACCCTCACGAGGATTCGCTGGTGCTTCATGGTGCCGGCGCGAGAGGCTGACCGGGTGGACCGCCGTGACTCCCTCCTCGCCGCCCTCGTCGCCGCCGTGTGGGGGTTCAACTTCGTCGTCATCGACTGGGGGATGGGCGGCGTGCCGCCGCTGCTCTTCCTGACCGCCCGGTTCCTGCTCGTGGTGTTCCCCGCGGTGCTCCTGGTCCGGCGGCCGGCCGTGCCGTGGACGACGCTGGTCGCGGTCGGGACGTTCATGTCGACCGGTCAGTTCGGGTTCCTGTACGTCGCGATGGCGACCGGCATGCCCCCCGGCCTGGCCGCGCTGGTCCTGCAGGCGCAGGTGGTCTTCACGATCGTGATCGCCGCGGGCGTGCTCCGCGAGGTGCCGACCGCCGCGCAGGCGGCCGGCGTGGTGCTCGGCTCGGTGGGGCTGGCGGTCGTCGCGGCCGGCCGCGGGGGACACGTGCCGGCCACCGCGCTCGCGCTCTGCCTGCTCGGCGCGCTGTCGTGGGGCATCGGCAACGTGGTCTCCCGGGCCGCCGGGGTGTCGGGCGGGCTCTCGCTCACCGTGTGGTCGGCGACCGTCGTACCTCTCCCGCTGCTGGTGCTCGCGCTCCTCGTGGAGGGGCCGGCGGGGCTCGCGGACGGGGTGGCGGCGTTCGGCTGGGAGGCGGCGCTCTCGACGCTCTACACCGCGGGACTCGCCTCGCTGCTGGGGTACGGCCTGTTCAACTCGCTGCTGGCGCGCAACCCCTCGGCGGCGGTCGTCCCGTGGGTGCTGCTGGCGCCGGTCGTGGCGATGACCTCCGCCTGGCTGCTGCTCGACCAGTCGCCGAACGCGGCCGAGGCGGGCGGCGGCGCGCTGCTCGTGGTCGGCGTGCTCGTGGCGCTGCGCTCCCGCCGTACGCCGGTCGTCGGCGACGTCGCCGTACCCAGCGGTGCGCAGGCAACCGTCACGGCACCCGGAACGGTTGCCTGCGCACCGCCCGGACGCGGCTAGCGCCCCGACTCGGTGTACGCCGGGCCGTCGCCGCGCAGCCCCGCGAGCGCGGAGCGGACCCGCCGCGCGGTGAAGTCGGCGCACCGCTCGTCGACCTGCTCGAGGGTGCAGAACTCCGCGGAGCGGATCTCGCGCTCCTGACGCACCACCTGCTCGAGGACCGACGCGTCGTGGGCGCCGCCGTCGAAGACCAGGCAGAGCGCGTCGTCCCAGCCGCTCCACGGCGGCAGCCAGTCGGTGAGCACCAGCGGGCCGGCGGGCAGGGTGAGCCCGAGCTCCTCCTCGACCTCGCGCGCGACCGCGACGTGCGGCGACTCGCCGACCTCGACGACGCCGCCGGGCAGGTCCCAGTCCTGCTTGTAGGTGAGCTGGCACAGCAGCACCCGGTCGTCGGTGTCGCGCGCCAGCAGCTGGGCGATCGCGCGCTTGCGGGGCAGGAAGGAGTTGAGCAGCGCCCGGAACCCCTCCGGCTCGTGCACCGGCACGTCGCTGGCCAGCCGCGCGTAGACGATCCGGTCGACCGGCGAGCCGTCGACGGTCACGCCGCGCATGATCCCCTCGCGGCGCATCCCCGACCAGGTGGCGACCCGCTGCGCCGCCTCGTCGTCGGGGTCGACCAGCGCCTCCACCCGGGCGTGGGTGGCGAGCGCGGCGGCGACCTCGCGGCGTACGACGTCGACCGGCTCGTCGGGGGCCCAGCTCAGCCGGGCCACCCCCTCCGCGACGGTGTGCGCGACGGTCTGCTCGGTCGTCGGCTCCTGGGTCACGCGCTCAGGCTAGTCGGCGGTCTCGGCCCGCCGGAACCACACCGTGGCCAGCGGGGGGACGACGATGTCGGCGTGGGCGGGCTGGCCGGAGTGCTCGCCGGCGACGCCGGTGATGGCGCCCATGTTGCCCACCCCGGACCCGGTGTACGCCGAGGCGTCGGTGTTGACGACCTCCTCCCACGTGCCCTCGGCGGGCAGGCCGAGGCGGTAGTCGTGGTGGGGGACCGCGGCGAAGTTGGCGACGCAGACCACGTCGGGAGCCCCCGGCGCGCGGCGCACGAACGAGAACACGTTGTGCCCCGCGTCGTTGGCGTCGATCCAGGAGAAGCCCTCGGGCTCGTGGTCGAGCCCCCACATCGCCGGCGAGGAGGTGTACGTCGTGTTCAGGTCACGCACCAGCGCGTGCACGCCGTGGTGCTCGGGGTGGTCCATCAGCCACCAGTCGAGCTCGCGCGACTCCGCCCACTCCGACTCCTGGCCGAGCTCGGCGCCCATGAACAGCAGCTGCTTGCCGGGGTGCGCCCACATGAAGCCGAGGTAGGCGCGCAGGTTGGCGAGCTGCTGCCAGCGGTCGCCGGGCATCTTGCGCAGCAGCGAGCCCTTGCCGTGCACGACCTCGTCGTGGCTGATCGGCAGCACGTAGTTCTCCGACCACGCGTAGACCAGGGAGAAGGTCATCTCGCCGTGGTGGTGGGCGCGGTGCACCGGCTCGTTGGCCATGTAACGCAACGAGTCGTGCATCCAGCCCATGTTCCACTTGAAGCCGAAGCCGAGGCCGCCGGCGCTGGTCGGCTCGGTGACGCCGGGCCAGGAGGTGGACTCCTCGGCGATCGTCACGATGCCGGGCACCCGCTTGTAGACGGTGGCGTTCATCTCCTGGAGGAACTGCACCGCCTCGAGGTTCTCGCGGCCCCCGTGCTTGTTCGGGGTCCACTCGCCCTCCTCGCGGGAGTAGTCGAGGTAGAGCATCGAGGCGACGCCGTCGACGCGCAGGCCGTCGGCGTGGAACTCCTCGAGCCAGTAGAGCGCGTTGGCGTAGAGGAAGTTGCGCACCTCGTTGCGCCCGAAGTTGAAGATGTGGGAGCCCCACTCCTTGTGCCAGCCGCGCTGGGGGTTGGGGTCCTCGTAGAGCGGGGTGCCGTCGAACTTGACCAGCGCCCACGGGTCGGTGGCGAAGTGCCCCGGCACCCAGTCCAGGATCACGCCGATCCCGGCCTGGTGGAGGCGGTCCACGAGCAGCTTGAACCCGTCGGGGTCGCCGAAGCGCGAGTCCGGCGCGAAGTACGACGTGACGTGGTAGCCCCACGAGCCGCCGAACGGGTGCTGCATCACCGGCATCAGCTCGACGTGGGTGAACCCCAGGTCGGCGAGGTAGCCCGGCAGGTCCTCGGCGAGCTCGGCCCAGGACCAGAAGCTGCCGTCGGGGTGCTTCTTCCACGACGCCAAGTGCATCTCGTAGACCGACATCGCCTCGGCGACCGGGCGCTTGTCGGGCCGCGCGGCCATCCAGGCGTCGTCGCCCCAGTCGTAGGTCGACTCGAAGACCAGCGAGGAGGTCGCGGGCGGCGTCTCGGCCCAGGCCGCCATCGGGTCGGCCTTCTCCCGCCACTCGCCGTCCGCGCCGAGGATCGCGTACTTGTACGACGTGCCGGTGCCGATGTCGGGCACGAACAGCTCCCACACGCCAGAGCTGCCGAGCTGGCGCATCGGGTGCTCGCGGCCGTCCCAGGCGTTGAAGTCGCCCTGGAGGCGTACGCCGCGCGCGTGCGGCGCCCAGACGGCGAACGAGGTGCCGGTGACCGGCTCGGAGAAGCCCGCGTAGTGGTGCACGCGCGCCCCGAGCACCGTCCAGAGCAGCTCGTGGCGGCCCTCGTTGATCAGGTGCAGGTCGACCTCGCCGAGCGTCGGCAGGAACCGGTAGGGGTCGTCGACGACCAGCGGCTCCCCGTCGTAGGCGACCTCGACGCGGTAGTCGGGCACGTCGGCGACCGGCAGCACACCGACCCAGACGCCCTCGTACTCGTGCTCGAGGCGCGTCTCCTCGGTGCCGTAGCGGACCACGACCGAGGAGGCGAGCGGCCGCAGCACCCGGACGGTCACGCCGCCCTCGTGGGGGTGCGGGCCGAGCACGCCGTGCGGCTGGCCGTGCTCGCCGCGCACCACCAGCGCCAGCTCCTCCTGGGGGACCGGCTTCACGGGTGCGGGGGTCTGCGGGGAGTTCGCGGGGGTCATCGGGCTCCGATCCTGGTGATCGCGGCGAGGGGGATGGACACCCAGCTCGGGCGGTTGCGCGTCTCGTACACGGTCTCGTAGACGGCCTTGTCGGCGACGTAGGCGTCCAGGAGCAGGCGCTGCTCCTCGGTCGGCTCGCCGCCGGCGTAGGCCACCAGGAAGTGGTTGCGGTTGCGGTGGGCCCACTCCTCGGCCCGGTAGGCGAGCTGGCTCGCCTCGTGGGGCTCGTGCTCGGTGTGGGTGCGCTCCACGACGTGCGGGGCGTACTCGAAGGAACGCAGCATCCCGGCGACGTCGCGCCAGGGGGAGTCGGGCAGCCGGCGCTCGGCCAGCGGCTTCGCGGGCTCGCCCTCGAAGTCCACGATCTTCCAGCCGGTCGAGGTGCGCAGCGTCTGGCCCAGGTGCAGGTCGCCGTGGATGCGCTGGACGTCGAGGCCGGGCAGCCTCGCCACCCGGTCGTACGCCGCGCGCAGGGCGTCGGCGTGGTTCGCGAGCTCGGGGACGACGGCGAGGGCGGCGTCGAGACGGCGGTTCATCGCCGCGGCGAGCTCGCGCGCGGCGTCCGCGCCCCGCCGCTCGGTCGGGAACTGCTCGGCCAGCGACTCGTGCACCTCGCGCAGCGCGTCGCCCAGGCGCGAGGACTCGCCGGCGAAGTCGCCGCCGACCTCGTTCGCGTGCAGGTCGGCCTCGGCGAACAGGTCGCGCACGCTGGTGAGGGCGAGGTCCCAGCCGTCGGTCGCGGTGCGCAGGAACTGCTGCAGCATCGCGAGCTGGACGATCTCGCCGTCGGGCCGCAGGTGCTCGAGCCAGCCGTACAGGGCCGGCACGTGGGTGGAGCCCGCGACGGTGAGCTTCTCGTGGATCTCGATGTCGGGGTTCACGCCGGGGGTGACCTTGCGGAACACCTTCATCAGCGCGTCCTCGCCGTACGCCACCGAGGAGTTGGACTGCTCGCCGGAGAACAGCGTGGAGTGCACGCTGGTGTCCACGGTCCACCCCGGCAGCCGCCGGAAGTCGAGGGACTCGTGGCGGTGGCTGCCCACGGGCTCGGCCGCCGCGAACGAGATCAGCCAGTGGGCCATCGCCTCGCGGTCGTGCAGGGCGTCGTAGGCGTGCACCCAGCCGTCCTCGGCGTCCTCCCACCAGCCGACGAAGGCGTGGTCGAGGCGCGACTGCGCCTCGACGTAGAACGCGAGCGGCACCTGGTAGAGCTCGGTGCCGCCCTCCTCGTCGTGGTAGGTCAGCTCGACGAGGTGCAGCACGACCCGGGGGCCGTCCTCCGCGCCACCGGGCACGTCGCCGACGCGCTCGACGTCGGAGACCTCGAAGGGGCGGCCCTTGCCGCCGAACCAGCGGGTCTTGCCGAGGTAGTCGACGAGGACCTGGGGGTCGATCGGGGGAGTGCTCACAGCAGCTGACCCTCCTCGGGGTTCTCGGGCGGGGTCAACCGGAACCAGTAGAACCCGTAGCCGGCCAGGGTGAGCAGGTACGGGAGCTCCCCGATCACGGGGAACGGCACGCCGCCGAGCAGCTCCACCGGCCGGCGCCCCTCGAAGCGGCGCAGGTCGAGCTCGATGGGCTGGGGGAACCGGGAGAGGTTGTTGACGCAGAGGATGACGTCCTCGTTGCCCTCCTCGTCGACGTACTCGCGGGCGTAGGAGAGCACCGTCGGGTTGGAGCCGCCGAGGTCGTGGAACGCGCCGAGGCCGAACGCCGGGTGGTGGCGGCGGGCGTGGATCATCCGCCGGGTCCAGTGCAGCAGCGAGGAGGAGTTCTCCAGCTGCGCCTCGACGTTGACCGACTCGTAGCCGTAGATCGCGTCCTGGACCACCGGCAGGTCGAGCTTGCCGGGGTTGGCCGAGGAGAAGCCGGCGTTGCGGTCGGAGGTCCACTGCATCGGGGTGCGGACGCCGTCGCGGTCACCGAGCCAGATGTTGTCGCCCATGCCGATCTCGTCGCCGTAGTAGAGCACCGGGCTCCCGGGCAGCGAGAGCAGCAGCGCGTTGAACAGCTCGATCTGGTTGGTGTCGTTCTCCAGCAGCGGGGCCAGCCGCCGGCGGATGCCGATGTTGGCCTTCATGCGGGGGTCCTTGGCGTACTCGCCCCACATGTAGTCGCGGTCCTCGTCGGTGACCATCTCGAGGGTCAGCTCGTCGTGGTTGCGCAGGAAGATGCCCCACTGGCAGTTGTGGGGGATCGCCGGCGTCTGCTCGAGGATCTCCGAGATGGGGAAGCGCGACTCGCGGCGGACCGCCATGAAGATGCGCGGCATCACCGGGAAGTGGAAGGCCATGTGGCACTCGTCGCCGCCGACCTCGAAGTCGCCGAAGTACTCGACGACGTCCTCGGGCCACTGGTTGGCCTCGCACAGGAGCACCCGGCCGGGGTAGTTGTCGTCCACGAACTTCCGGACGACCTTCAGCACCTCGTGGGTCTCCGGCAGGTTCTCGCCGTCACCGCCCTCGCGCTCGAACAGGTAGGGCACCGCGTCGAGGCGGAAGCCGTCCATGCCCATGTCGAGCCAGAACTTCATCGCGTCCATCATCGCGTCGAGGACCCGGGGGTTGTCGAAGTTCAGGTCGGGCTGGTGGGAGAAGAACCGGTGCCAGAAGTACTGCTGGCGCACCGGGTCCCAGGTCCAGTTCGACGGCTCGGTGTCGACGAAGATGATCCGGGCGTCCTGGTACTTGTCGTCGGTGTCGGACCAGACGTAGAAGTCGCCGTACGGGCCGTCCGGGTCCGAGCGGCTGGCCTGGAACCACGGGTGCTGGTCGCTGGTGTGGTTCATGACGAAGTCGATGATCACCCGGATGCCGCGCTCGTGGGCTTCGTTCAGGAAGTAGCGGAAGTCCTCGATGGTGCCGATCTGGGGGAGCACGCCGGTGTAGTCGGCGACGTCGTAGCCGCCGTCGCGCAGCGGGCTCGGGAAGAACGGCGGGATCCACAGGCAGTCGACGCCGAGCCATTCCAGGTAGTCGAGCTTCTCGACCAGGCCGCGGAAGTCGCCGGTGCCGTCGCCGTTGGAGTCGCGGAACGACCGGACCAGGACCTCGTAGAAGACCGCGGTCTTGAACCAGTCGGGCGTCGAGTACGCCGCCTCGCCGGCGTCCACGCCGGAGTCGGTGTGACCGTCGACGATCGGGTCCTCTCCCAGTGCGGGCCCCTCGTCGATGGGCGTCGGCCCGGTCTCGAGGGAGTCTGGCTGGGTCTGGGTCACGCGGTCCTCCTGACCGTCAGGACATGGGCGGGCTCGTGGTAGGGGTCGAGCCGGACGTAGTTGTTCGCGCCCCAGCTCCACTCCTCGCCGGTGATCTCGTCGCGCACGAGGAACGTGTCGCCCCACTCGCGGCCCATCGCGGGCAGGTCGAGGTGGACGGTCGTCTCGCGGGTGGCGTGCGGATCGAGGTTGACCACGACGATGACGGTGTCGTCGCCGTCGAGGGTCTGCTTGGAGAAGCACAGGACGCTCTCGTCGTCGGTGCTGTGCACCACGACGTTGCGCAGCAGCTGGAGCGCCGGGTGCTGGCGGCGGATCTCGTTGAGCCGGGTGAGGTACGGCGCGAGGGTGCGGCCCTCGCGCGCCGCGCCCTCCCAGTCGCGGATCCGGATCTGGAACTTCTCGGAGTCGAGGTACTCCTCGCTCCCCGGCTTGATCGCGACGTGCTCGTAGAGCTCGTAGCCGGCGTACACGCCCCAGCTCGGCGACCCCGTCGCGGCGATCACCGCGCGGATCTTGAACGCCGCCGGGCCGCCGTACTGCAGGTAGGCGTGCAGGATGTCGGGGGTGTTGACGAAGAAGTTCGGCCGCATCAGGTGGTCGGACTCCGAAGAGAGCTCGAGGAGGTACTCCTCGAGCTCCCACTTGGCGGTGCGCCAGGTGAAGTAGGTGTAGCTCTGGTGGAAGCCCACCGCGCCGAGGCCGTGCATCATCGCCGGGCGGGTGAACGCCTCGGAGAGGAACACCACGTCGGGGTCGGTGCGCCGGACCTCCTTGAGCAGCCACTCCCAGAACGCCAGCGGCTTGGTGTGCGGGTTGTCGACGCGGAAGATCCGCACGCCGTGCGACATCCACAGCCGCACGATCCGCAGCACCTCGCGGCAGATGCCGGTCGGGTCGTTGTCGAAGTTGACCGGGTAGATGTCCTGGTACTTCTTGGGCGGGTTCTCGGCGTACGCGATGGTGCCGTCGGCCCGGGTGGTGAACCACTCCGGGTGGCTGGTCACCCACGGGTGGTCCGGCGCCGCCTGCAGCGCCAGGTCGAGCGCGACCTCGAGGTCGAGCTCCCGGGCGCGGGCGACGAACGCGTCGAAGTCCCCGAACGTGCCGAGCTCGGGGTGGATGGCGTCGTGGCCGCCGTCCTTGCTGCCGATCGCCCACGGCGAGCCCGGGTCGTCGGGGCCGGGGGTCAGGGTGTTGTTGGGTCCCTTGCGGTTGACCTCGCCGATCGGGTGGATCGGCGGCAGGTAGATCACGTCGAACCCCATCTCCGCGACGGCGTCGAGCCGCTCCGCCGCGGTGCGCAGGGTGCCGCTGGTGATCGTGCCGGTCTCGGGGTCGCGGGTCGCGCCCTCGGAGCGCGGGAAGAACTCATACCAGCTGCCGTACAGCGCGCGCTGCCGGTCGGCGTACGCCGGGTAGGGGCCCTCGACGGTGACCAGCTCGCGGAGCGGGTGCGCGACCAGCAGCGCCTCGAGCTCGGGGGACTGGAGCACGGCGAGGCGTGCGCCCGCCGGGCGCTCGGTGTCGGCGCAGGCGGCCAGCGCGGCGGTGAGCAGCTCGTGCCCGGCCTTCTCGGTGCGGGGGAGCTCGGCCTGCACGCGCTCGAGGATCAGCCGGCCCTCGGTGAACATCAGCTCGACGTCGATCCCAGCGGGGATCTTGATGCCCGCGGCGTGCTGCCAGGTCGCGATCGGGTCGGCCCAGGACTGGATCTCGAAGGTCCAGGCGCCGACGACGTCGGGGGTCACCCAGGCGTCGTAGCGGTCGGGCACCTCGGCGTGCTTGGTCATCCGCACCGGGTCGCGGCGGGTGCCGCTCGGGTCGGTGAGCACCACCTCCGCACCCAGCTTGTCGTGGCCCTCCCGGAAGACCGAGGCCGAGACGGGGAAGGGCTCTCCGACGGTGGCCTTGGCGGGCAGTCGCCCGAGGTCGACCACGGGCTTGACGTTCATGACAGGGATGCGTCCGACCATTGCTCCAACTTAACGAGGGCGTGCGGCGGGCATTTCCGTGCCGCCAGGGACGTCCGAGGTGTACCCACTCGCCCCGGAACGAACCAAGGAAAGCAGGGTGCCGGCGCGGTGGCGGACGGGGGGTTGGATCGTTCCAGTGGAGACGCTAGCGTCGCTCCGGTGCGCGCCATCCGACGGTTCACCGTCCGCCCCGTCCTCCCGCCTGCCCTCGCGGCGCTGAGCGACCTCGCCGGCAACCTGCGCTGGTCCTGGCACCCGGCGACCCAGGACGTGTTCGCCGAGGTCGACGGCGCGCTCTGGGAGTCCACCGGCCGCGACCCGGTGCGCCTGCTGGGCGCCGTGAGCCGCACGCGGCTCGAGGAGCTGGCCGCGGACGCTGGGTTCCTCGGCCGGCTCGGGGCGGCGCGCGCGGACCTCGCGGCGTACCTCGCGGAGGACCGGTGGTACCAGCGCACCGGCGGCGACGGCCCGCGCGCGATCGGCTACTTCTCCCCGGAGTTCGGCATCACCTCGGTGCTGCCGCAGTACTCCGGCGGCCTCGGCATCCTCGCCGGCGACCACCTCAAGGCGGCCAGCGACCTGGGCGTGCCGATCGTCGGCGTCGGGCTGCTCTACCGGCACGGCTACTTCAAGCAGGCCCTCTCCCGCGAGGGGTGGCAGCAGGAGACCTACCCGGTCCTCGACCCCGACGGGCTGCCGATCTCGCTGCTGCGCGAGCAGGACGGCACCGGGGCCCGGATCACGATCGCGATGCCCGACGGCCCGGACCTGATCGCCCGGATCTGGGTCGCCAGCGTCGGCCGGGTGCCGCTGCTGATGCTCGACACCGACGTCGAGGGCAACCCCGACCACTACGTCGACGTCACCGACCGGCTCTACGGCGGCAACAGCGAGCACCGGCTGCGCCAGGAGCTGCTCCTCGGCGTCGGCGGCGTGCGCGCGCTGCGCACCTACGCCCGGATCACCGGGCACCCCGAGCCGGAGGTCTTCCACACCAACGAGGGGCACGCGGGCTTCCTCGGGCTGGAGCGGATCCGCGAGCTCACGGTCGCCGAGGACGGGCCGCGGCTCGACTTCGACACCGCGCTCGAGGTCAGCCGCGCCTCGACCGTCTTCACCACGCACACGCCGGTGCCGGCGGGCATCGACCGGTTCGCGCTCTCCCTCGTCGAGCAGTACTTCGGCGCCGCGGGGGCGACCCCCGGCGTACCGCTGGAGCGGATCCGGGCGCTCGGCGCCGAGGACTACGACGGCGGCGACCCGTCGGTCTTCAACATGGCGGTGATGGGCTTCCGGCTCTCCCAGCGGGCGAACGGCGTCTCCCAGCTGCACGGCCACGTCTCCCGCGGCATGTTCAACGGCCTGTGGCCCGCCTTCGACGAGACCGACGTGCCGATCGGCTCGATCACCAACGGCGTGCACGCGCCCACCTGGGTGGCCCGCGAGCTCTTCGAGCTGGCGGCGCGGCACGGGGCCGACCCCGAGGGCGACCACACCGACCCGTTCTGGGCCGTCGCCGACAAGGTGCCCGGCACCGAGGTGTGGGCGGTCAAGCGCCAGCTGCGCGAGCGGCTGGTGCTCGACGCCCGCCGCCGGGTGCGCCGGTCGTGGGAGAAGCGCGGCGCGGCGGACGCCGAGCTGACCTGGATCGACGACGCGCTCAGCCCCGACGTGCTGACGATCGGCTTCGCGCGCCGCGTCCCGTCGTACAAGCGGCTCACGCTGATGCTCCGCGACCCCGCGCGGCTCAAGCGGCTGCTGCTGGACCCCGAGCGCCCGGTGCAGCTGGTGATCGCGGGCAAGGCGCACCCCGCCGACGACGGCGGCAAGCGGCTGATCCAGGAGATGGTGCGGTTCGCCGACGACCCGGAGGTGCGCCACCGCATCGTCTTCCTGCCGAACTACGACATCGCGATGGCCCAGCCGCTCTACCCCGGCTGCGACGTGTGGCTGAACAACCCGCTGCGCCCCTACGAGGCGTGCGGCACCTCGGGCATGAAGGCGGCGCTGAACGGCGGCCTGAACCTCTCCATCCTCGACGGCTGGTGGGACGAGTGGTACGACGGCGAGAACGGCTGGGCGATCCCGTCCGCCGACGGCGTCGAGGACCCCGACCGCCGCGACGACCTCGAGGCCGACGCGCTGTACCGCCTGATCGAGCAGGAGGTCGCGCCGCGCTTCTACGACGTCGACGAGGACGGCGTGCCGACCCGCTGGGTCGAGATGCTCCGGCACACGCTGAAGTCGCTCGGGCCGAAGGTGCTCGCCACCCGGATGGTCCGCGACTACGTGCGCCAGCTCTACGCCCCCGCCGCGGCCAACGCCCGCCGGCTCGACAGCGACTACGCCGGTGCGGCGGAGCTCGCGGCCTGGAAGCGGACCGTGCGCGCCGCGTGGCCCGGCGTACGCGTCGAGCACGTGGAGAGCGACGGCGTCGGCGACGCCCCCGAGGTCGGCGCCACCATGCACGTGCGGGCGTTCGTCGCCCTCGGCGGCCTGCGGCCCGAGGACGTGGCGGTGCAGCTGGTCCACGGCCGGCCGACCGGCGAGGACGTGCTGGTCGAGACCACCATCGACGAGCTGGCGCTCGCGGAGACCTACGAGGGCGACCGGCACCGCTTCGACGGCGACGTGGTGCTCGACCACGCCGGCGCCTTCGGCTACACGGTCCGGGTCGTGCCCCGCCACGCCTCCCTCGTCTCGCCCGCCGAGCTCGGCGTGGTCGCTCTCCCCGGCGCCTGACCGCCGACCCGTCGGCCCTGGGCTGTCGACGGCGCGCGTGGTGGGATGCCGGGATGAGCAAGGTCACCGAGGAGAGGAACCGGCGGCTGCTCCGGGTGCGCGACCTGATGGACCGCAGCTATGCCGACGCGCTCGACGTCCCCACCCTCGCCGGGCTCGCGTGCGTGTCCGAGTCCCACTTCATCCGCACCTTCCGCGCCGTGTTCGGCGAGACGCCGCACCGCTACCTCCAGCGCCGGCGGGTGGAGCGGGCGATCTGGCTGCTGCGCACCACCGACCGCAGCGTGACCGACATCTGCGTCGAGGTCGGCTTCACCAGCCTCGGCACCTTCAGCCGGGTCTTCCACGAGATCGTGGGCGAGAGCCCCACGGCGCACCGGCGCCGCGGGTCCGTGGGCCCCGTCCCGAGCTGCTTCGCCCACGCCTGGCTGCGGCCCGCGAGCACAGCGATTTCGGAGAAGCGGGCGTCCGTGTCCCAGCACTAGCGTCGACCCATGATGAAGCGACTGAACATCTCCGGCATCTACGTCCTCGACCAGGACGAGGCCCTCGACTTCTACGTCGGCAAGCTCGGCCTCGAGGTCGACACCGACCTCGACCTCGGGTTCATGCGGTGGCTGACCGTCTGCGTGCCCGGGGACCCCGACCACAAGATCCTGCTCGAGCGGCCCGGGCCGCCGGCGATGAGCGAGGAGACCGCGGAGCAGGTGCGGGAGATGGTCAGCAAGGGGGCCGCGGGCGGCCACCTGTTCTTCGCCGTCGACGACGCCCACGCGACGTACGCCGAGCTGAGGACGCGCGGCGTCGAGCTCACCGAGGAACCCACGGAGCAGGCGTACGGCATCGACTTCGGGCTGCGCGACCCGTTCGGCAACCACGTGCGGGTCGCCCAGCTCAAGCAGGGGTGACTGCTCAGTCGGACAGGTGGGGCAGCAGGCTGAGCTCGCGGACCAGCGCGGCGTAGCGGGACCGGCCCAGGCCCGTGGAGATCTCGTCCTCGACGCTGCGCTCCGCGGCCCGCAGCCGGCCGGCCAGCTCGGTGCCCATCGGGGAGAGCGCCACCACGACCCGGCGCTTGTCGGCGGGGTCGATGCGCCGTACCACCAGCGCCCGGTCGACGAGCCGGTCCACGTGCCGGGTGAGGGTTGCGCTGGGCACCACCGCAGCGGTGGCGACCGACGCCATCGGCAGGCCCGGCCGGGCGAGCAGGACCGCCATGATCCGCCAGTGCTCCACGCTCAGCCCGGCCTCGGCGAGCACCGGGCCCAGGCGCAGCCGGACGGTGTGCTCGGCGTGGGCGAGCAGCAGGCCGAGGCTGGGGCCGACGAGGTCGCCCGTGTCCTCGCCCATCCGGCCCGCCAGCTCCTGAGGAGTCATTCGTCTCATCTCACGTCTTCCCGAGCACGTCCGCGCCGCGCCGCCCTATCGTAGGCGACCGTCCGGGCGGGCAGCGTCGCTCTCTGGTCACGCCGAGCCCCACCGCGCACCGGAGGTCCCCGTGCAGGTCGACGCGACGAGGCGGGGCGCCCGGGAGGCCGAGACGCTCTCGATCGCCTTCGTGGTCCCGCTCCAGGGCCCGACCGGCCTGTACGGCCCGTCCTGCCTGACGTGCGGGCAGCTCGCCGTCGAGCAGCTCAACGCCGCGGACGGGATCGCCGGGCGCCGGGTCGAGCTCGTGGTCGTCGACGCCGGCCGCTCGCCGGAGGCGGTCGCCGAGGAGGTCGGGTCGCTGGTGGACCAGGGCCGGGTGCAGGCGGTCGCCGGCTGGCACATCTCGGCGGTGCGGGTCGCGATCACCCGACGGGTCGGCGGCCGGGTCGTCTACGCGTACGCCGCCATGCACGAGGGTCGCGACGACACCCCCGGCGTGTTCATGCTCGGCGAACGCCCGGTCAACCAGCTGCTGCCGGCCGTCCACTGGATGCGCGAGCAGCTCGGCGTCGGCCGCTGGGCGGTGGTCGGCAACGACTACGTCTTCCCGCGGGTGACCGCGGCCACCACGCGGGCCGCCCTCGAGGACTCGGCGGCGGAGATCGTCAGCGAGACCTACGTCCCGCTGGGGACGACGGACTTCCGCGGCGTCCTCGACGGGCTCGACCCGGGCCGGGTGGACGGCGTGATCATGCTGCTGATGGGTCAGGACGCGGTGCGCTTCAACCGCCAGTTCGCCGGTCGCGGGCTGAGCGGGTCGCTCGTCCGGCTGAGCCCGGCGGTCGAGGAGAACACCCTGCTCGGGGGCGGGGCCGGCGCCCACGACGGGTTGTACGCCGCCGCGGCGTACTTCGACGGGATGGGCACGGCGGAGAGCACGGCGCTGAGCCGCGACTACCACGACCGGTTCGGCCCGTGGGCGCCCGCGCTGAACGCGGTCGGGGAGTCCTGCTACGAGGCGATCCTCTTCCTCGCCCGGATGGGCCGGGTGTGCGGCGGCGTCGACGTGGCGGACGTCGCGGCGATGACCTCGGGCCAGTTCTACGACAGCCCCCGCGGCCTGCTGCGGCTCGACGGCAACCTGCTCAACCAGGACGTCTACCTCGCGGCCGCCCGCGGCCTGGAGTTCGAGGTGCAGCAGCAGATCGCCCGGACGACCTGAGGGCGTCACGGGAGCCGCACCGTGGCCCGGGCCTGCGCCCAGGTGTCCGCGAGGACGGCCTGGTGCGCCTCGGCGGCCAGCCGCCGCACGAGGGTGCCGCCGCCCTCCAGGTCGAACCGGTCCGGGCCGGGGTCCCCCGGGAGGTCGGCGCCGAGGAGCAGGACCGACCCGAGCACCCGGTGCCCGCCGAGGAGCATCCCCGCCGTGTCCGGGGCGAGGCCCAGGTCCTCGACCAGCACCGGCGCCCCGTCGACGCGGGCCTCCAGCCGGCTGCGGAGCGTGCCGGGCCACTCGCCGTACCGGCCGAGCACGAGGGTCTCGCGCAGCGCCAGCCGGGCGGTGGGGGCGAGGTCGACGACCGTGCGGCGGTCCACCTCGGAGCCGGACACGGCGACGAACGGCTCGCCGTGCCAGACCAGGGTCGCGCCGGCGGCGAGCTCGACGTGGACGTCCCACCGGGCGCTGCCGCCGCGCATGTCGTACGCCACGGTCCCAGCCGGCTCGAGCAGCTCCAGCGCCGCTCCGGGGCCGACCCGGACCCAGGTCGTGAGCACGTCGCCGGCGAGCAGCAGCGCGCCCTCGGGCACCAGCGCCACCCGGGCCGTCCGCTCGTCGGCGGCGACCAGCATCGGCCGGAGCACGGGCCGGTCCGGGCCGCCCACCGCGTGCATCCCGACCCGCAGCCTGCCGCCCTCGGCGGGGCGGTCCACGGTGATCGTGGTGCGGCTGCCCTCGCCCTCGCCCTCGCCCTGGACGCCGCCGCCGTCGGCCCGGTCGGGCGCCCGGTCAGGCGTGGACGTGGTCATGGCTGTGGGCCGCCATCGGTCCGGGGTCGCGGGGGACCAGCGACCCCGTCCGGTGCCGGTCCAGCTGGGCGCGGACCCAGCCCGTGAGCGCGGCCACGGACTCCGGGTCCGTGCGCGAGAGCGCGACCACCGGACCGCCCTGGCGCGCGGTGTGCGCGTCGGCGACCATCTGCGCGCAGTCGACCCCGACGTACGGCGCGAGGTCGGTCTTGTTGACCACCAGCAGGTCGGCGCGCTCGATGCCGGGCCCGCCCTTGCGCGCGACGTCGCCGCCGCCCGCGACGTCGAGGACGAAGACCTGCACGTCGACGAGCGCGGGGGAGAAGGTGGCGGTGAGGTTGTCCCCGCCGGACTCGAGCAGGACGACGTCGAGGGGGTCGAAGTCGGCCTCCAGCTGCTCGACGGCGATCAGGTTGGCGGTGATGTCGTCGCGGATCGCCGTGTGCGGGCAGGCGCCGGTCTCGACGGCGCGGATCCGCTCGGCGGGCAGCACCCCGGCGGAGCGGAGGAAGCGGGCGTCCTCGTCGGTGTAGATGTCGTTGGTGACCACCCCGAGCCGCAGGGAGTCCGACAGCTCGCGGCACAGCAGCGCGATGAGGGAGCTCTTGCCGGTGCCGACGGGGCCGCAGACCCCCAGGCGCAGGGCACGGGCGGGACCACCGGTCCGGTGGGACGACGTCTCAGGCACTGAACAACCTCCGGGAGCTGACGGCGTGGGCCTCGGCCCACACCTCGATCTGGGGTGCCCCCGCGGCCGGGACGGCCTCGGGGGTGGTCAGGGGGGCGACCTCGGCGGCCAGCCGGTCCACCTCGGGCAGGGCGTCGAGCACCCAGCCGGTGGCCTCGGCGGGGTCCAGCGGCAGCAGCTTCAGCGCCGCCGCGGTCACCGTCTGCACGTCGTCGTAGCCGACGAGGCGGGCCAGCGCGGTGGCGTCCAGCTCGCAGGCGACCGCCGCCGCGGCGAGGGCCAGGGCGCGCGAGGGCCCCGCGGCGGCGGCGACCGCACGCACCGGCTCGCTGTCGGGCCAGAGCCGCTCGGCCAGCCGGAGGAAGGCGCGGGCCTGCGCCCGGGAGGTCCGGCGCATCGCCGCGCTGGGGGTGCGGGCCGCCCAGGCCCGCTCGACCGGCTCGACGGGGCGGCCGGCCTCGAGGTGGTGCCGGGCGACGACCGCGGCGGCCGCCTCCACCCGGGTGACGGTCCGCAGCCGCGTGCGCAGGTACGCCGGCACGTGCGCGGCGGTCAGCCCGTCACGGACCGCGGGCTCGAGCCCGCCGGACTGGGTGTGGCCGGCCACGGGCAGGCGGGCGTCGGACAGCAGCATCAGCAGCAGGTCCCGGGACACGGCGGCCACCTCAGAAGAGGGAGTAGAGCTGGGCGAGCGGCAGCTCCTGCGCGGGCGCCGGCTCGATCAGTACGCCGTCGACGGTGATCGCGAACGTCTCCGGGTCGACCTGGATGTCCGGGGTCGCGCTGTTGTTGACCATGTCCGCCTTGCCGACCGCCCTGGTCGGGGTGATCGCGGCGAGCCGGCGGCGGAGGCCGAGCCGCTCGGCGAGCCCGTCCTCGAGGGCGGCGGGGGCGACGAAGGTGACGGCGTGGTCGGCGCCCGCCCCGTCCGCGGGGTCGACGAGGGTGTGCCGCATCAGCACCGGCTGGGGGGTCGGGATCGACGCGTTGGGGTCGCCCAGCGCGCCCCACACGAGCGCGCCGCCCTTGAGCACCGCCTCCGGGCGGATGCCGAAGAAACGGGGGTCCCACAGCACCAGGTCGGCGAGCTTGCCGGGCTCGACCGAGCCCACCTCGTGCCCGACGCCGTGGGCGATCGCCGGGTTGATCGTGTACTTGGCGACGTACCGCTTGGCCCGGGCGTTGTCGGCCGGCCCGCCGAGGTCGGCGTGGTCGCCCAGGCGGTGCTTCATCACGTGGGCGACCTGCCAGGTCCGGCAGATCACCTCGCCGATCCGGCCCATCGCCTGGGCGTCCGAGGACGTGATCGAGAGCGCGCCCAGGTCGTGCAGCACGTCCTCGGCCGCGATCGTGGTGGCGCGGATCCGGGACTCGGCGAAGGCCAGGTCCTCGGGGACCTGCGGGTTGAGGTGGTGGCAGACCATCAGCATGTCGAGGTGCTCGGCGACGGTGTTGACGGTGTGCGGCAGGGTCGGGTTGGTCGACCCCGGGATCACGTGCGGCAGGCCGGCGACCCGCAGGATGTCGGGCGCGTGGCCGCCGCCGGCGCCCTCGGCGTGGAAGGCGTGGATCGAGCGCCCGCCGATCGCGGCGACGGTCGACTCGAGGTAGCCGGCCTCGTTGAGGCTGTCGGAGTGCAGGGCCACCTGGAGGCCGTGCTCGTCCGCGGCCCGGAGCGCCGCGTCGATCGCGGCCGGGGTGGAGCCCCAGTCCTCGTGCACCTTGTACGCCGCGGCGCCGGCGAGCGCCTGCTCGGCCAGGCCCGCGGCGCTCACCGTGTTGCCCTTGCCGAACAGCAGGACGTTGAGGGGCATCGAGTCCAGCGCGCGGTGCACCGTCCGGAGGTGCCAGGCGCCCGGGGTCACCGTCGTCGCCTTCGAGCCCTCGGAGGGTCCGGTGCCGCCGCCGCCCACGGTCGTGATCCCGGTCGCGAGCGCCTCGAGGAGCTGGGAGCGGGAGATCAGGTGCACGTGGACGTCGACGGCGCCGGCGGTGAGGATCCGGCCCTCCCCGGAGACGACGTCGGTGGACGGGCCGATCAGCAGGTCGGGGTGGACGCCGTCGGCGATGTCGGGGTTGCCGGCGCGGCCGAGCGCGACGATCCGGCCGTCCCGGATGCCCACGTCGGCGCGCACCACGCCCCAGTGGTCCAGCACGACCGCGTTGGTGATGACGGTGTCCAGGGCACCCTCGGCGCGGGTCGCGGTGCCCTGCGCCATCGACTCGCGGATCGACTTGCCCCCGCCGAAGACCGCCTCCTCGCCGCCGAAGGTCAGGTCCTGCTCGACCATGACCCACAGGTCGGTGTCGCCGAGGCGGACCTGGTCGCCGACGGTCGGCCCGTACAGCGCGGCGTACTCGGCGCGGGTGATCTCAGCCATCGGCCCGGACCTGGATGCCGGGGACCCGGCGGCGACCGCGCAGCGCGACGACGTCGACCTCCCGCGACGCGCCGGGCTCGAACCGCCGCGACGTGCCCGAGGGGATGTCGAGGCGGAAGCCGGCCGCGGCCACCCGGTCGAAGTCGAGCGCGGCGTTCACGTCGGGCAGGTGGATGTGCGAGCCGATCTGCACCGGCCGGTCGCCGGTGTTGAGGACCACGAGCGTGCGCCGCTCGTCGGGACCGCGGTCGGCGTTGATCTCGACGGTGCCGGGCGCGACCCGGATCGCGCCGGGACCGCTGGTCTGGTGGGACATCGTGGAACTCCTCGGGGAGGTGCGGTGTGGGGGGCGGCGGGGGCCGGTCAGGCGATCGGGCGGTGCAGCGTGACGAGCTTGCGGCCGTCGGGGAACGTGGCCTCGACCTGGACGTCGGTGACCATCTCCGCGACGTCGGGCATCACCTGGTCGCGGGTCAGCACCTCGCGGCCGCGGGTCATCAGGTCGGCCACGCTCGCGCCCTCGCGGGCGCGCTCGATGACCCAGGTGCTCAGCAGCGCCACGGTCTCGGGGTGGTTGAGCCGGACGCCGCGGGCGAGGCGGTCGCGGGCCACCATGCCGGCCACGGCGAGCAGCAGCTTCTCGGTGTCGCTCGGGGTGAGGTGCATGCTCAGACCGCCATCGCCGTGCGGACGTCCTCGACGGCCCCGGGGCCGCCCTCGCCGCTGGACGTCACCCGCCCGGACTCCAGCACGTAGTAGCGGTCGGTGACCCGCAGCGCGAACCCGACGTGCTGCTCGACGAGCAGCACGGAGAGGTCCCCCCGCGCGGTGAGGTCGGCGATCACCCGCTCGATCTCGGCGACCACGTTGGGCTGGATGCCCTCGGTGGGCTCGTCGAGGATCAGCAGCCGCGGCTCGGTCAGCAGGGTCCGCGCGATGGCGAGCTGCTGGCGCTGGCCCCCGGAGAGCAGGCCGGCCCTGCGGCGCAGCAGCCCGGTCAGCGCCGGGAAGGTGTCGAGGACCTCCCCGAGGAGGCGCTGGCCCTCCGGGCGCCGGTCGGCCACCAGCCGGAGGTTCTCCATCGTGGTGAGCTGGGGGAAGGCGAGCTGGCCCTGGGGCACGTAGCCCAGGCCGCGGCGTACCCGTTGGTGCGGCCGCATCCGGGTCACGTCCTCGCCGTCGAGCAGGATGGTCCCGTGCTTGGCCGGGAGCAGCCCGACGGCGGCCCGCAGCAGCGTGGTCTTGCCGGCGCCGTTGTGCCCCATCACCGCGACCGCGCCGCCGCGCGGGACGACCAGGTCGACGTCGTGGACGACCGTGGTCCGGGCGTACCCGACGCTGACTCCCGTGAGCTCCAGCATCAGACCACCTCTCCGGCCGCCTCGGCGGCGACCGCCTCGGGATCGGCGAGGACGGCGTCGCCGGTGCGGCCCAGGTAGACCTCCTGGACCCGCTCGTCGGCCTGGATCTCGGCGACGGACCCCACGGTGAGCACCTTCCCGGCGTGCATGACGGTCACCTTGTCGGCGAAGCTGCGGACGAACTCCATGTCGTGCTCGATGACCACGATCGTGCGCTCGGAGCCGATCCGCCGGAGCAGCTCCCCGGTCTCCTGGCGCTCCTCGGCGCTCATCCCGGCGACCGGCTCGTCGAGCAGCATCACGCGGGCGTCCTGGACCAGCAGCATGCCGATCTCCAGCCACTGCTTCTGCCCGTGCGCGAGCACCCCTGCGGGGCGGTCGCGGAGCGCCGTCAGCCCGACGGTCTCGAGCGCCCGCTCGACGTACTCGGGCATCGAGCGCCGGGCGAGCGCGAGCTGCCAGGCCCGGCGGTGGACCCCGCCGGCGATGTCGAGGTTCTGCGCGACGGTGAGCTCCTCGAAGACGGTGGCGGTCTGGAAGGTGCGGCCGACGCCGAGCCGCACGATCCGGTGGGACCGCATCGAGAGCAGGTCGCGGTGGCGGTACCGCACCAGGCCGGTGCCCGGCACCAGGCCGGTGATGGCGTCGACCAGGGTGGTCTTGCCGGCGCCGTTCGGACCGATCAGGAAGTGCAGCTCGCCCTGGAGGAGGGTCAGGTCGACGCTGTCGACCGCCTTGAAGCCGTCGAAGTCGACGGTCAGGCCCTGCACCTCGAGGTAGTCCAGGCCGCGGGCGGTCATGCCGCGCCCCCCGTCCCGGCGCGGGTACGCCGGGTGGCCGCGGCCCACAGCCGGGGCGGCAACGAGGCCAGGCCGGCGGGGATGAGCAGGATCACCACGATGAACAACGCTCCCTGGAAGTAGGTCCACTGGTTGGGGAAGGACTCGGAGAGCGCCGACTGGCCGTAGCCGACGGCGAGCGCGCCGAGCGCCGGTCCGAGCAGCGAGGCACGACCGCCGAGCGCCACGCCGGCGATCAGCAGGATCGAGGCGGTCGCGTTGACGTCGGAGGGCGAGATGATCCCCGCGATCGGCGCGAACATGGCGCCGCCGATGCTCGCCATGACGGCCGCGATCACGAACGCGACCAGCTTGATGTTCGCCGGGTCGTGGCCCAGGAAGCGGACCCGGTCCTCGGCGTCGCGGGTGGCCACGAGCAGCTCGCCGAACCGGCTGCGCTGGAGGTGCCAGGCCAGCACGAGGCAGCCGATCAGCAGCCCGGCGGCGATGGAGTAGAGCATCCGCCGGTTCACCGGGTCGTAGAGGTTGTAGCCGAAGAACGACGGGAAGCTGTTGAGGCCGTTGAAGCCGCCGGTCTGCTTGATCGTCGCGACCAGCAGCGTGGCGAACGCGACCGCGAGGGCCTGGTTGAGGATCGCGAAGTACGCGCCCCGCACGCGGCGCTTGAAGATCGCGAAGCCGAGGACGGCGGCCACGACCGCCGGCACCACCACGATCGCGACCAGGGTGAACGCCCCGCTGCGGAACGGCTCCCACCAGCCGGGCATCGTGCCGTCGCCGTAGAGCACCATGAAGTCGGGCACGTTGCCGGGGCCGGCGGCCTCCAGCTTGAGGTGCATCGCCATCGCGTAGCCGCCGATGCCGAAGAACACGCCCTGGCCCATCACGAGCATCCCGCCGCGCCCCCAGGCCAGGCCGATGCCGACGGCGGCGATCGCCCAGCAGCAGTACTTGCCGAGGTTGCCGAGCCGGAAGTCGCTGAGGACGGCCGGCGCGACCACGAGCAGGGCCAGCGCGAGCAGGCCGATGCCGAGGAGGCCGCCCCAGGTCCGGAGCAGCCCCGCGACCCGGGCCGGAGCCGCCGTACGCCGTGGCCCGGTCATGCCAGCCCCCGGGTGCGCACGGTGAACAGCCCCTGCGGGCGGACCTGCAGGAAGATGACGACCAGGGCGAAGGTGACCACCTGGGCCGTGCTGCCGCTGAACCAGTCGGTCAGGAAGGCGGTCACCACGCCGACCAGCCAGGCGGCGATCACGGTGCCCCGGAGCTGCCCGAGCCCACCGGCGACGACGACGAGGAACGCCGGGATGATGTAGGTGGTGCCCAGGTTGGGGTTGGTGCCGGAGGCGAGGGCGAGCGCGACCCCACCGATGCCGGCCAGCCCGGAGCCGACGAAGAAGGTGATCCGGTCCACCTGCCGGGTCGAGATGCCCATCGTCTCGGCGAGGTCCCGGTTCTGGACCGTCGCCCGGATCTGCCGGCCGAACGGGGAGTACTTGAGCAGCGCGGCCAGCCCTCCGAGCGCGGCGACCGCGAGCGCGATCGTGAACATCCGGGTGTAGGGCCAGTTGTAGCCCAGCACCGCGAGGCTCCCGTCCAGCCAGCCGGGCTGGCGGACCGGGTCGCCCTGGGCGCCGAAGAGGTCCTTGGCGAGCTGCTGGAGGACCATGCTGACGCCGACGGTCACCAGGAGCGTGTCGAGCGGGCGGTGGTACATCCAGCGGATGACGCCCGCCTCGAGCGCCAGCCCCAGCAGCCCCGCCACGGCGAAGGCGACGGGGATCGCGAGGAGGACCGAGAAGTCGGCGTTGGTGACGACCTGCTGGGTCAGGTACGTCGCGTAGGCGCCGGCCATCAGGAACTCGCCGTGGGCCATGTTGATGACGCCCATCTGGCCGAAGGTGAGGGCCAGGCCGAGGGCGGCGATCAGCAGGATCGCGGCGGTGGACGTGCCGGTGAGCAGGGGCGTGGTGAAGGACTCCATGCCGACCTTTCCCGAGTCGGGGTCCCGCGCCGTGCCGGCGCGGGACCCCGTCGTGTGCTGGTGATCAGGGACAGGGACGCGTCACTCCGCGTTCGGGTCCCACCAGTCGTAGCCCTCGAGGAACGGGTCGGGCTCGATCGGCTCCTCGGAGCTCCACACCACGTCGAACTGGTTGTCGGCGTTGATCTTGCCGATCAGGCCGGTCTTGGCGATGTGGTGGTTGTCGCCGTCGATGGTGACCGTGCCCTCCGGCGCGTCGAAGGAGACGCCGTCCGAGGCGGCGTTGATGTCGTCGACGGCGAAGGAGTCGGCCTTCTCCACGATGTTCTTGTAGAGGTGGAGCGAGGTGTACGCCGCCTCCATGGGGTCCGAGGTCGGGCGGTCCGCGCCGTACTCGGCCTGGAAGGCCTCGATGAACGCCGTGTTGGCGGGGGACTCCACGGACTGGAAGTAGTTCCACGCGGCGTACTGGCCGGTGACGTCCTTGCCCATCGCCGGCGCCTCCTCCTCGGCGATCGAGACCGAGATGATGGGGGAGGAGTCCGGGCCCAGGCCCTGCTCGTAGTAGGCCTTGATGAAGCCGACGTTGGACGAGCCATTGATCGTGTTGAACACGAAGTCGGGCTTGGCGTCGACGATCTTGGCGACCTGCGTCGACCAGTCGTCGCTGTCGAGCGGGACGTACTCCTCGCCGACGATCTCGATCCCGAGCTCGGCGGCGTACTGCTTGATGATCTTGTTCGCCGTCCGCGGGAAGACGTAGTCCGACCCGGCCAGGAACAGGGTCTTGGCGCCCTCGCTGGCGAGGAAGTCCATTGCCGGGATGATCTGCTGGTTGGTCGTCGCGCCGGTGTAGTAGATGTTCTCCGACGCCTCGAGCCCCTCATACTGGACCGGGTAGAACAGCAGGCCGCCGGCGCCCTCGACCACCGGCAGCATCGCCTTGCGCGACGCGGAGGTCCACCCGCCGAAGACCGCGGCCACGCAGTCGCTGGTGAGCAGCTTCTGGGCCTTCTCGGCGAAGACGGCCGGGTCGCTGGCGCCGTCCTCCTCGACGGGCTCGATCTTCTTGCCCAGGATGCCGCCGTCCGCGTTGATCTCCTCGGCGGCGAGCAGCAGCGAGTCGCGGACGGTCTGCTCGCTGATGGCCATCGCGCCGGACGTGGAGTTGAGGAAGCCGAGCTTGATGGTCTCGCCCGAGGTGTCGACACAGCTCTCGGCAGCCGGGCTGCCTTCGTCGTCGGCGGACTTCGAGCCGCCACAGCTGCTCAGGACCAGGGCGGCGGCCAGGATGGATGCGGAGCTCGTCGCCAGACGAGCGCGGGACTTGGACACGGATGGAACCTCTCGGGAGAACCACACCTCACGAGCACGACGTCGTGCTCTCTTGCCGAGGACCGTAGGAACGCCCGGTTACCAGTTACTACCAAATGGAATTAAATCCGTGTTACGGATCAGGCCTCGAGGACGACGACCGTGCGCCGGCCGATGGCGATCCGCTCGCCGGCCTGGACGCGGGTCCCGACGGGGAGGTTGACGTCGGTGGAGAGCACGACCACGCCCTCCTGGACCCAGTCGTTCTCGGGCAGCTCGACGCGCTGGGGGAGCCAGCCGGAGTTGAACCAGAGCATGAACGAGGTGTCCACGAGCTGCTCGCCGCGGGGGCCGGGCTCGCGCAGCGGGGCGCCGGAGACGAACATCCCGACGGTGCGCAGCTCGGGGTCGTACCAGTCGTCGCCGGTCATCTCGCGGCCGCTCGGGTGCAGCCAGGCGAGGTCCTTGGGCCCGCCGCGGATGGTCGGCCGGCCCTCGAACCAGTGCCGCTGCCGCAGCGCGGGGTGCTCACGGCGCAGCCGCAGCGCGAGCTTGGTGATCTCGTAGACGTCGAGCCACGCGTCGTCGGGCCGCCAGTCGATCCACGAGGTCTCGTTGTCCTGGCAGTAGGCGTTGTTGTTCCCGCCCTGGGTGCGGCCGCGCTCGTCGCCGGCGGTGATCATCGGGACGCCGTTGGAGAGGCAGAGGGTCGCCATCATGTTCGCGGCCTGCCGGCGGCGTACGGCGACCAGCGCGTCGTCGTCGGTCTCGCCCTCGAGGCCGTGGTTCCAGGACCGGTTGTTGTCGGTGCCGTCGCGGTTGTCCTCGCCGTTGGCCTCGTTGTGCTTGTGCTCGTAGCTGACCAGGTCGCGCAGCGTGAACCCGTCGTGGGCGGTGATGAAGTTGACCGAGTTGTACGCCGAGCGGCCGTCGTCGGCGTACAGGTCCGAGGAGCCCGCGAGCCGGGTGGCGACGGTGCGGATCCCCGAGGTGTGGTTGCGCCAGAAGTCGCGGATCTCGTCGCGGTACTGGTCGTTCCACTCCACCCACGGCGGCGGCATCCGGCCGACCAGGTAGCCGTCCATCGAGGCGTCCCAGGGCTCGGCGATCAGCTTCACGTGCCGCAGCACCGGGTCCTGGCCGATCGCGAGCAGCAGCCGGCTGTTCATGTCGATGTCGTAGCCGGTGCGGGTCAGCGCGGACATCAGGTCGAAGCGGAACCCGTCGACGTGCATCTCGGTGACCCAGTAGCGCAGCGAGTCGAGGATCAGCCGCAGCGCCTGCGGCTCGCCGGCGGCGACGGTGTTGCCGCAGCCGGTGACGTCCCAGTAGGTGTCGTCGAAGATCTCGAGGCCCGACTCGGCGTCCCGCTGCGGCTTCACCCGCTTGTAGAAGCCGCGGTCGTCGAGGCCGCGGAAGGACAGCGTCGGCCCGAGCGCGCCGCCCTCGGCGGTGTGGTTGTAGACCACGTCGAGGATCACCTCGAGGCCCGCGGCGTGCAGGGTCTTGACCAGGTGCTTGAACTCCGCGACCTGGCCGCCCCGGTCGCCGCTGGAGGAGTAGCCGGCGTGCGGGGCGAAGTAGCCGATGGTGTTGTAGCCCCAGTAGTTCACGGTGCCCCGCTGGAGCAGCGCCGGCTCGGAGAAGAACTGCTGCACGGGCAGCAGCTCGACGGCCGTGACGCCGAGGTCGTGCAGGTAGTCGACGACCGCCGGCGTCGCGAGGCCGGCGTACGTGCCGCGCAGCTCCTCGGGCACCCGGTCGTGCAGCTTGGTCATGCCCTTGACGTGCGCCTCGTAGATCACCGTGTCGCGCCAGCGGCGGCGCATCGGGGCGTCGCCCTCCCAGTCGAACGACGGGTCGACCACGACGCTGCGCCCGGTGTGCGGCGCGGAGTCCTGCTCGTCGCGGAGCGTCGGGTCGTCCTGGTCGTACCCGAACAGCGCCGGTGCGGGGTCGATGGTCCCGGACGTGGCGAGCGCGTAGGGGTCCAGCAGCAGCTTGTGCGGGTTGAACCGGAACCCCTGCGCGGGGTCCCACGGGCCGTCGACGCGGTAGCCGTACCGGGTGCCGGGGGCGATGTCGGGCAGCGCGCCGTGCCAGATGCCGAGGGAGCGCTCGGTGAGCTGGTGGCGGGTCTCGGCGCCGTCGTCGTCGAAGACGCAGAGCCAGCACGCGGTGGCGTTGGGCGCGTGCACGGCGAAGTTCGTCGACTGCGGCGACCAGGTCGCGCCGAGCGGCCAGTTCTTGCCGGGCCAGACCAGCGCCCGCTGACCGAGATGCGTCCAGATGCCAGGGCTCACGGTCTCCATCGTCCACGATGGTGGCAGAGTGCCGGACGCGAACGGCGCACGGGAGGGGAACAGCCATGGGAGAGCTCGTACGGCTCGAGGTCGAGGACGGGGTCGGGACGATCCGGCTGGACCGGCCGAAGATGAACGCGCTCGACGTCCGGATGCAGGAGGAGATCCGGGCGGCGGCGACCGAGGCGACCGAGCGCGACGACGTCCGCGCCGTCGTGCTGTACGGCGGCGAGCGGGTCTTCGCGGCCGGCGCCGACGTCAAGGAGATGGCCGACATGTCCTACACCGACATGGTCAAGCGCTCCGGCGGGCTGCAGTCGGCGTTCACCGCCGTGGCCCGGATCCCCAAGCCGGTCGTCGCCGCGATCACCGGCTACGCCCTCGGGGGTGGGTGCGAGCTGGCGCTGTGCGCCGACGTCCGCTTCGCCGCCGACGACGCGGTCCTCGGCCAGCCCGAAATCCTGCTCGGCATCATCCCCGGCGCCGGCGGCACCCAGCGGCTCACCCGCCTGGTCGGCCCGTCCCGGGCCAAGGACCTGATCCTCACCGGCCGGTTCGTCCAGGCCGAGGAGGCGCTCGCGATCGGCCTCGTCGACCGGGTGGTCCCCGCCGAGCAGGTGTACGCCGAGGCGGTGGCCTGGGCTGGCCAGTTCAGCCGCGCCGCGGCGTACGCCGTGCGGGCCGCGAAGGAGAGCATCGACCGCGGCCTCGAGGTCGACCTGGAGACCGGGCTCGAGATCGAGCGCCAGCAGTTCGCGGCGCTGTTCGCGACCGAGGACCGGACCATCGGCATGCGCTCGTTCGTCGAGAACGGGCCGGGCAAGGCCGATTTCGTCGGTCGCTGACCGCCGTCCGGGCGTCCTCGTCGGCTCCGCCCCGCGCGCCGAGGTTTGCGCACGGCGGCGCTGTGCCATCCTCCCGTCGTGGCGAAAGAGAGCAAGACGGTGGAGCGGTCCGGCGCGGCGAAGATCCGGGTGGTGGCCGCGCAGGTGGTCTGGTTGCTGTGCGCGCTCCTCGCGCTGGTCCTCGCGGTCGGCGCCCTGCTCGTCGCCATCGACCAGACCAACGAGTCCAACGGCCTGGTCTCCTTCATCCTCGACCTCGCCGACGCGGTGGACCTCGGGGTCTTCGACCGCAGCAACGGCGTCATGGAGTTCACCACCCGGTCGGCCAACGCCCTGGTCAACTGGGGCCTCGCGGCCGTGGTCTGGCTGATCATCGGCCGGCTGCTGGACCGGCTCATCCGCCCCTGACTGTGAGGTAGCCAACCGTCCCGCCGGTTCCTTGCGTGGTGACCGGCCGGTAGCCTCACCGTCACATTCGAGTGCACAGGAGGGGCCTCGCGGCCATCACCATGAACATTGTTGTCTGTGTGAAGTACGTGCCCGACGCCACTGCCGATCGGCAGTTCGAGTCGGACAACACCGTTGATCGCGTCGGCGTCGACGGGCTGCTCTCAGAGCTCGACGAGTACGCCGTCGAGCAGGCCCTGCAGCTCAAGGAGAAGGCCGGTGACGACACCACGGTGACGGCGCTCTGCGTCGGCCCGGAGAAGGCGGTCGACGCCGTCCGCAAGGCGCTGCAGATGGGCGCCGACCAGGGGATCCTGGTCACCGACGACGCGATCGCCGGCTCCGACTACATCGCCACCTCGCTGGTGCTGGCCAAGGCGCTCGAGAAGGCCGGTGCCGAGAAGAAGGTCGACCTGGTCCTCTGCGGCATGGCCTCGACCGACGCCTCCGGCAGCGTCGTCCCGGCGATGCTCGCCGAGCGGCTCGGCCTGCCCCAGGTCACCTTCGCCTCCGTCGTGGAGACCCAGGGCGACCAGGTGCGGGTCAAGCGCGACTCCGACACCGCCACCGAGGTGATCGGCGCGACCATGCCGCTGGTGCTCTCGGTGACCGACCAGACCGGCGAGGCGCGCTACCCGTCGTTCAAGGGGATCATGGCGGCGAAGAAGAAGCCGCTGGAGACCTGGGCGCTGTCCGACATCGGCGTGGACGCCGGCGAGGTCGGCCTCTCGGTGGCGTGGAGCGCGGTCGAGGAGACCGCCGCCCGCCCGCCGCGCACGGCCGGCGAGATCGTCAAGGACGAGGACGGCTCCGGCGCCACCGCGCTGACCGAGTTCCTCGTGTCCAAGAAGTTCATCTGAGGACTGGGGAGTAGTAGAGATGTCTGAAGTCCTGGTCGTCGTCGACCACGTCGACGGCGCGATCCGCAAGCCGACCTACGAGCTGCTCACCCTGGCCCGGCGCCTGGGCGAGCCCGCGGCGGTGTTCTTCGGGTCTTCCGCGAAGGGTGCCGAGGTCGCCGAGAAGCTCGGCAAGCACGGCGCCGAGAAGGTCTACGTCGTCGACGACGCCGAGATCAAGGGCTACCTCGTGGCCCCCAAGGCCGAGGCGCTCCAGCAGCTGATGGAGAAGGCGTCCCCGGCCGCGGTGCTGTTCGTCTCCGGCTACGAGGGCAAGGAGGTCGCCGCCCGCCTGGCGATCAAGACCTCCTCCGGCCTGATCACCGACGCCGTCGACATCGAGGACGGCGGGGTCAC
This sequence comes from Nocardioides dongkuii, assembly GCF_014127485.1. Lineage (NCBI taxonomy): Bacteria > Bacillati > Actinomycetota > Actinomycetes > Propionibacteriales > Nocardioidaceae > Nocardioides > Nocardioides dongkuii. The sequence continues at coordinate 2,651,570 of NZ_CP059903.1, read as the reverse complement.
CACCCAGTCGGTCTTCGCCGGCAACTACACCGTCAAGGCCAAGGTCACCCACGGCGTCCCGCTGATCACGGTCAAGCCCAACTCCGCCCCGGTGGAGGAGGTCGGCGCCGCCGGCACCGTCGAGGAGTTCGCCGCGACGATCTCCGACGGCGCCAAGACCGCGCAGATCGTGGCCCAGCAGCCGCGCAAGGCGACCGGTCGCCCCGAGCTCACCGAGGCCGCGATCGTGGTCTCCGGCGGTCGCGGCACCGGCGGCAACTTCGAGCCGGTCGAGGGCCTCGCCGACGCGCTCGGCGCGGCCGTCGGCGCCTCGCGCGCCGCGGTCGACTCCGGCTGGATGCCGCACACCTTCCAGGTGGGCCAGACCGGCAAGACCGTCTCGCCGCAGCTCTACGTCGCCAACGGCATCTCCGGCGCGATCCAGCACCGCGCCGGCATGCAGACCTCGAAGACCATCGTCGCGGTCAACAAGGACGACGAGGCGCCGATCTTCGAGCTCGTGGACTTCGGCGTGGTCGGCGACCTGCACGCCGTCCTCCCCGCCGCCACCGAGGAGATCAACAAGCGCAAGGGCTGAGCCTTTCGGCCCACGGACGTGGGAGGTTCGCCGGCACCTGGTGCCGGAGAACCTCCCACGTCGCTATTTCCGGACCGGGCAGCCCGGTCCGCACGCGGTCGGCGTCCCACTCCAGCCCCGGGATCTCAGCACCGCACCGACCGTGGCGGCCAGCCGGCAGGGCTGGAGCACCTGGGCCCAACCCGCGCGCAGCGTGACGCTGCCGCCGGCGGCGGAGGCGAGGTCGCGCTCCAGGTCGTGCCAGCGGTCCCGGATCCGGTCGTGGCCCAGCCTGCCGTCGAGCTCGACGACCGTCGCCAGCCCGACGTACTCGACGTCGCGGTACGTCGGCCGGGCGCCCAACCCGTCCCGGCGCTGCCGGTGCCCGGTCGGCAGGCCGTGGGGCCGCTCGACGTCGCGGAGGTACCGGCGCTCGAGGGCGGAGTAGGCCCCGCCGGCCACGTCGTCGAGCACCTCGGCCAGCAGGCGGCGCCGGGGGAGCCGGACGAGTTCGGCCAGGATGCCGGCGAGCCGGGCCGGGGTGGTGAGGCGTTGCTGGCAGGCGTCGGCCAGGACGGCGACCGCTGCGTCCTCCCGGCCCGCCTGCGCCGCGGTCGTGAGGACGGCGTGCTCCACCCGCACCCGGGGTGGCCCCAGGTGCAGGAGCGTGTGCGCTTCGAACGCACTCGACCGCGACGTACGGACACCGGGAGGGTCGTGCACCCGTCGGTGGTGGGCGACGACCACGTCGATCGGGGCCGCCTCCGTGCCGGGTGCGGTCAGACCCCAGGCCCGCAACGCCGAGGGCCCCGACAGCGCGGCCGGCGCGTGGACCAGGACGGCCGCCCAGGCCCGTTGCGGCCACGTCCGCGGGCCGGTGTGCGCGACGTACACCCCCTCGTGGACGCGGGCCCACTCGCGGCGGCGGAGGAGCCGCTCGATGTCACCGTCGCCGCCGCCCGCGGCGACCACCTGGCGTCGCGAGACGACCTGCTCCTGGTCCGCCAACAGGCGCGCCACCTCGTCCCCGTCCACCGCTCGACCCTGTCGCCGTCGGCGCGCGCCTGCCACCCGTCGTCGGCGCCCTGTGGATGAGGCCGACCTGGGAGGTTCTCCGGCGCCAGGTGCCGGAGAACCTCCCAGGTCCTCAGCGACCCCGGCGGCCCGGCTCCTTGATCACGCCGATCTTCGGGACGACCACCCGGCGTGCGCCGGGCTTCCCGCGGAGCCGGATCTTGCGCAGCGCCACGTTGTTGCCGGTGTCGGACTCGACGAGCCGGTTGCGGGGGTTGGCGACGACCGCGATCCAGTACTTGCCGTTGGGGAGCCCGCGCAGGTCGAAGGACTGGCCCGCGCGGAACTGCTCGTAGGTGTCGCCCCAGCCCGCGGCGAGCACCTCCCGGATGGAGAGCGAGGAGTAGTCGCCGCAGGCTGTCTCCAGGTCGTCGTTCTCGACGTCCCAGTCGGCCGCCGGCACGGTCAGGTCGACGGCGTCGGTGTTGGCGAGGCAGAACGCCTCCTTGCGCGACCGGACGACCTGGGTCTTGTCGGCCCGCAGCAGCGTGTAGGTCGCGAAGTCCTTGAAGTGCCAGTGCTGGTGGGACGGCTTCTTGTCCCAGTGCATGTGGCCGACCTCCTGGTAGCCGGTCTGCTCGCCCTCGGCGTCGAAGAAGTACTGGTAGGCCTCCATCTCGTCCTCGCCCTCCTTGCGGAAGCCGTCGACGACCAGCGGGCTGTCACCGGCGTTCCAGACCGTGGCCGAGAACCGCAGGAAGTTGCCGCTCCTCGCCATCCCGATGCCCCAGGCGGGCAGCGAGCGCAGGTCGGGCACCGGTCCGTCGGGGGGCGCGGCGGCGGGCCCGGACGGCGGGGCGGCCGCCGGCCGAGCGCCCGGTCCTGAGACGCGCGGGGCGGGGGAGGCGGGGCGGCGGCCCTCGGGGCCAGCCTCGTCCTTGACCACGAGCCGGGTACGCCGGGTCGCCTCGGCCCGGGAGAGCCCCATCGGCCTCGCGTACGGCGCGGCGATGCGCGCGACCATGGTGTACCGGCCGGCGCCCAGGCGCAGCGGCCGGTCGTACCCGAGGATGGTGCTCGCCCAGCCGTCCTGCACGCCCTGCACGGCGCCCAGGCTGTAGGGGTTGTACGCGCAGGTGCGGGGGTACGACGAGGTCGCCGCCGCGTCCGGACGCACCCGCTCGGTGGTCCCGCCGAAGCAGGCGTGGGCGCTCATCCGCACCGGGTCGGCGCCCTTCCTCTTGAAGGTGAGGCTGACGAAGCCCTTCAGGGAGCCGAGCCGGCGCATCGCGCCACGGGGCAGCACGACGTCGCCCCGCGACTCCGAGCGCCAGACGGCGCGGACCGGCTGGTCGTACGCCGACCGGGTCGCCCACACCTCGAACGGCTCGCCCTCGGCGACCAGGCGCAGGCCGAGGTCGGTCCAGACCTTGCCGCGGTAGCCGTGCACGGTCTGCCTCGGCGGGGCCCAGAGGGAGACGGGTGCGGCGGCGGCCGCCCGGGTCGTGGGTGCGGACGGGGCGCCGGCACCGGCGGGCAGGACGGCGAGGGTGGTCAGCGCCAGCCCGCCCAGGGCCGTGGCGGCGAGGAGGCTGCGGAGGGGGCGACGGGGCACGGGTGCTCCTCGGGGTTCGGCAGGGTGCGGACGGGTCGGACGAAGGTAGGACGCCACCCGGCGCCGGATGGTTGCCTCACTACGCTGGACCCATGAGCTCGATGCCGGACACCGCCACCCCGCACGCGGTCACCGAGGTCACCGAGGCCGCCGTCCGGGCCCGCGAGGCCGCGCAGGTGCTGGCCCTCGCCACCCGGGCGCAGAAGGACGCGGCGCTGCTCGCGATGGCCGACGGGCTGCTCGCGGCGTCCGACGACCTGCTCCGCGCCAACGCCGAGGACGTCGCCCGCGCCGAGGAGACCGGCACGCCGGCGGGCATCGTCGACCGGCTGCGGCTGACGCCGGACCGGGTCGCGGGGATGGCCCAGGGGCTGCGCGACGTCGCCGGGCTGCCCGACCCGGTGGGCGAGGTCGTCCGCGGCGGCACGCTCGCCAACGGGCTCGAGCTGCGCCAGGTGCGGGTGCCGTTCGGCGTGGTCGGCATCATCTACGAGGCCCGGCCGAACGTGACCGCCGACGCCGCCGGCATCTGCCTGAAGTCCGGCAACGCGGTGCTGCTGCGCGGCAGCTCCAGCGCCCGGTCCAGCAACGCCGCGGTCGTCGCCGTCCTGCGCCGCGCGGTCGCCTCCGTCGGGCTGCCGGCCGACGTCGTGCAGTCGGTGCCGGGGGAGACCCGCGAGAGCGTCACGGCGCTGATGCGGGCCCGCGGCCTGGTCGACCTGCTGATCCCGCGGGGCGGCGCGGGGCTGATCCGCACCGTCGTCGAGGGGTCGACGGTGCCGGTCATCGAGACCGGCGTCGGCAACTGCCACGTGTACGTCGACGCGGCCGCCGACCTCGACAAGGCGCTGGCGATCGTGCTGAACGCGAAGACCCACCGCACCAGCGTCTGCAACGCCGCGGAGTCGCTGCTCGTGCACGCCGACGTCGCCGAGACCTTCCTGCCCCGGGTCGTCGCCGCCCTGCAGGACGCCGGCGTCACCGTCCACGGCGACCCCGCGTTCACGGCGTACGACGGGGTGGTGGCGGCGACCGACGACGACTACGCGACGGAGTACCTCTCCCTCGACATCGCCGCGGCCGTGGTCGGGTCGCTCGACGAGGCGGTCGCCCACATCCGGCGCTGGTCGAGCCAGCACAGCGAGGCGATCGTCACCGAGGACCTCGGCGCGGCCCGGCGGTTCGTGGCGATGGTCGACTCCGCGGCGGTGCTGGTGAACGCCTCGACGCGGTTCACCGACGGGGGCGAGCTCGGCTTCGGCGCCGAGATCGGCATCAGCACCCAGAAGCTGCACGCCCGGGGACCGATGGGCCTGCCCGAGATGACCTCGACCAAGTACGTCGTGACCGGCGACGGCCATGTCCGCTGACCCCTATAGACTCCCCGCATGCTCAACGTCCTGACCACCGTGCTCGCTGCGGAAGAGACCCACCACGAGATCGACCAGGCCCTCTCCTGGGGCATCGGCGCGCTCGCCCTCGTGATCCTGCTCGGCATGCTGGCCGGGCTGATGGCGTTCGGAGCCGGCCGCGACCACAGCTGACGGGCAGCCGGTCGCCCGTCCCCGCCGCGTCGGGGTGATGGGCGGCACGTTCGACCCCATTCACCACGGCCACCTCGTCGCCGCGTCCGAGGTGCAGGCCTGGTTCGACCTCGACGAGGTCGTCTTCGTCCCCACCGGCGACCCGTGGCAGAAGTCCGACCGCGAGGTCTCGCCGGCCGAGCACCGCTACCTGATGACGGTCATCGCGACCGCCGCCAACCCGCGGTTCACGGTCTCCCGTGTCGACATCGACCGGCAGGGCCCGACGTACACCCGCGACACGCTGCGCGACCTCAGCGCCCAGATGCCCGGGGCGGAGCTGTACTTCATCACCGGCGCCGACGCGCTCACCGAGATCTTCACCTGGCGCGACCCCGACGAGCTGTTCGCGCTGGCCCGGTTCGTGGGCTGCACCCGGCCCGGCTACACCATGGACCCCGACACGCTCGCCTCGATCCCCGCCGACCGGGTGACGATGGTCGAGATCCCCGCCCTGGCCATCTCCTCCTCCGACTGCCGCGAGCGCGGGCGTCGCGGGGAGCCGGTCTGGTACCTCGTCCCCGACGGGGTCGTCCAGTACCTCGCCAAGCACGACCTCTACCCCGCCAAACCGACCGGAGATCCCGCATGACTGCCACTGACCACGCGCTCGAGCTCGTGGCGGCCGCCGCGCGCGCGGCGTCCGACAAGCTCGCCACCAACATCATCGCCTTCGACGTCAGCGAGCAGCTCGCCATCACCGACGCCTTCGTGCTCGCCTCGGCGAGCAACGACCGCCAGGTGAAGGCGATCGTCGACGAGGTCGAGGACAAGCTTCGCGAGATCGGGTCCAAGCCGATCCGCCGCGAGGGCGAGCGCGACGGCCGGTGGGTGCTCATCGACTACGGCGAGATCGTCGTGCACGTCCAGCACGAGGAGGAGCGGCAGTTCTACGCCCTCGAGCGGCTCTGGCGCGACTGCCCGGCGATCAAGCTCCCCGCCGACGTGACCGGGCCGCGCCCGGCGTGACCCCGGGCCGCACCCTCGTCCTGCTGCGCCACGGCCGGACGGCGTACAACCACGCCAAGCGGGTCCAGGGCCAGCTCGACGTCGAGCTCGACGAGGTCGGCCGGACGCAGGCCGAGGCGGTCGCCCCGGCGGTGGCCGCGCTCGACCCGGCGCTGCTGTGGTCCTCGGACCTGGCCCGCGCGCGCGAGACCGCGGCGTACGTCGAGAAGGCCACCGGCCTGGCCACGACGCACGACGAGCGGCTGCGCGAGATCCACCTGGGGGAGCGCCAGGACCTCACCCACGAGCAGTACGCCGCCCGCGCGCCGGAGGAGTTCGCCCGGTTCCGGCGCGGCGACTACGACGCCGCCCTCGGGGGCGAGCCCACCGCCGCTGTCCGCGCGCGGATGGTCGCCGTCCTCGGTGACCTGCTGGCCGCCCTGGGTCCCGGCGAGACCGGGGTCGCGGTCTCGCACGGCGCGGCGGTGCGGGTCGCGGTCGGTGCGGTGCTGGGCTGGCCCGACGACCTGTTCCACACGCTGCGCGGCCTCGACAACTGCGGCTGGGTGGAGCTGCGCGAGGACCCGGACGCCGGCTGCCTGCGGCTCGCGGCGTACAACCGGGTGGTCGCTCCCGAGGGCACCCCCGGATTTCGTTTCGTCGAGGCGTCTGGCTAGTATTCCGCAGGTCGATCACCGGAGACGGTGACGGCAGCACGGGGCTGTGGCGCAGCTGGTAGCGCATCTGCATGGCATGCAGAGGGTCAGGGGTTCGAGTCCCCTCAGCTCCACCGAAGGTGCAAGGACGGCGGCGGTTTCCTCAGGTGAGGGAGCCGCCGCTGCTGCTTCTCAGCCCTCGTCGCGCTCGAGGAAGTCGCCGGCCGTCCGGCCCACCAGCGAGGCGAGCTCGTCGATCGCCGGGTCGTCGTGGCGCCGGAAGCTGAAGCACGACTTGCCCCGCATGCGACGACGCAGGTCAGGGGAGACGCCGTCGAGCAGGGCCGGGTCCCGGTAGATCGGCATGTAGTGGAACGAGACGTTGCTCTTCCGGGCCGCGATGGAGGCGAACATCTCGGGCTCGGGTGCCGGCGTCTCGAGGTAGACCGAGCCGGGCTCGTCGACCTTGACTCGGCACGTGGCCAGGAACGGCACGAGCAGCTCTCGGAGCCGGGCGAACGTGGCGACCAGCTCATCGGCGTCGGTGTCCATCCCTGATGCTAAGGCGCGACCGAGGGGGTTCGGTGGCTCCCGGGGTCCTCGTGGTCTAGGTTCTAGAACGTGTTCCAGTTCACAGCGCCCAGGAGTGCCCGATGACCGACTTCGACCTCTCGACCGTCTTCCGGACCGTGGCCGCGGCGGTGCCCGACCAAGAGGTGGTCGTGTGGCGCGACCAGCGGGTGACGTACGCCGACATGGACCGCCGCATCGACGGCCTGGCGCACTACTTCGTCGAGCGCGGGCTGGGGTGCCGCACCGAGCGGGACGCCGGCCTCGCGGGGCACGAGTCGGGCCAGGACAGCGTCGGGATCTACCTGCGCAACGCGCCGGAGTACCTCGAGGCGATGCTCGCGGGCTACCGCGCCCGCGCCGCGTCGTTCAACATCAACTTCCGCTACGTCGAGGAGGAGCTGCTCTACCTGCTCCTCGACGCCGGCACCCGGGCGCTGGTCTACCACGCCGAGTTCGCGCCGATGGTGGCGGCGGTGCGGGACCGGCTGCCGGACCTCGAGGTGCTGGTCCAGGTGGCCGACGAGTCGGGCAACGCCCTGCTGCCCGGCGCCGTGGACTACGAGGACGCGGTGGCCACTCCTGCCCCGGCCGCCGGCATGCCGACGCCCTCCGGCGACGACCTGTTCCTGCTCTACACCGGCGGCACCACCGGCATGCCCAAGGGCGTGCTGTGGCGCCAGCACGACATCTACGTCTCCTCGATGGGCGGGACGCCGTTCGGCGCGAGCGAGCCGTTCGCGTCGTACGAGGCGATCGGCCAGGCGGCGCGGGAGGCGAACGGCGGCATGGGGCTGCTGATCATCCCGCCGCTGATGCACGGCGCGGCGCTGTGGGCGACGTTCTTCGCGATGACCTCGGGCGGCAAGATCGTCTTCCCCGACGACGTGCGGTCCTTCGACCCGGCCAACGCGCTCGCCCTCGCGGCCCGGGAGCGGGTGGCGAGCATCCCGACGGTCGGGGACGCGATCGCGCTGCCGTTGGTCGAGGAGATGGAGCGGACGTCGTACGACCTGTCGAGCCTGTTCGCGCTCGGCAACGGCGGCGCCGCGCTCACCACCGGCGTGCGGGAGCGGCTGTTCGCGGTCGCACCGCACGTGATCGTCCTGGACTCCGCGGGTGCCTCGGAGACCGGGCTGCAGATGAGCCAGGCGGTGGGCAAGGGCGGCTCCACCGAGGCGATGGTCTTCACGCCGAAGCCGGACACCGCGGTCGTCGACGACACGATGACCCGCGTGCTCGCCCCCGGGGAGAGCAACGGCTGGCTCGCGCGCAAGGGCCACATCCCGCTGGGCTACCTCGGTGACCCCGAGAAGACCGCGCGCACCTTCCCGGTGGTCGACGGTGTGCGCTGGGCGGTGCCGGGCGACCGGGCGAACTTCCTCGAGGACGGCCGGATCCAGCTGCTCGGGCGCGAGAGCGTCACCATCAACTCCGGCGGCGAGAAGATCTTCGCCGAGGAGGTCGAGCGGGCGATGGCCGCGCACCCCGCCGTCCGCGACGTGGTCGTGGCCGGGCGACCCTCGCAGCGCTGGGGGAGCGAGGTGGTCGCGATCGTCCAGCTCGAGGAGGACGCCGAGGCGACCGACGAGGACCTGCTCGCCGAGTGCGGCCGCCACGTGGCGCGCTACAAGCTCCCGAAGGCGATCGTGCGGGTGCCGTCCGTGCAGCGCAGCCCCGCCGGCAAGGCCGACTACCGCTGGGCCAAGGCCCAGGCGGGCGGCGAGCCGGCGGCGTCCGTCTGAGGTCGTCGGCGCTGGGGCACCGACGGGCGGTGACGGGTCGGTCACGCAGGTAAGGCTTCCCTTTCTGGAATCATTCCAGAAAACCTGCTTGGCTGGGGGCTTCCCAACCGAGAGGAACTCTCCGTGTCCGACCTCCTGCACGCCGGTGCCCCCACCCACGTCGCCCGCCCGGCCTTCCAGGCCTCGCCCCGGCTGGCCGAGCACCTCCAGCAGGTGCTGGTCGACCTGACCGACCTGCACCTCCAGGGCAAGCAGGCGCACTGGAACGTCGTCGGCCTCAACTTCCGGGACCTGCACCTCGCGCTCGACGAGGTCGTCGACGCGGCCCGCGAGTTCTCCGACACCGTCGCGGAGCGGATGCGCGCGATCTACGTGACTCCCGACGCCCGCGCCGCCACCGTCGCCGCGCGCACCAGCCTCGCCGAGTTCCCCGCCGAGGAGGTCAACACCTCCGTGACCGTCGACCTGATCGCCTCGGCGCTGTACGCCGTCGCGGGCACCATGCGCCGGGTGCACGACGAGGTCGACGCCGAGGACCCGACGTCCGCCGACGTCCTGCACGCCGTGCTCGAGCGCCTCGAGCAGCTCGCCTGGATGATCGACTCCGAGAACCGGGTCGCCGGCAAGAGCCTGCCGCGCCCCGTGCACCGCTGACCGACCACCCAGGGGGACCGGGTCGCCCCCGCTAGGAGACCTCCTCGAGGTCGTCCCAGTCGACGCTGGCGAGCCGGGCCTGGTACTCCGCGACCAGGCCCGGCCAGTTCGTGGTGATCCGCGTGCCGTCGACGTACCAGCTGTCGCACCCGGCGAAGACGCTCTCGCGCAGCCGGTCCTGCATCTCGCGGTCCCAGGCGTCGTACCGCTCGGGTCGGACGCCGACCACCCGCGCGTCCCCGTCGGCGATCCGGCGGGCGACCTGGGCGACGTAGGAGGCCTGCGCCTCGAGCATGTTCACGATCGAGCTGCCGCCGAGGTTGGTGTTCGGCCCGTAGATGCAGAACAGGTTCGGGAACCCGGGCACGCTCAGGCCGAGGTGGGCGCGGGCGCCGTCGGCCCACGCCGCGTGGAGGTCGCGGCCGCCGACCCCGGTGACCGTGAGCGGCTCGAGGAAGCTGGTGGCCGCGAAGCCGGTGCCCCACACGACGACGTCGACCTCGTGCAGGCGGCCGTCTGCGGTGCGCACCCCGGTGGGCTCCAGGCCGGTGACGGCCTCGGGAACGACCTCGACGTGGGGGCGTGCGAGCGCCGGGTACCAGTCGTTGGAGAACAGCACCCGCTTGCAGCCGATCGGGTCGTCGGGGACCAGCCGGCGCCGCAGCCCGGCGTCCGGCACCTGGCGCCGCAGCTGTGCGCGCCAGGCCAGCCGCAGCCCGCCGAGCACCAGCCGGCCGGAGCGGGAGTGCCCGCCCTGGGCGCCGGTCAGCAGCTCGGTCACCCGGAACCAGGCGCGCCGTTCGGCGGCGACCAGGCGGGGGAACCGGCGCAGGACGCGCTGGTGGACCGGGCGGTAGGCCTGGTCCGGCTTCGGCACGATGTACGGCGCGGAGCGCTGGAAGACGGTCAGCGCGCCGACCCGGTCGACGATGCCCGGGACGAACTGGATCGCGCTGGCCCCGGTGCCGACCACCGCGACCCGCTTGCCGGTGAGGTCGAGGTCGTGGCGCCACTGCGCGGAGTGGAACGACGGCCCGTCGAACCGGCCCGGCAGCGCCGGGACCACGGGGTTCGAGAGCTGGCCGAGGGCGGCGACCACGAGGTCCGCCTCGTACGTCGTGGGGCCGTCCGGGCCGACCGCGTCGACGGTCCAGCAGCGCCGCGCCTCGTCGTACGTCGCCGCGGTGACCTCGGTCCCGAAGCGCACCAGGTCGCGCAGGCCGTCGCGGGCCGCGGTCTCGCGGAGGTAGTCGAGGATCTCCGGCTGGGTGCCGTAGCGGCGGCTCCAGTCGGGCTTGACCGCCCACGACCAGGAGTACAGCGGCGACGGCACGTCGCACGCCGCACCCGGGTAGGTGTTGTCGCGCCAGACCCCGCCCACGTCGTCCCCGCGCTCGAGCACCACGACGTCGGTGACGCCCTGCTCACGGAGCGCGTGCACGGCTCCCAGCCCGCCGAACCCGGCTCCGACCACGACCACCCGAGGCTGTCCCATGGCCGAGACGCTAGGTCCGCGGGACGGACGGATGCGCCGCACGGGAGCGGTCGGGTTGATGATTCCGGACATGCGCCTGCCCCCGCCCGCCGCCGCGGACTGGCAGTTCCCGCGCGCGGTCGCGGGCGTCGCCGTCCTCGTGCGGTACGCCGCGGCGCGCGGCGTGGCGCCGTCGCTGCTGCTGGCCGGCACCGGCCTGCGCCCGGCCGACCTCGACCTGCCCGACCGGGACGTGACCGCCGCGCAGGAGCTGCGGGTGGTGCGTACGCTGCAGCGGATCCTGCCGGGGTCGGGCGCGGCGGTCGGCGCGGCGTACCGGCCTGAGACCTTCGGCGCCTTCGGCTACGGGCTGCTCGCCAGCCGCACGGTGCTGGACGCGATGGAGCTCGCGCTGCGCTTCATCGACCTGAGCTTCACCTTCGCGATCCCGCGTGCCGAGGTGGTGGGCGAGGAGGTGGTGGTGACCGTGGACGGCAGCGGGCTGCCGCGCGACGTCCGCGCGTTCCTGGTCGCCCGCGACGCGACCGCGATCAACACGGTGCTCGCGGGGCTGGTGCCGGGCGGCGTCGGCGCGGTGCTGACGCTCGGCGAGGACGCGGCCGAGCTCCGGCTGCCCGTCGCCGAGCTGGACCGGCCGCTGCCCACGCGCGGGTCGCCGGAGACGGCGGCGGCGGTGTGCCGCGACGTGGTCGCGCCGCGGCGCTCGCGGACCGGGCTGGTGCGCGACGTGCAGGTGCTGCTCACCCAGCGGCTGCCCGACGGCGCCCCGATGGCCGCGGTCGCCGCCGGGCTCGGGCTGACCGAGCGCAGCCTCCGCCGCCGGCTCACGGCCGAGGGCACCGGCTACCAGGCGCTGCTGGACGAGGTCCGGTCCTCGATCGCGTGCTCCCTCCTCGGCGGGCGCGCCACCATCCCCGTCGCCGACGTCGCCGACCGGCTCGGCTACACCGACCCCGCCGCGTTCGTCCGGGCCTTCCGCCGCTGGACCGGCACGACGCCGGGGGCGTACCGGGCCGGTTGTCGGTTTCCCCGGATCACCGGGGAAACCTGATGTTCTCGGCCGTCGTTCTCCCTGAGAACATCAGGTTCTCCCTGATCACCGGGGAATCCGACCGCCGCCGCATCGCGGTCAGGTGATCGTCATCCCGCCGTCGACGGCGAGCGTCTGGCCGGTGACGTAGCCGGCGGCGTCCGAGGCGAGGAACACGACCGCGGCGGCGAGCTCGCGCGGGTCGCCCTTGCGGCCGACGGGGATCCGGGCCTGCTGGGACTCCAGGTAGCCGGGCGGGTACTGGTCGGTCATCTCGGAGGTGAAGAACCCCGGCGCCACCGCGTTGACCCGGATGCCCTTGCGGCCGGTCCACTGCTGGGCGAGGTCGCGGGTGAGGCCGATCAGCCCGGCCTTGGACGCGGCGTACGCCGCCTGGGGGAGGCCCGCGGTGGTGAGGCCGAGGACCGAGGAGATGTTGATGATGCTGGACCCTGGCGCCATCACCCGGCCGCAGGCCTGGGCCATCCAGTAGCAGCCGTTGAGGTTGACGTCGATGACGCCGCGGAACTGCTCGGGCGTCTCGCGGGTGGCGGGCACCGCGCTGCCGATGCCGGCGTTGTTGACCAGGACGTCGACCCGGCCCAGCTCCTCGACCGCCCGGGTCACCAGGTGGGTGCACGCGTCGGGGTCGGCGACGTCGGTCGCCACGCACACCGCGCGGCGCCCCGCCGCCTCGACCAGGGCCGCGGTCTCCGCGAGCCGGTCGGCGCGACGGGCGCCCAGCACAATGTCGGCGCCGGCCTCGGCCAGCGCCTGGGCGAACGCGACGCCGAGGCCGCTGGAGGCGCCGGTGACGATGGCCACCCGGCCATCGAGGCGGAACAGGTCGGTGACGGTCATGCGCCGCAGCCTAGGACGGGATCCCCAGCGTCTCCCGCAGGGCGTCGGCGGCGCTCACCTGCGGTGCCCAGCCGAGCTCCTCCTTCGCCCGGGAGGTGTCCATCACCGCGGGGTGCGCGAGCGCCTCCACCCACTGCGCCGGCTGCGGCAGGCCGGGTACGGCGGCGGCGAGCCGGGCCGCGGCGTGCGCGGGACCCGTCGGGAGCGGCACGGGGATGCCGCCGAGGATGCGGACGACGTCGCCGGCGGTCAGGGTGTCGTCGGCGGCGATGTTGTAGGCGCCGGGCGGGCCGGCGGCCACCACGCACTGCAGCAGCGCGCGGCCGACGTCCCCCTCGTGGACGAGCTGGATCGGCAGGTCGGGCACCGGCACCGGCACCGGCGGCAGCCGCCGGGGGAGCCACGGGAGCAGCGCACCGGCCCACGCCGGCAGCGTCACCTTGCCGCCGACGGCGTTCGGGCCGACCACGATCGGTGGCCGCAGCAGGTAGAGGTCCATCTCGCCGTGCTCCTCGGCCTCCTCGCGCAGCAGCGTCTCGAGCTCGGCCTTCTCCTGGGCGTAGAAGAGCCGGTCGGCGGGCCGGGTCGGCCAGTCCTCCGTGATCCCGACCGGGTTGTCGGCGTGGAAGCCGTACGCCGCGACCGAGCTGGCGTAGACGAACCGCCGGGCGCCCGCGGCCGCGGCGGCGCGGAACGCGTTGAGGGTGCCCTCGACGTTCACCGCGCGGCTCTGCTCGGGCGACCCGCCGACGATGAGGAACGCCAGGTGCACCACCACGTCGGCGCCCGCGAACGCCTCCGCGAGCGCGTCGGGGTCGCGCACGTCGCCCTGGCGGTACGTCGCCTTGCGCCAGCCGAGCTCGGCGGGGTCGACCGCGCTCCGGGCGACGCCCACCACCCGGCGTACCCGGTCGTCGGACTCGAGCAGCGGCATCAGCCCGGAGCCGAAGGTGCCGGTGGGGCCGGTGACGGCCACGGTGAGGTCGGTCTCGGTCATGGCGGCCCCGTACCCCGCGCTAGGATGGCCCCATGCGCAGCGCCCTGCTCCTTACCTAGCCGCGTCGACGAGCACGACCCGACGCGGCCGCCCCTCGTGACCGAGGGGCTTTTTCGTGCCCGGAGCCACCCAGTCGAGCCAGTCGAGACAGTCGAGACAGCGCGGAGAGAACCAGATGAGCGAGCACCACACCGAGCAGCCCGGGCCGGCGTACGACGTCGCGGCCGTCCAGGAGAAGTGGCGCCCGGTCTGGGAGCGGCTGGACCCCTTCCGCGCGGGGTCGGCCGGCGAGGGCGCGGAGAAGCGCTACGCGCTGACGATGTTCCCCTACCCCTCGGGCGACCTGCACATGGGGCACGCCGAGGTGATGGCGCTGCACGACGTGGTCGCGCGCTACTGGTGGCAGCGCGGGTACGACGTGCTGAACCCGATCGGCTGGGACTCCTTCGGCCTGCCCGCCGAGAACGCCGCGATCCGCAACGACGAGCACCCGGCGACCTACACCTACGCCAACATCGAGACCCAGGCCGAGTCGTTCCGGCGGTACGCGGTGTCCTTCGACTGGTCGCGCCGGCTGCACACCTCCGACCCGGAGTACTACCGGTGGACGCAGTGGCTGTTCCTGCGCTTCCGCGAGCGCGGGCTGGCCTACCGCAAGAACAGCCCGGTCAACTGGTGCCCGAACGACCAGACCGTGCTGGCCAACGAGCAGGTCGTCCAGGGCACCTGCGAGCGCTGCGGCGCCGAGGTCACCAAGCGCGAGCTGAACCAGTGGTACTTCAAGGTCACCGACTACGCCCAGCGGCTGCTCGACGACATGGACGCGCTGCAGGGCACCTGGCCGGACCGGGTGCTGGCGATGCAGCGCAACTGGATCGGCCGCTCCGAGGGTGCGCACGTCGACTTCGACATCGCGCTGGCCGACGGCGGCACCCGCACCGTCCGGGTCTTCACGACCCGCCCGGACACGCTGTACGGCGCGACGTTCATGGTGATCGCGGCCGACGCGAAGCTGGCGGCCGAGGTCGTCGCGCCCGACCGGGCGGACGCGCTGGCGGCGTACCTCGAGGAGGTCCGGAAGGCCTCCGACATCGACCGGCTGGCGACCGACCGCCCCAAGTCCGGCGTCGACCTGGGCGTCACCGCGACCAACCCGGTGACCGGCGAGCAGGTGCCGGTGTGGGCCTCGGACTACGTGCTGGCCGACTACGGCACCGGCGCGATCATGGCCGTGCCCGCCCACGACCAGCGCGACCTGGACTTCGCCCGGGCGTTCGGCCTGCCCGTGCGCCGCGTCGTGGACACGGGGGAGGAGAACCCCGAGGAGACCGGCGTCGCGACCACCGGCGACGGCAGCTACGTCAACAGCGGGGAGCTCGACGGCCTGGGCGACAAGACGGCCGGCATCGCGCGGATCATCGAGCGGCTGGAGGCCGACGGCCGCGGCACCGGCACCGTCAACTTCCGGCTGCGCGACTGGCTGCTGAGCCGCCAGCGCTTCTGGGGCGCGCCGATCCCGATCGTGCACTGCCCCGACTGCGGCGAGGTCCCGGTGCCCGACGACCAGCTGCCGGTGCGGCTGCCCGAGAACCTCAAGGGCGCCGACCTCAAGCCCAAGGGCACCTCGCCGCTGGCCGCGGCCGAGGACTGGGTCAACGTCGACTGCCCCTCGTGCGGCGGCCCGGCCAAGCGCGACAGCGACACGATGGACACCTTCGTGGACTCCTCGTGGTACTTCCTGCGCTACCTGGACCCGCACTACGAGGACGGCCCGTTCGACCCGGCGCAGGCGCGGGAGTGGATGCCGGTCGCGCAGTACGTCGGCGGCGTCGAGCACGCGATCCTGCACCTGCTCTACAGCCGCTTCTTCACCAAGGTGCTGCACGACATGGGGATGCTCGACTTCGTCGAGCCGTTCTCGGCCCTGCTGAACCAGGGCCAGGTGATCAACCAGGGCAAGGCGATGAGCAAGTCGCTGGGCAACGGCGTCAACCTGGGCGAGATGATCGACCGGTACGGCGTGGACGCCGTCCGGCTGACGATGGTCTTCGCCGGCCCGCCCGAGGACGACATCGACTGGGCGGACATGTCGCCCGGCGGCGCCGTGAAGTTCCTGCACCGCGCCTGGCGGCTGGCCGGCGACGTCACCTCCGCGGCCGGGACCGCCCCCGAGGGCGGGGACGTGGCGCTGCGCAAGGTCGTCCACCGCACCCTGCACGACGCCGAGCAGCTGCTCGAGGGGCACCGCTTCAACGTCGTGGTCGCCCGCACCATGGAGCTGGTCAACAGCACCCGCAAGGCGATCGACTCCGGCCCGGGTCCCGAGGACCCGGCGGTGCGCGAGGCGGCGGAGGCGGTGGCGATCCTGCTGTCGCTGGTCGCGCCGTACACCGCGGAGGAGATGTGGGAGCGCCTGGGCCACGAGCCCACCGTCGCCCGCGCCGGGTGGCCCGCGGTCGACCCCGCGCTGCTGGTCGAGGACTCGGTGACCGCCGTCGTCCAGGTGCAGGGCAAGGTCCGGGCCCGCCTGGAGGTCGCGCCCGACATCAGCGAGGCCGACCTGGAGCAGGTGGCCATGGCCGACCCCGCCGTGGTCCGGGCGATCGACGGCAAGCCGGTGCGGAAGGTCGTCGTGCGGGCCCCGAAGCTCGTCAACGTCGTCGTGTGAGCGGTTCCTCGTCTAGCGTTCGGGGCATGCCGGTCCGGATCGTCACTGACTCGACCGCGATGCTGCCGCCGGGGCTCGCCGCCGAGCGGGACATCGCGGTGGTCCCGCTGCAGGTCGTCATCGGTCCGCGCGTCCACGACGAGGGGGCGGAGGGGGCGCGGCCGGAGGCGGTCGCGGCCGCGCTGCGCTCGTTCACGCCGGTCAGCACCTCGCGGCCGGCTCCCGCGGTCTTCGCTGACCTTTACCGCCGGCTGGCCGACGAGGGGGCGGAGGAGATCCTCTCCATCCACCTCTCCTCGGACATGAGCGGCACCTTCGAGTCCGCGCAGCTGGCCGCGCGGGACGCGCCGGTCCGGGTCGTGACCGTCGACAGCCGCCAGGTCGGCGTGGCCACCGGGTACGCCGCGCTGGCGGCCGCCGCGGTCCTCGCGGCCGGCGGCGGCGCCGACGAGGCGGCCGAGGCCGCCCGGGCGCGCGCGGCGGCCTCCTCCTCGCTCTTCTACGTCGACACGCTCGAGTACCTCCGCCGGGGCGGCCGGATCGGCGCCGCCGCCGCGCTGTTCGGCGGCGCCCTGGCGGTCAAGCCGCTGCTGCGGATCGAGGACGGCCGGGTCGGCCCGCTGGAGCGGGTCCGCACGTCGGGCCGTGCGCTCTCGCGGCTCGAGGAGCTCGCGGTGTCGGCGGCGGGGGACCAGCAGGTCGACGTCTGCGTCGCCCACCTCGCCAACCCCGACCGCGCCGCCCAGCTCACCGAGAAGCTCGGCGAGCGCCTCGCCGAGCAGCTCACCGACGGCGACGGCACCCGCGACGTGTGGTGCGGCGAGCTGGGCGCCGTGCTCGGCGCGCACGTCGGGCCGGGCATGATCGCGGTCTGCGTGGCGCCCCGGCTCTGAGCCCGGTCCTCGTGCACGGACGGGCGGGGCCCGGTGGGCCATGAGTCGTCCACAGTCGAGCCTCTGGACCGGCTCGTCCCCAGGCCCGCGCGCACGCCGCCGGGTGGTCGCCGTACCTCCCTAGGTTGCTGGCATGCGCAGCCGCCGACCGAGCACCGAGCACCAGGAGGCCGTCTCCCGACGGCTCGCCCAGCTCAGCGCCGAGCTCGCTGCCGCGCGTCCCGAGGGGCCGGTGGCCGGGTGGGAGGCCGGGTCGGCGGCTGGCGGGGACGACGGCCGGGCGTGGTGGGTCGACCACACGCGCGTCTCGGGGCGCTCGCTCCCGCCACCAGCGGCGCCGCTGCCGGTGCCGGCGGCGCCGGCAGCGGGGTCCGAGGCGGGCCCGCCCCCCGCCGTACCTCGTCCGGGGCGGCACGCCGCGCGCCGCCGGCTGTCGCTCCGCCGGGCGGCCGACGACCTGGTGCCGGACACCCTCCGCGGACGGGTGGCGATCGGCTCCGCGCAGCTCGCGGTGGTGGCGGTCCTGGTGGCGGTCGGGCTGGCGGTCACGTGCTGGTGGGTGGTCCGCAGCGACGCCGACCCCGTCTCCGGGCGGCTGACGGCCGCGCCCGCCGGGGCGCCGCTGGCCACCCCGGCCGCGCTGGCCGCCCCTTCTCCGTCGGTCCCTGCGGCGCCGGGGGGCGCAGGGGCCGGCGGGGCCGACGCCGCCGGCACCGTCACCGTCGACGTGGCCGGCAAGGTGCGGCGACCGGGCATCGCGGTCCTCGACGCCGGCTCGCGGGTCGTCGACGCCCTCGAGGCGGCCGGGGGAGCGCGGCACGGGGCCGACCTGTCGGGGCTCAACCTCGCGCGAGTCCTCGTCGACGGCGAGCAGGTCCTCGTCGGCGTCGCCGCCCCGTCGCTCCCGGCGGCCGTGGCCCCGTCCGGGGCGCCCCCGGCCGCGCCGGGCGGGCCGCTGGTCGACCTCAACACCGCGACCACGGTGCAGCTGGAGACCCTGCCCGAGGTGGGACCGGTGACCGCGCAGGCGATCATCGCCTGGCGCGACCAGCACGGCGGCTTCACCGCGGTCGAGGAGCTGCTCGAGGTCGACGGCATCGGTGCCGCGACGCTGGCGACCATCGCCCCGCACGTGACGGTGTGAGGGCGCCGCGTGCCGATCGAACGGGGGAGCCGCCCGACCTCCGGATGCCGCTGCTGGGTCTCGCCGCGTGGCTGGGCGGGCTCGCGGCCCACCTCCTGTCGGTCGCCGAGGTCGCCGCCGCGGGAGGCGCGGCCGTCGTCGCGGTCGCGGTGCTGGCCCGGAGGCGGGGCCGGCGGGCGGCGCTGACCGGGGCGGCGGCGCTGCTCGTCGCGACCGCGGTGGGCGGCGTCGCGCTGGTCCGGCACGAGCAGGTCGGCCGCAACCCGGTCGCCTCCCTCGCCGACGCCCGAGCGGTCGTCACGCTCGCCGCGTCCGTGACCTCCGACCCGCGCACCGTGTCGGGACGGTACGGCGACCGGGTGCTGGTCCGGCTGCAGGCCCGGGAGGTGACCGGCCGCGGCCGCACCCACCGGCTCCGGACGCCCGTGCTGGTCATCGGTGACGCGTCCTGGCGGACGGTCCCGCTCGGCACCACGGTGCGCACCACCGGGCGGCTGGCCCCCGCCGAGGACGGCGACGTGGCGGGGGTGCTGGGCGCTGCGGGCGACCCCGAGGTGCTCGCGCCCCCCGACGTCTGGTGGCGGGGCGCGGGCCACGTCCGGGAGTCGCTGCGCGACTCCGTCGCCCACCGGCCGACGTCCCAGCGGGCGCTGGTCCCCGCGCTGGTGAGCGGCGACGACTCCGGCGTCCAGGGGAGCCTCGCCGACGACTTCCGGACGACCGGGCTGACCCACCTGCTCGCCGTGTCCGGCACCAACCTGACCCTGGTCGTCGGGTTCGTTCTGGTGCTCGCCCGGTGGCTGCGCGTCCGCGGCCGGTGGCTGTACGCCGTCGGCGCGGCCGGCATCGTCGGCTTCGTGCTGCTGGCCCGCACCGAGCCGAGCGTGCTGCGCGCCGCCGCCATGGGCACCGTGGGACTGGTGGCGATGGGCACCGACGGCCGTCGCCGGGGTGCGCGGGCCCTCGGGGTCGCGGTCGTGGTGCTGCTGCTCGTGCAGCCCGCGCTCGCGGTGTCCATCGGGTTCGCCCTCTCGGTGCTCGCGACCGCGGGGATCCTCGTGCTCGCCCCCGGCTGGCGCGACGCGCTGGCCCGCTGGACGCCGCGCTGGCTGGCCGAGGCGGTCGCCGTACCCGCCGCGGCGCAGCTCGCCTGCACACCCCTGGTCGCCGCGATCTCCGGCCAGGTCAGCCTGGTCGCGGTGGCCGCCAACCTGCTGGTCGCCCCCGCCGTCGGGCCGGCGACGGTGCTCGGGCTGATGGGTGGTCTGGCCGGACTGGTCTCCGACCACCTGGGCCGGGCGGTCGGCACGCTCGCCGCCTGGTGCGTCGCGTGGATCGTGACCGTCGCCCGGCGGGGTGCCGAGCTCCCGACGGCGGCGGTCGACTGGGGCACCGGCGTCCTGCCGCTCACCCTGCTCACGCTGCTCAGCGTCGCGGTGGCCCTCCTGGCCCCGCGGGTGCTGCGCCGCCCGTCGACGGGACTGGCCTGCGCCGTCCTCGTGGTGGTGGTCGTCGCCGTCCGCCTGCCGACGCCCGGCTGGCCACCCGCGGGCTGGGTCCTCGTCGCCTGCGACGTCGGGCAGGGGGACGCGCTGGTCGTACGCGCCGGACCCGGTGCGGCGATCGTCGTGGACGCCGGACCCGACCCACCGGCCGTCGACCGCTGCCTGGACCGGCTCGGCATCACGGCGGTGCCGCTGGTGGTGCTCACCCACTTCCACGCCGACCACGTCGACGGGCTCGCCGGGGTGCTGGAGGGCCGGGAGGTGGGGGTCGTGGAGACCAGCCCGGTGCTCGACCCCACGTCCGGCGTCGCCGCGGTCGAGCGTGCCGCGAGCGCGGCCGGCGTACCCCTCCGTCCTGCCGTGCCGGGCACCCGCGCCGTCGGCGAGGCCACCGTGCAGGTCCTCGCTCCCGCCGTTCCGGTGCGCACCGGTCCCGGCGACGGGAGCGCGGCCAACGACGCCAGCGTGGTGCTGCTGGTGGAGGTCGACGGGGTGCGGGTGCTCCTGACCGGCGACCTCGAGCCGCCCGGCCAGGCTGCGCTCGCCCGGTCGCTTCCCGGCCTCGCCGTCGACGTCCTCAAGCTGCCCCACCACGGCAGCCGGCACCAGGACCCGGCGTTCCTCGCCTCCCTCGACGCGGACGTCGTGCTGGTCTCCGTGGGCGCCGACAACGACTACGGGCACCCCGCGCCGGAGGCGGTGGAGCCGCTCCTCGCGTCCGGGGCCGACGTCCTCCGCACCGACCTCGACGGCGACCTGGCGGTGCTCGCCACCGGCGCCGACGGGCTCGGAACGGCGACCCGGGACTGACCGGCACCCTGACCTGCACGGGCCGTCGGAGCGCTGTGGCAGGCTGGCCCCACCATGGCGAGAGGTCCGAGTGCAGCAGACGTCCTGGGTCGCGTCACCCTGGTGACCGGCAAGGAGGAGTTCCTCAACGAGCGCACGGTCCAGGCCGTCCGCGAGGCGGTCCGGCGCCACGACGCCGAGGCCGAGCTGAGCGAGACCACCGCCTCCGACCTGTCGCTGGCGACCCTGGGCGAGATGGCCGCTCCCTCACTGTTCTCCAGCATCCGGTGCGTGGTCGTGCGGGGCCTCGAGCAGCTGCCCGAGGAGTCCGTCGACGGCCTGCTGGCGTACGCCGCGGCGCCGTCCGACGAGGTCGCGCTGGTGCTGGTCCACGGCGGCGGCCCCAAGGGCTCCGGGGTGCTCACCAAGCTGCGCAAGCTCCCCACCGTGACCGACTCCCGCTCCGGTGAGCTGAAGGTCTCCGAGCTCCCGGCCTTCGTGGCCGGCGAGGTCCGCAGCCACGGCTCGAGCATCGACCGCGCCGCCGCAGACTTCCTCGTGCAGTCGGTCGGCCAGGACCTCCGCTCGCTGTCCGCGGCGGCCCACCAGCTCACCCACGACTTCCCCGGCGAGGCGCTCGACACCGAGAAGGTCAAGCGCTACTTCGGCGGGCGCGCCGAGGCCAAGTCCTTCGCGGTCGCCGACGCGGCGTTCTCGGGTCGGCGCCAGGCCGCGCTCGAGGAGCTGCGCTGGGCGCTCGACGGCGGCACCGCGCCGGTCCTCGTGACCTCGGCGTTCGCTGCGGGAGCCCGCGGGCTGGCTCGTTTCAGGTCCGCGCCGTCGCGGATGCGCGACAACGACCTGGCCCGCGAGGTCGGCGTCCCGCCGTGGAAGCTGCGCACGATCCGCGACCAGGCCCGCGGCTGGACCGACACCGGGATCGCCCGTGCGATCCGGGCGGTGGCCCAGGCCGACGCCGACGTCAAGGGAGCCGCCACCGACGCGTCGTACACCCTCGAGCGCCTGGTCCTCACCGTCACCGGCCTGCGCGACCGCTAGCTCCTCCCGCACCCCACGAGGTAGTCCGGCACGTTCCGGTCGGGTACGGCGGGGTGTCGGCAGCCGGAACGTGCCGGACTGTCCCGGAGAACCCGGCCGGTGGCACGTCGGGGTAGTCCGACACACAGTCGCTGTTTCCGGGCCTGAGAACAGCACGGGTGTGTCGGACTATCGCGTCAGCGGCTCAGCGGAGGTAGTCCGGCACGTTTCGGTCGGATACAGCGGGGTGTCGGCGGCTGGAACGTGCCGGACTATCCCGGGGAAGCCAACGCGAAAAAGGCGCCGCCCCCGAGGGGACGACGCCTTCGCGTGCCGGGCTCAGAGAGCGGCGGACTTCCGGGCGATCGCGGACTTGCGGTTCGCGGCCTGGTTCTTGTGGATCACGCCCTTGGAGGCGGCCTTGTCGAGCTTCTTGGCGGCGTCGCGGGCGGCCACGACTGCGGCGTCCTTGTCACCAGCCTCGGCGAGCTCGCGGAACTTGCGGACAGCAGACTTGAGTCCGGTCTTCACGGCCTTGTTGCGCTCGTGAGCCTTCTCGTTCTGCTTGTTCCGCTTGATCTGGGACTTGATGTTCGCCACTACTAAGCCTTCGTCCTCGGTTGTGGATGCTGCTCGGAGGTGTTGCAGAAGTCAGATGCGGTCGGCGCAGGCTGCTGCCAAGCACGCGACGAACAAGGTTAGCAGCGGCGCCGGAGGCCTCCCAAATCGTCCTCCGCCGAGGTCACGACCAGCCCCGTCGCTCCGCGAGCCAGTCCCAGACGACGTCGCCCTGCCACCGCTGGAAGTCGCGCAGGTACGGCGAGGTGGGCGGCACCCGCTCGTCGGCCTGCCGCCAGAAGTAGCCGACCAGCAGCGCCAGCAGGACGTCGACGTGCTCGCGGGGCACGTCGCGGGTCAGCGGGAGCCGGGCCAGCAGGGCGTCGACGTCCAGCCCGTCGCCGCGCGGGCCGATCATCAGCATCACGGTGTCGAGCCAGGGGGCGCCGACCGCGGGCCAGTTCCAGTCGCAGAGCAGCACCCGCCCGTCGGCGGCGAGCAGCAGGTTGTCGTCGCGGACATCGGTGTGCACCAGCGTGTCGCCGGCCGTCACGGCGGCGAACCCGGCGGCCAGGCCCGCCGCCTCGTCGAGGTGCGGCAGGTCCGGGCGGGTGGCGCGCAGGTGGTCCCAGGCGGCCGGCCAGTCCGCGAGGTCCTCGGCCAGCGGGTCGAGCTCGAGCTCGGCGGGAGGCGGGGTCAGCACCGGGACCATCCGCTCGAGCACGGCCGCCGCGGCCTCCAGGTCGGCCGGGCGCCACGGGCGCGGCGGCGTACCGCCGTCGACGTGCTCGATGCCGAGGACCACCCAGTCCTCGCGGTCGTGGAGCCAGAGCAGCCGGGGAGCCGGCGCCTCCGGCGGGAGCGCGGCGAGCTTGCGTGCCTCCTCGCGGTAGGAGAGCGCGAAGCTGCGCTGCGCCAGCACCGACGCCGCCTTCACGAAGTGGCGGCTGCCGTCCGCGCACTCCAGCACCGAGGCGAAGCCCGGGGTGTACCCCCCGCCCTGCGAGGTGGCGGCGACCACCGGCGAGCCGCACTCGCGCTCGACGAGGGCCCGGACGTGCGGCGGCAGGTGCGCCCACTCCAGCCGCCGGGCCGTGCGGCCGTGGGGGACGGGGCTCGGGAGGGGGCGGGTCACGCCCACATCCTCGGTGCTCAGGCCCGGCTCGTCGCAGGGAGGGCCGCGACGCGGGCGGACTCGGGTCGCCAGCCCGGCGGTCCGAACACGTAGCCGAGCTTGTCGCGCAGCGTGGGCGCGCGGCGTACGTCGCGCAGGATCGCGGCGTACTCGTGGGTCTGGAGGCGGAGCAGGTTGTGGGTGCCGACCGGCGTCGTCAGGCCGTACGTCGGCCGGTGCAGCTCGGGCTGGAAGCTCCCGAAGAGCCGGTCCCAGACGATCAGGATGCCGCCGTAGTTGCGGTCCAGGTACTCCGGGTCGCTGCCGTGGTGGACCCGGTGGTGCGAGGGGGTGTTGAGCACCAGCTCGACCGGCCGCCACAGGGTGCCGACCCGCTCGGTGTGCACGAAGAACTGGTAGACCAGCGAGACCGAGAAGCCGAGGAAGACCAGCGCCGGCGGCACGCCCAGGAGCGGCAGCGGCGCCCAGGCGACCAGCTCGTGGGAGTTGTTCCACTTCTGGCGCAGGGCGGTGGAGAAGTTGAAGTACTCGCTGGAGTGGTGGGCCTGGTGGGTCGCCCAGACCAGCCGGACCCGGTGCGCGACGCGGTGCGCCCAGTAGAAGAAGAAGTCGACGCCGAGCAGGGCGATCGCCCAGGTCCACCAGGCGTCCGCGGGCAGGTGCCACGGGGCGACGTAGGCGAACAGGACGGAGTAGACGACCAGGCCGAGGCCCTTCCACAGCGACAGGGCCAGGACCGACACCGCGCCCAGGCTGAGGCTGGTCACCGCGTCGCGCCGGTCGTACGCCGGCTTCGCGCCGTCCTCGACCTCGTCCTCCAGCAGGTGCGCGGCCACCGCCTCCACGAGCACGAACAGGACGAAGAACGGCATGGCCAGCGCCACCGGGTCGCGCAGGGCCTCGGGGATCGAGTGCCAGAGGTCAGTCACGGAAGCATCATGCCGTCCCGTCGAGTCGGGGTCAGGCGTTCCGGCATGGGAGGATGTCGGGGACCGTCCCGACCCCGTACGTCGAGAAGAGCCCGTGCCTCCCAGCCTTCCGCAGCCCGGCCAGACCGATCCCGCGATCATCAGGAACTTCTGCATCATCGCGCACATCGACCACGGCAAGTCGACCCTCGCGGACCGGATGCTGCAGCTCACCGGCGTCGTCGACGCCCGCGCCGCCCGGGCGCAGTACCTCGACCGGATGGACATCGAGCGCGAGCGCGGCATCACGATCAAGAGCCAGGCCGTGCGGATGCCGTGGACGGTGCCGGCCGGCAACGACCAGGCCGCCGACCCCGGCAACTACGTCCTCAACATGATCGACACCCCCGGGCACGTCGACTTCACCTACGAGGTCTCCCGCTCCCTCGAGGCGTGCGAGGCGGCGGTGCTGCTCGTCGACGCGGCCCAGGGGATCGAGGCGCAGACGCTCGCGAACCTCTACCTCGCGATGGGTGCCGACCTGCACATCATCCCGGTGCTCAACAAGATCGACCTGCCCGGCGCGAACCCCGACAAGTACGGCGCGGAGCTCGCCGGCCTGGTCGGCTGCGAGCCCGAGGACGTGCTGCGCGTGAGCGCGAAGACCGGCGTCGGCGTCGAGGCCCTGCTGAACGAGATCGTCAAGCAGACCCCGCCCCCGATCGGTGACGCCGACGCGCCCCCGCGCGCGCTGATCTTCGACTCCGTCTACGACACCTACCGCGGCGTGGTCACCTACGTCCGGGTCATCGACGGCAAGCTCACCCACCGCGACCGGATCAAGATGATGTCGACCGGCGCCGTGCACGAGATGCTCGAGGTCGGCGTGATCAGCCCCGAGCCGGTCAAGGCCGGCGACCTCGGCGTGGGCGAGGTCGGCTACCTGATCACCGGGGTGAAGGACGTCCGGCAGTCGCGTGTCGGCGACACCGTCACCAGCCAGCACCACGGCGCGACCGAGGCGCTGGGCGGCTACAAGCACCCCAACCCGATGGTCTACTCCGGGCTCTACCCGATCGACGGCGACGACTACCCGACGCTGCGCGACGCCCTGGAGCGGCTGCAGCTCAACGACGCGGCGCTGACCTTCGAGCCGGAGACCTCCGGCGCGCTGGGCTTCGGGTTCCGGATCGGCTTCCTCGGCCTGCTGCACATGGAGATCACCCGCGACCGCCTCGAGCGCGAGTTCAACCTCGACCTCATCTCGACCGCGCCCAACGTGGTCTACGAGGTCGTCATGGAGGACGGCACCGAGCTGGTGGTGACCAACCCGAGCGAGTACCCCGAGGGCAAGATCGCCGAGGTGCGCGAGCCGGTCGTCAAGGCGACGATCCTCAGCCCCAGCGACTACATCGGCACGATCATGGAGCTCTGCCAGCACAAGCGCGGCAACCTGCAGGGGATGGACTACCTCTCCGAGGACCGCGTCGAGATGCGCTACACGCTGCCGATGGGCGAGATCGTCTTCGACTTCTTCGACCAGCTGAAGTCGCGCACCAAGGGCTACGCCTCGCTCGACTACGAGCGCTCCGGCGAGCAGGCCGCCGACCTGGTGAAGGTCGACATCCTGCTGCAGGGCGAGCCGGTCGACGCGTTCTCCGCGATCGTGCACCGCGAGGCGGCGTACTCCTACGGCGTGATGATGGCCGGCAAGCTCAAGGAGCTGATCCCGCGCCAGCAGTTCGAGGTGCCGATCCAGGCCGCGATCGGCGCCCGGGTGATCGCGCGCGAGAACATCCGCGCGATCCGCAAGGACGTCCTCGCCAAGTGCTACGGCGGCGACATCACCCGCAAGCGCAAGCTGCTCGAGAAGCAGAAGGCCGGCAAGAAGCGGATGAAGAACATCGGCACCGTCGAGGTGCCGCCGGAGGCGTTCGTCGCGGCGCTCTCCACCACCCAGCCGACCGAGAAGGCCGGCAAGAAGTAGCGCGGGTGCCCCTGACCCTGCCCGACGGCGTGCTCGCCTTCGCCGCCCGCGGGCCGGCGTGGGCGACCTGGGTCGAGCGCCTGCCCCGGCTGGTCGACGACGTGGTCGAGGAGTGGGAGCTGGTCGCCGACGGCCCGGCGACGCACGGCTGGACCGCGCTCGTGCTGCCGGTGACCGACCGCGACGGCACCCCGGCCGTCCTGAAGCTGGTCTGTCCGGGTGAGGAGGAGGAGCAGGAGGCGCTGGCCCTGCAGCGGTGGGGCGGCGACGGCGCCGTCCGGCTGCTCCGCGCCGACCCCGGGCGGCGCCTGCTCCTGCTCGAGCGGCTGCACCGGCGCGACCTCACCGAGGAGTGGGACCTGGCGGCGTGCGAGGTGGTCGCGGGCCTCTACGGTCGGCTGCACGTGCCCGCACCCGGCCGGCTGCGCCGGCAGACGGCGTACGTCGAGCGCTGGACCGACCAGCTCGCCCGGCTGCCCCGCGACGCCCCGGTCCCGCACCGGCTGGTCGAGCAGGCGATCTCCCTCGGTCGCGACCTGGTGGCCGACCCCGCGAGCCACGGGACTCTGGTGCACGGCGACCTGCACTACGAGAACGTGCTCGCCGCGGACCGCGAGCCGTGGCTGGCCATCGACCCCAAGCCGGTGGACGGCGACCCGCACTCCGAGCTGGCGCCGATGCTGTGGAGCCGGTGGGACGAGCTCGCGGGCGACGTCCGCGGGGGAGTGCGGCGGCGCTTCCACACGCTGGTCGACGCCGCCGGGCTGGACGAGGACCGGGCCCGCGACTGGGCGGTCGTGCGGGCGGCGCACAGCGCGATGTGGGAGCTCCAGGACCACCCGGACGCGCCCGACCGCACCTGGCTGACCGCCTGCATCGCGGTCGCCAAGGCGGTCCAGGACTGACTTTCCGGATTCGTGAACGGTCCCCGGCGCCTGGGAGGATCCGCGGGTGGCCCACCTCGTCTCCGTCAACGTCGGCACCCCCCGGGAGGCGCCCTGGGCGGGGATCGGGCGGACCAGCATCGACAAGGTCGCCGTGGCCGGCCCGGTCGACGTCAGCCGGCTCGGACTGGCAGGTGACCAGGTCTCCGACACGGTGCACCACGGCGGGGTCGACCAGGCCGTCTACGCGTTCGCGCGCGAGGACCTCGACGCCTGGGGCGCCGAGCTCGGCGAGGAGCTGCGCGACGGCCAGTTCGGCGAGAACCTCACCACCGCGGGCCTCGACGTCAACGAGTCCGAGATCGGGGAGCGCTGGCGGATCGGCGACGTGCTGCTCGAGGTCGCCTCGGTGCGCACGCCCTGCAACGACTTCAAGGTGTGGATGGGGCGCAGCGGCTACGACAACCGCGCCTGGGTCAAGCGGTTCGCGCTCGTCGGTCGCCCGGGACCGTACCTGCGGGTGCTGGCCGAGGGCCCGATCGCCGCGGGCGACCCGCTCGAGGTCGTCCACCAGCCGGGGCACGGCGTCACCGTCTCGATGATGTTCCGCGCCATCTTCACCGAGCCCGCGCTGCTGCCGCGGCTCCTGGAGGTCGACGGGCTGGCCGCCAAGGTGCGGGTCAAGGCCGAGGCGTACGTCGCCGCCTGCCGGTGACCTGGGCGGTCCTCCGCCTCCTGACGTCCTCCGGGACGTCATGCGGTCCGGCGGGTATCGGCACCAGGTCGGATGACGTCCCGGCCGGCGACCCGCACCTCACCGCGATCCCGACGCCGATCCCGACCCCGGCCGCGACCCCGGCCGCGACCCCGGCCGCGACCCCGGCCGCGACCCCGGCCGCGACCCCTGGTGCGGTCCACACCGGCCGTCCGAGTCGGCGGGAACGGTTACCGGCGGGTTCGGAAGTGACGTAGGTTACGCCTCATCAGCCCGCGCCGGGAGGGTCGGGTGACCCGCCTCCTCCGGTCAACCAGCAGGAGAGACATGCCCGTCAACCACGACACGAGCTTCGTCGACCACCTCGACCCCAACGTCGCCGTGCAGTTCCTCGACCGGGTCAAGGCCTCGCAGGACGCGGAGGCCTACCGCTTCCCGCGCGGCGAGGCCTGGGAGTCGGTGACCTGGAAGCAGGCGGGGGAGCGCGTCTCGCAGCTCGCCGCCGGACTGCTCTCGCTCGGGATCGAGTCCGAGCAGCGCGTCGGGATCGCCTCCAACACCCGCTACGAGTGGATCCTGGCCGACCTGGCGATCATGTGCGCCGGTGCCGCCACGACCACCGTCTACCCGTCGACCAACGGCGAGGACACGGCGTACATCCTCGGCGACGCGGAGTGCCGCGTGGTCTTCGCCGAGGACGACACCCAGGTCGCCAAGCTGACCGCCCACAAGAACGAGCTCCCGCACGTCATGAAGGTCGTGGTCTTCGACGGCGCCGGCGACGGTGACTGGGTGATCACCCTGGACGCGCTGGCCGAGCTCGGCGACGCCTACCTCGCCGAGCACCCCGACGTCATCGAGCAGACCGCGAAGTCGATCGCCCCCGACCAGCTCGCGACGCTGATCTACACCTCCGGCACCACCGGCCGGCCCAAGGGCGTCCGGCTGCAGCACCGGTCGTGGGTCTACGAGGGCGCGGCGATCAAGGCGCAGAACATCCTCCACGAGGACGACCTGCAGTTCCTCTGGCTGCCGATGGCGCACTCGTTCGGCAAGGTGCTGCTCTCGACCCAGCTCGCCTGCGGGTTCGCCACCGCCATCGACGGCCGCGTGGAGAAGATCGTCGAGAACCTCGGCATCGTGAAGCCGACGTTCATGGGCGCCGCGCCGCGCATCTTCGAGAAGGCCCACGGCCGGATCGTCACCATGCAGCAGAGCGAGGGTGGCGCCAAGGAGAAGCTCTTCCTCAAGGCCTTCGAGGTCGGCATCAAGGTGCAGCGGCTCCAGCGCGAGGGCAAGCCGGTGCCGTTCGGGCTCAAGGTGCAGCACGGCCTGTTCGACAAGCTGGTCTTCAGCAAGGTCCGCGACCGCTTCGGCGGACGGGTGCGGTTCTTCATCTCCGGCTCCGCCGCGCTCAACCAGGAGATCGCGGAGTGGTTCAACGCCGCGGGCATCCTGATCCTCGAGGGCTACGGCATGACCGAGAACGCCGCGGGCGCGACGGTCAACCACCCCGACGACTACAAGATCGGCTCGGTCGGTCCCGCTCTGCCGGGTGCGCAGATCCGGATCGGCGAGGGCGACGAGGTGCAGATCAAGGGCCCGCACGTGATGGAGGGCTACCACAACCTCCCCGAGGAGACCGCGAAGGCGTTCACCGAGGACGGCTGGCTGCGCACCGGCGACAAGGGCAGCATCGACGCCGACGGGTTCCTCACGATCACCGGCCGGATCAAGGACCTGTTCAAGACCTCCGGCGGCAAGTACATCGCCCCCTCCTCGATCGAGTCGAAGTTCAAGGCGATCTGCCCCTACACCAGCCAGTTCATGGTCTTCGGCAGCGAGCGCAACTACGTGGTCGCGCTGGTCACCCTCGACCCCGACGCGATGGCGGGCTGGGCCGAGGAGAACGGCATGTCCGGCGCGTCGTACTCCGACATCGTCACCTCCGAGGCCGCCAAGAAGATGGTCGCCGGGTACGTCGAGGAGCTCAACAGCCGGCTGAACCGCTGGGAGACCATCAAGAAGTGGGAGATCCTCGACCACGACCTCACCATCGAGTCCGGTGAGCTGACCCCCTCGATGAAGGTCAAGCGCAACGTCGTGGAGGACAACAACCAGGAGCGGATCGCCGCGCTCTACGCCTCCTGATCCACCTGCTCCACCAACGCTCCAGTACGCCGAGTCGGCGCTGGTGTCCGGGTTCTCCACAGGACACAAGCGCCGACTCGGCGTTCTCGGCGGACACAAGCGCCGACTCGGCAGTTGACTGGTTCGAACACATGTTCGACAATGGGGTGTGTCCGCAGCCGCCTCCTCCCTGACGCCCGACGTCCCCGACGTCGCGCAGCTGCGCGAGCGGATGCAGCGGATGACCGACGGCGTCGCGCGGGTGCCGCTGCCGGTGCACCCGGCGCTCTCCGGGGTGGTCTCGCTGCACGCGGGGTCCAGCTACGAGGTCGACGGCCTGGCGCTGGCGATGACCCTGCTCGCCGGTCCCTCGCGGGCGGGGGACTGGTGCGCGGTCGTCGGGGTCCCCGACTTCGGGGCCGAGGCCGCGGCCGAGCTCGGCGTCGACCTGGGGCGCACCGTCCTGGTGCCCGACCCCGGCGAGCAGTGGCTCGAGGTGACCGCCGCGCTCGTCGACGTCACCCCGGTGGTGCTGCTGCGCCCGGGCGGCCGGGTCACCCCCGCCGTGGCCGAGCGGCTCGGCGCCCGGCTGCGCAAGCGCTCGGCCGTCCTGCTGGTCCAGGGGTCCTGGCCGCGCAGCGAGGCGCGGCTGAGCGCCGACGAGCCGGCCTGGTCCGGGCTCGGCCGCGGCCACGGCCACCTCAGCGCGCGCCGCGTCTCGGTGTCGGTACGCCGCGGCGCGGCCCCGCCCCGGCGCACCGACCTCTGGCTGCCCGACCCCGCCGCCGGCGTACGCCGTGCGGTGCCGGGGACCGCGCCACTGACCGCGCCGCGCGTCGTGCGCGAGGCCGGCTGATGCCCGGCCGGACGCGCGGTCCCGACCAGCGGGTGCTGGTCGTCTGGTGCCCCGACTGGCCGGTGACGGCCGCGGCCACCGAGGCCGGCCTGCCCCCCAGGGTGCCGGCCGCCGTCTTCCACGCCAACCTCGTCCAGGCCTGCAACGGGCCCGCCCGCGCCTCCGGCGTACGCCGGGGCATGCGCCGCCGTGACGCGCAGGGGCGCTGCCCCGAGCTGGCGGTGCTGGCCGCCTCGCCCGACCGCGACGCGCGCACCTTCGAGGACGTGCTGGCCGCGGTGGAGGAGATCCGGCCGGGGGTGGCGCCGCTGCGTCCCGGGCTGGTCGCGCTGCGCTCGCCCGGCCGGTTCTACGGCGGCGAGGCGGAGGCGGGCGCGGTGCTCGCCGAGCGGCTGGTGACCCTCGGGGTCTGGGACAACCGCACCGGGGTGGCCGACGAGCTGTTCACCGCCGAGCAGGCGGCCCGCCGGGCCCGTCCCCAGGAGAGCCTGGTGGTGCCGGCCGGCGGGTCCGGGCAGTTCCTGCGTGAGCTGCCGGTCGACGTCCTCGACGAGCCCGACGCGGTGAGCCTGCTCAAGCGGCTGGGGCTGCGCACCCTCGGCGACCTGGCCCGGCTGCGGGCGGTGGAGGTGCGCGACCGGTTCGGCCCCCACGTCGCCTGGGTGCACCGGGTGGTCGCCGGCGAGGGCTCGGTCCACCTCCCGACCCGCACGCCGCCGCCCGAGCTCGCCCGGCACGTCGACTTCGAGCCGCCGCTGGACTCCGCGGAGACCATCGCCTTCAGCGTGCGCCGCACCGCCGACGACCTGGTCGCCGGGCTGGCCCACCTGGGCCTGGTCTGCACCGAGGTGCGGGTCGAGGCGCGCTGCGAGGGCGAGGACCCCGAGGGCCGGCCGGCCTCGTCCCGCACCTGGCTGCACCCGCGCTTCTTCACCGCCGCCGACCTCGTCGACCGGCTGCACTGGCAGCTCCAGGGCGGCTTCCGGGCCGGTGACGTGCGCTCGCCGGTGGCCCGGGTGCGGTTCGTCCCCGAGACCGTCGTCCCCGACGCCGTCCACGCCGACGCCCTCTGGGGCGGCACCGACGAGCGGGTCGGCCGCGGCATCGCCCGGGTGCAGGGGATGCTCGGCCACGACGCGGTCGTCGTCCCGGTGCTGCAGGGCGGCCGCGGCCCCGCCGACCGGCAGGCGTGGGTGCCGTGGGGGGAGCGGCCGACCGGGCTGCGACCCGCCGGGCCGCCGTGGCCGGGCTCGCTGCCCCCGCCGGCGCCCGCCCGGGTGCTGCGCACCCCCTGGGCCGCGGAGGTGTACGCCGAGGGCGGGCGTCCCGTCACCCTCGACGACCGCGGCACGCTGACCGCCGAGCCGGCCGTGTTCCGCGCCTCGCCCGACGAGGACCGCCAGCCGGTCGCGGCGTGGGCCGGTCCGTGGCCGGTCGAGGAGCTGTGGTGGGAGCCGGGCGGGCGCCGGGTGGCGCGCTTCCAGGTGGTCGGCGTCGACGGGCGGGCCTGGCTGCTCACCCTCGACGGCGGGGTCTGGTGGACCGAGGCGGGCTACGACTGATGGGCTGGAACAACCCCGCCAACATGTCCTGGGGCGAGCTCGAGGCCCGGCTCTCGGGGCGGCCGCGGCCGCAGGACCCGGAGGCGCCGATCTCCACGCGCAAGCGCGCCCAGGCCGAGGTCGACGTACCCCTCCCCACCGGGCCGGTCACGCCGTACGCCGAGCTGCACTGCCACAGCAGCTTCAGCTTCCTCGACGGCGCCAGCGGCCCCGACGACCTCGTGCACGAGGCGGTCCGCCTCGGCCTGCACGCGCTGGCGATCACCGACCACGACGGGTTCTACGGCGCCCCGCTGTTCGCCGAGACCGCCCAGCCGCACGCCCTGCGCACCGTCTACGGCGCCGAGCTCTCCCTCGGCCTGGACCGGCCGCAGCTGGGCGTGCCCGACCCCGAGGGGAGCCACCTGCTGGTCCTGGCCCGCGGCGTCGAGGGCTACCACCGGCTCGCCGGGGCGATCACCGACGCCCAGCTCCGCGGCGACGAGAAGGGCCGGCCGCTCTACGACCTCGACGAGCTCGCGGAGCGCGCCGGCGGTCCGTCGGACGGGCACTGGCTGGTGCTCACCGGCTGCCGCAAGGGCGCGGTGCGCCAGGCGCTGGCCGCGAGCGGGCCCGCGGTCGCGGCGGCCGAGCTCGACCTGCTCGCCGCCCGGTTCGGGGCCGGCAACGTCGTGGTGGAGCTGACCGACCACGGCCTGCCGCGCGACTCCGCCGACAACGACCTGCTCGCCGCGGTGGCCGCCGACCGCGGGCTGCCGGTGGTGGCCACCAACAACGTCCACCACGCGCGCCCCGAGGGGCACCGCCTGGCCGCCGCGATGGCGGCGGTGCGGGCGCGGCGCAGCCTGGCCGAGATGGACGGCTGGCTGCGTCCCTCGGGCGCCGCGTCGCTGCGGTCGGGCGAGGAGATGGCGCGCCGCTTCGCCCGGCACCCCGGCGCGGTCGCGCGCAGCGTGGTGCTCGCCGACGAGGTCGCCTTCGACCTGCAGAAGGCGTCCCCGCGGCTGCCCAAGAAGGGCATCCCCGAGGGGCACACCCCGATGAGCTGGCTGCGCGAGCTGACCGAGCGCGGCTTCGCCGAGCGGTACGCCGGCCGCCCGCTCGAGGCGGAGGCGCGGGCGAAGGTCGAGCACGAGCTGACCGTGATCGACCGCAAGGACTTCGCCGGCTACTTCGTCATCGTCCACGACATCGTCGAGTTCGCCCGCTCGCAGCGGATCCTGTGCCAGGGCCGCGGCTCGGCGGCCAGCTCGGCGGTCTGCTACGCCCTCGGCATCACCGCCATCGACCCGGTCTTCTACCGGCTGCCGTTCGAGCGGTTCATCTCCGCCCACCGCGACGAGGAGCCCGACATCGACGTCGACTTCGACTCCGACCGGCGCGAGGAGGTGATCCAGTGGGTCTACGAGCGCTACGGCCGCCACAACGCCGCGCAGGTCGCCAACGTGATCGGCTACCGCCCCAAGATGGCGGTCCGCGACGCCGCCAAGGCGCTCGGGCACGCGCCCGGCCAGCAGGACGCCTGGTCCAAGCAGATCAGCTCGTGGAGCGAGGTCCGCTCGGAGAACCCCGGGCCCGACAGCGCCCCCGAGCCGGTGGTCTCGCTGGCCAACGCCCTGCTGGGGGCGCCGCGCCACCTCGGCATCCACTCCGGCGGGATGGTGCTCACCGAGCGGCCGATCGGCGAGGTCTGCCCGATCGAGCGGGCGCGGATGGACAAGCGCACCGTCCTGCAGTGGGACAAGGACGCCTGCGAGTTCATGGGGCTGGTGAAGTTCGACCTGCTCGGCCTCGGGATGCTCTCCGCGCTCGACCACATGATGCGGATCTCCGAGACCCACCTCGGCGAGCCGTGGGAGCTCAGCACCGTGCCCAAGGAGGAGCCCGCGGTCTTCGACATGCTGTGCCGGGCGGACTCGGTGGGCGTCTTCCAGGTCGAGAGCCGGGCCCAGATCGGCACCCTGCCGCGGCTGCGGCCGCGCACCTTCTACGACCTGGCGATCGAGATCGCGCTGATCCGTCCCGGGCCGATCCAGGGCGGGGCCGTGCACCCCTACATCCGCCGGGCGACCGGCCGCGAGCCGGTGACCTACCCCCACGAGGAGCTGCGGCCGGTCCTCGAGCGCACCCTCGGCGTCCCGCTCTTCCAGGAGCAGCTGATGGACATGGCCAAGACCATCGGCGACTGCACGCCCGACGAGGCCGACCTGCTGCGCCGCGCGATGGGGTCCAAGCGCGGTGTCGAGCGGATCGAGAGCATCAAGGACAAGCTCTTCGCCGGCATGCGGCGCCGCGGCATCCACGGCGAGGACGCCGAGGCGATCTACCTGAAGATCCTCTCCTTCGCGAACTTCGGCTTCGCCGAGAGCCATTCGCTCTCCTTCGCCAAGCTCGTCTACGCCAGCTCCTGGTTCAAGCTGCACTACCCGGGCGCGTTCCTGGCCGCGCTGCTGCGCGCCCAGCCGATGGGCTTCTACTCCGCGCAGTCGCTGGTCGGCGACGCGCGCCGCCACGACGTCCGGGTGCTGCGTCCCGACCTGACGCACTCCGCGGCGGTCGCCGACCTCGAGCTGCTGCCCGGTGCCGAGCCCGGCCCGACCGGTCTGGACGCGTGCCTCGAGGACCACCCCCGACGTACCGAGTTCGTCGAGGGCACCCCCGACCCGACGCCCGTCCACCGCCGCGACACGGCGTACGCCGTCCGCCTGGGGCTGGACTCCGTGCGCGGCATCGGCGCGGACGTGGCCGCCCGGATCGTCGCCGCCCGGGAGGAGCGGCCCTTCGACGACCAGGTCGACCTGTCCCGGCGGGCCGGGCTGGAGCCCCGCCAGCTCGAGGCGCTCGCCACCGCGGGGGTCTTCGAGAGCGCCGGGCTGAGCCGGCGCCGGGCGCTGTGGAACGCCGGCTGGACCGAGCGCGACGACCAGCTCGAGGGGCTGCGGGTGACCGGCGAGGCGCCGCAGCTCCCGGAGATGGACGAGGTCGAGACCACGATGGCCGACCTGTGGGCCACCGGGATCACCCCGGAGGCGCACCCGTTCGTGCACCTCCGCGACCGGCTGCGCGCCGGCGGGGTGCTGTCGGTCGCCGACCTGGCCACCGCCGAGGCGGGTCGGCGGGTGACGGTGGCCGGGATGGTCACCCACCGGCAGCGGCCCGGCACCGCCGGCGGCACGACGTTCCTCAACCTCGAGGACGAGACCGGCATGCTCAACGTCATCTGCGCCGCGGGGGTCTGGCGTCGGTACCGCCAGGTCGCCGCGTCGTCGGCCGGCATGGTGATCCGCGGGATGCTCGAGCGCGAGGACGGCGCCACCAACCTGGTCGCCGACCGGCTCGGCGCGCTCGAGGAGCTCTACCCGCAGGCCGGCCAGGCGCTGCGGGCCCGGCACCGCTCGCGTGACTTCCAGTGATCGAGGACGCGACGGAGCGTGTCGAGACCCGGTGGGCCCACACGCCGCGTCGTACGCACGCCTGAGACCATGGAGGCGTGCCGTCCGCTCTTCCCCCCGGCGACCCGGTCCCGGCCGACGGGTCGCTGCCCCCCGCAGCGCTGACCGGCCTCGGGGAGCGACCCTTCGGCCTCTACGTGCACGTGCCGTTCTGCGTCGTGCGGTGCGGCTACTGCGACTTCAACACCTACACCGCAGAGGAGCTCGGGCCGGTGGGCGGCGCGCCCGGCGCCTCGCGGGGGACGTACGCCGAGGCCGCGATCGCCGAGGTCCGCCGGATCCGGCGGGTGCTGGGCGACCGGGACCTGCCCGTCTCCACCGTCTTCTTCGGCGGCGGCACGCCGACGCTGCTCAGCCCGGCCGACCTGGGCTCGGTGGTCGCGGCGATCAACGCCGAGCTCGGCCTCGCCCCGGACGCCGAGATCACCACCGAGGCGAACCCCGACAGCGTCACCGCCCGCGACCTCGAGGAGCTCCGCGCGGTCGGCTTCAACCGGATCTCGTTCGGCATGCAGTCCTCGGTCGACCACGTGCTCCGGGTCCTCGACCGCACCCACGACCCGGCGCGGGTGCCGGACGTCGTGGCCTGGGCCCGCGCCGCGGGGTTCGACCCGGCCGAGGGCGGCAGCCTCAGCCTGGACCTGATCTACGGCACCCCCGGCGAGAGCCTCGCCGACTGGGAGACCACCGTGGAGTCCGCGCTCGCCTGCGCGCCCGACCACGTCTCGGCGTACTCCCTCATCGTGGAGGACGGCACCGCCCTGGCCCGGCAGGTGCGCCGCGGGGTGCTCCCGATGCCCGACGAGGACGACCTCGCCGACAAGTACCTGCTCGTCGACGAGCGGCTCAGCGCGGCCGGGCTGGAGTGGTACGAGGTCTCGAACTGGTCCACCGGCCCCGACACGAGGTGCCGGCACAACGTCCTCTACTGGACCGGCGCCGACTGGTGGGGCGTCGGCCCCGGCGCGCACTCCCACGTCGGCGGGGTGCGCTGGTGGAACGTCAAGCACCCCGCGGCGTACGCCGACCGGCTCGCCGCCGGTGTCAGCCCCGCGCACGCCCGCGAGGTGCTCGCCCCCGAGGACCAGCGCGTGGAGCGGGTGCTGCTCGAGGTGCGGCTGCGCGACGGGCTGCCGCTCGACGTGCTCGACGCCGCCGGCCGCGCCGCGGTGCCGCGGGTGGTGGCCGAGGGCCTCGGCGTGACCGCGGGGGACCGGCTGGTGCTCACCCAGCGCGGCCGGCTGCTGGCCGACGCCGTGGTCCGCGACCTGCTGCCCTGAGAAACCCCTAGGCTGCCCCCATGACGCAGGGACCGCACGAGGACGACCCGACGCAGCCCTACGGGCAGCAGCCGCCGTACACCCAGCCCCCGACCCAGCCGTACGCCGCCGGCTACCCCGGCTACCCCGGTTTCCCGGGTGCCCCGGGTGCGGTCCCCGGGGCGCCGTACGGCGTGCACCCGACCACGGGCATCCCGTACTCGGAGAAGTCCAAGCTGGTCGCCGGCCTGCTGCAGATCCTGCTGCCGCTCGGCATCGGCCGGTTCTACCTGGGCGACAGCGGCATGGGCGTGGCCCAGCTGCTGGTCACGATCTTCACCTGCGGCGTCGGCGGGCTCTGGCCGTTCATCGACGGGATCATCATCCTCGCCACCGACAGCAAGGACTCGCAGGGCCTGATGCTGCGGAGCTAGGTGCGTGCTGAGTTCGGGACCCGACTGGGTTTCGAGACGGCTCGCTCGTCCTTCGCAGGCTCAGTCCGAGCTCGCGACGAAATCGATGAGCTCCTCGACGCGACCGAGGAGGGCGGGGTCGAGGTCGTGGTAGGACGAGACGCGGCCGAGGATCTGCTTCCACGCACGGGCGATGTCGGCCTGGTCGCGGTGCGGCCAGCCGAGATGCTGGCAGACGCCCTTCTTCCACTCGATCGTGCGCGGGATGTCGGGCCAGCGCTCCAGCCCCACCCGGTCGGGCTTCACGGCGGCCCAGACGTCGATGAACGGGTGACCCACGATCAGCACGTGCTTGCCGATCGGGGACCGGGCCACCGACTGCGCGATCCGGCTCTCCTTGGACCCGGCGACCAGGTGGTCGACGAGCACGCCCACCCGCCGCTGCGGGCCCGGGCGGAAGTCGCGGAGGTGCTCGGCGAGGTCGTCGACGCCGTCGAGGTACTCGACCACGACGCCCTCCACCCGCAGGTCGTCGCCCCAGACCTTCTCGACCAGCTCGGCGTCGTGCCGGCCCTCGACGAAGATCCGGCTGGCGCGGGCGACCCGGGCCGGGGCGTTCGGGACGGCGACGGACCCGGACGCGGTGTGGGTCGGCTTCGCCGGGGCCGTGCGGTGCACCGGGGCGGTGAGGATCACCGGGCGACCCTCCAGCAGGAAGCCGGGGCCGAGCGGGAACGTGCGGCGGCGCGCGCGGCGGTCCTCGAGGGTCACGGTGTCCAGGTCGCGGTCGACGGCGATGATCTCGCCGCACCAGTCGGTGGTGACCTCCTCGACGACCGCGCCGATCTGCGCCGGGGTCTCCACGGCCCGGCCGCGCTTCGGGGCGCGCCAGTCGGTGGAGAGGACGTCGGAGCCGTATCGGTCTGCCACGACCGCCACGCTAGGCCTCGGCGCCGACGGCGCCGGGGACGCGCGCCGCTCAGTCCTGCTGTGACGTGTCCGACGTCTCAGCGGCGTCCTGGTCGGCGTCCTGCTCGCCGTCCTGGTCGGCCTGCTTGCCGCCGGTGAGCAGGTCGTCCACGGACTCGCCGGGTTCGAGTCCCTCGGCCAGCGGGTTGTCGTCGGCGGGCACCAGGTCGTCGGGCAGCGCCTCGTCGGGGACGCCCGTGGTCGCGTCGGACTCGTCGGTGGTGTTCTCGTCGCGGTTCGTCATGGGCGAGCAGGTACCCGCTCAGACGAGAGGCAGGCGTCGCTGGCCGCGGGGCAGGTGCTCGTACCCCCGGCGTACGGCGTCCACCAGCCGCTCGCGCGGGTAGGGCCACTCGGTGGCCTCGAGCGCCTGGGCGGCCGGCACCCCGCGGGCGGCCAGGTCGCGGATCGTCTCGGCGACCACGCCGATCGCGTTGCGCTGCTCCTCCACGAAGGCGCGGTCGACCGGCGCCCCGTGGCCCGGGACCACCACGCTCGCGGACGTGGTCAGCCCGAGGACGATGTCGAGGCTCCACGGCCACTCCAAGGGGTAGCAGTCGGACCCGAAGCCCGGGACGCCGTCGGTGAGCATCGACTCCTCGACCAGGTCGCCGGCGAGCAGGACGTCGGCGTCCGGCACGCGCAGGACCAGGTCGCCGCCGGTGTGCCCGCGCCCGGGGTGCACCAGCTCGACCTGCCGGTCGCCCAGGTCGAGCGCGACCGCGGAGGAGAACGTGTGGTCCGCCGGGACCACCTCGGTCGCGCGCACCTCGTCGCCGCGGGGGTCCTCCGGGTCGGCGTCGTACAGCGCCTTGGCGCGCTCGCCGGCCTCGACGGTCCGCTCCGCCGCGGTCTCGTGGGCGTGGATCGGGACCGCGCCGTACGCCGTGCGCAGGGTGCCGTTGCCGAAGGTGTGGTCGAAGTGCTCGTGGGTGTTCACGATGCCCAGGACCGGGCCGACCCCGAGCCGGCGTACGTCCTCCACGACCTCGCGGGCGGCGACGGCGGAGGCGGTCGTGTCGACGAGCAGCACGCCGTCGGCACCGCCGACCAGGCTGACGTTGACGTCGAACCACGCGTAGCGCGCGACCCAGACCCGGTCGGCGACCTCCGTGAACGGCATCCCGGCAGGCTAGCCGGGAGGACCTGTCGCCGGTGTCAGCGGAGCCCGGAGTGCAGCTCGCGGCGCAGCAGCTCGCCGAGCTCGGCGGGGGTGCGCGCGGCGCGGGGGAACTCGACCCGGGCGACGTGCCCGCCGTCCACGTCGACCCAGTGCACGTGCACGCCGGTGGTCGTCAGGTCGCGCAGGGTCACGCCCAGCACGTCGGGCAGCGGCGTCCCGGTGGCCGTCGCGACCGCGTGCCGCAGCTCGTCCTGATGGCTGGTGCCGGCGTGCTCGGCGGAGCGCTGGAGGTAGCCGCGGTTCAGGTGGTGCACGGGGGAGCGGAGGGCGTCGGAGGGGACCCGCACCGAGGCCTCGCCGGTCTCGGTCCCGAGCAGCGTGAGGTCCACCTCGAGGGTGACCCGCACCCGGGACGCGTCGCAGCAGGCGCACGCCTCCGCCGCGTGGGCGCGCAGCTGGCCGGCCAGCGTGAGCCGGTGGTCCCGCTCGGGCGAGCCCGGCTCGCCGAGCCCGCTGCGCAGGGTGAGCAGGACGTTGCGCCGCTCCTGGCCGGCTGCCGCCAGCGGGCTGTCCGCCGGGCACGAGAACGTCGGGGTGCCGCCCGCGTCCTGCATCCCGACGGTGTCGTCGAGGACGGCGTCCGGGCACCCGTCCACGACCAGGCCGACCGAGGCCGGGCAGGACAGGATGCTGCGGGCGAGGGCGACGTGCTCCGCCGGGTCGAGCAGGGGTCGATTGGTGCGGTCCACCGTCATGCACGCCTCCAGGTCGCGTTCAGCAAGGCAAGCCTAACCTTTGTCCGTCCCGAGGGGAAGGTGTGTCCACTGGCACGCCGCGTACACCGGTCCCGCCTTGTAGCATTGGCACTCCAGACGCGCGAGTGCCAAAAGGCCGCTCGCACCGGCGACGAGGAGGCGGGATGCAGGAGGAACGTCGGCTCGCGGTCCTGCGGGCCATCGTCGAGGACTACGTCGCGACCGAGGAGCCGGTGGGCTCCCGCGCGCTGGTCGAGCGCCACCGGCTCGGGGTCTCCCCGGCCACCGTCCGCAACGACATGGCCGCGCTCGAGGACGAGGGCTACATCACCCAGCCGCACACCAGCGCGGGCCGGGTCCCCACCGACAAGGGCTACCGGCTCTTCGTGGACCGGCTCAGCACCGTCAAGCCGATGAGCACCGCCGAGCGGCGCGCGATCTCGACGTTCCTCGACGGCGCCGTCGACCTCGACGACGTGGTCCAGCGCTCGGTGCGGGTGCTCTCCCAGCTGACCCGCCAGGTGGCGGTCGTGCAGTACCCCACGCTCTCCCGCTCCACGGTCCGCCACGTCGAGCTCGTGCCCCTGGCCCCCGCCCGGCTGCTCGCGGTGCTGATCCTCAGCACCGGACGGGTCGAGCAGCGGGTCGTCGAGCTCGGTCGCGACCTGACCGACGACGACCTCGCCGGGCTGCGCGCCCGGGTCAACCGCGCCGCCACCGGTCAGGTGATCGCCGACGCCGCCACCGCGCTGCGCGCCATGGTGCCCGAGCCGACGGCCGGCGACGCCGCCGGCGACGGCCCCCAGGACGGCAGGGACGACGGTGGCGTCACCGCCGCGGTCGTGGACACGCTGGTGGAGGCGATGGTCGACCACCGCTCCGACGAGCGGATCGCCGTCGGCGGGGCCGCCAACCTCGCGCGGTACGGCGACTCGTTCGACTCCGCGGTCCGGCCGCTGCTCGAGGCGCTCGAGGAGCACGTGGTGCTGCTCAAGCTGCTCGGTGAGGCCAGCACCGGCGGAGCGGTCACGGTGCGGATCGGCGCCGAGGGGCCCTACGAGCAGTTCGCCTCGACCAGCGTGGTCGCCACCGGGTACGGCCCGCGCGACCAGGCGCTGGCCACCCTGGGCATCGTGGGCCCCACCCGCATGGACTACCCCGGCACGATGGCGGCGGTGCGCGCGGTCGCCCGCTACGTCTCCCGGATCCTCGACGAGGGCTGAGCCCCGCCAGCGTCCCGCCCCGACCCACAGACTCAGCACCACAGACTCAGGACCACAGAAGGAACCCCACGTGAGCCAGGACCCGTACGAGCTTCTCGGTGTCGCCCGCGACGCGGACGCCGACGCCATCAAGAAGGCCTACCGGCGTCTCGCCCGTCAGCTGCACCCCGACGTGAACCCCGACCCCGAGACCCAGGAGCGGTTCAAGGAGGTCACCCGGGCCTACGAGGTGCTCTCCGACCCGCAGAAGCGGGCGGCGTACGACCGCGGCGGCGACCCGTTCGGCGGGGCCGGCGGGTTCGGCCAGGGCCCCGGGTTCTCGTTCACCGACATCATGGACGCGTTCTTCGGCGGCCAGGGCCCGGGCGGCGCGGGCGGTCCCGGCGGCCGCGGCCCGCGGTCCCGGTCGCGCCGCGGCCAGGACGCGCTGATCCGGCTCGAGATCGAGCTGGCGGAGGCGGCGTTCGGCGTCACCCGCGAGCTCAACGTCGACACGGCCGTCCAGTGCAGCACCTGCCACGGTGAGGGCGCGGCGCCGGGCACGCACGCCGTGCCGTGCGAGACCTGCCGGGGCCAGGGCGAGGTCGCCCACGTGCAGCGCTCGTTCCTCGGCGAGATTCGCACCCTGCGCCCCTGCGCGGCCTGCCGCGGCTTCGGCACGATCATCCCGGAGCCGTGCCGCGAGTGCTCCGGCGACGGCCGGGTCCGGTCGCGCCGCGCGCTGACCGTGAAGATCCCCGCCGGCGTCGACAACGGCACCCGCGTGCAGCTCGCCGAGCAGGGCGAGGTCGGTCCCGGCGGCGGGCCGGCGGGCGACCTGTACGTCGAGATCCACGTCGCGCCCCACGAGACGTTCACCCGGCAGGGCAACGACCTGCACTGCACGGTCACCGTGCCGATGTCGGCCGCCGCGCTGGGCACGACGTTCACGCTGCCCACCCTGGAGGCGGACGTCGAGCAGGGCGCCGACTCGGGGGTGGAGACCTCCTTCGAGCTCGAGGTGCGGCCCGGCACCCAGTCCGGCACGCAGCAGGTGCTGCGCGGCCGCGGCGTACCCGGCCTGCGCGGTGGGCGCGGCGACCTGATCGTCACGATCGCCGTCGAGACGCCGACCCGGCTCGACGCCCGCCAGGAGGAGCTGCTGCGCGAGCTGGCCGCGATCCGTGGCGAGGAGGACCCGACCGGGCAGGTGAAGCCGGGCTCGAAGTCGGTCTTCGGCCGGCTGCGCGACGCGTTCAACCAGCACTGAGCCACCGATGTCGCTGCCGGTCCACCTCGTCCCGTCGCTCGCGGGGGTCTCGGTCGGCGCCCCGGTGACGGTCGAGGGCGACGAGGCGCACCACGCGGTCGCCGTACGCCGGCTGCGGGTGGGGGAGTCGGTCGTGCTCACCGACGGCGCCGGCACCTCGGTGGTCGGCGAGGTGAGCTCCACCGGCAAGCGGGTCTTCGCGGTGACCGCGACGTCGGTGGACGTCGTACCCGCCCCGGAGCCGGTGGTCACCGTCGTCCAGGCGCTGCCCAAGGGCGACCGCGGCGAGCTCGCGGTCGAGGTGCTGACCGAGGTGGGCGCGGCCCAGGTCGTGCCGTGGGCCGCGTCCCGCAGCGTCGCGGTCTGGAAGGGCGAGCGGGCCGAGAAGGCCCTCGGCCGGTGGCGGGCGACGGCCCGTGAGGCGGCGAAGCAGGCCCGCCGGTCGTGGTTCCCGGAGGTCGCGCCGCTGGCGAGCACCGCCGAGGTGGTCGCGCTGGTCGAGGCGGCGTCGCTCGCCGTGGTGCTGCACGAGGACGCCACCCTCCCGCTGGCGTCGCTCGACGTGCCCGCCTCCGGGACGGTGCTGGTCGTCGTCGGTCCCGAGGGGGGCCTGACCAAGGAGGAGGTCGCGGCGTTCGTGGCCGCGGGCGCCGCGTCGGTGCGGCTCGGCGGCGAGGTGCTGCGTACGTCGACCGCCGGCGTCGCCGCGGTCGCCGCGCTGCTCTCCCGGACCCCGCGCTGGGGCGCCCCGGACTAGCGCGCCAGCAGGCGTTCGACCCGCGCCGACTCCGACGCGAGCCCGGACTGCTCGCTGCGGGTGAGCGGCCGCAGCGTCTCCAGGACGTGCACCCGGCCGTCCTCGACGCG
The DNA here is from genome assembly GCF_014127485.1 of Nocardioides dongkuii. NCBI lineage: Bacteria > Bacillati > Actinomycetota > Actinomycetes > Propionibacteriales > Nocardioidaceae > Nocardioides > Nocardioides dongkuii. The sequence goes on along the minus strand of NZ_CP059903.1, from coordinate 2,607,764 downwards.
CCACAGCCCCTCGAGCCAGCCGTCGACGAAGAGCGCGTTGGCGGTCCCGCCGTTCACGCCCATCCACGCGTTCCGCTTCTCGGGGTCGGTGACCCGGTCGCGCCGCGCGTGCGAGAGCCAGACGTTGTCGTAGCAGCCCAGCAGGCGCACCGGCGCCGGGACGTCCTCGTCGGCGAGCTCGCCGTCCGGGACGTCGTACAGGGTCCGGCCGGCGTCGTCCTCGTGCCGGACGAGGTCCGTCATCGCCGCCAGCACCGGGCCCAGCCGGGTGACCGCCGACCAGGCGGTGACGTCGGCCGCCGTCGCCGGCCCGAAGGCGCGCAGGTAGCGGCGCACGACCTCCGGGACGTCCGGGGGTGCGGCGTCCCAGCCGTCACGGCCGAGCCACGCGTCGGCGTACTGGTAGACGACGCCGCCGGACCGCTTCCAGCACCCGCGCGGGGGCAGCTGGGCCAGCGGCGCGGCGAGGCGCGCGACCTGACCGAGCGCGGTGGCCGGCCGGTCCGGGAAGGCCTCGGCCAGCCGCTGGGCGAGCTCCTTCTGGGCGAGCGGCCCGTCGGCGAGCGCCGCGCGGAGCGCCGCGGCGAACGCGGCGCGGTCCACGTCGGCGGCGCCGCGGACGTTCTGGCTGCTGCGCAGCTCCTGCTCCATCCGCGGCTGGGTCCAGGCCCGTAGCGGAAGCGCGTCCTCGGCCGCGAGGAGGTGGATCGTCCCGCGCATCGTCAGCAGCCGGACCAGGGTCCGGTCCTCGAGCCCGCGGGTGACGTCGGCGGGGTCGAGCTCGGAGAGCCGGGCGGCGAGCGAGAGGTACGGCGGCAGGTTCTCCTGGGCCTGCAGCCCCACCAGGTGCCGCGCCTCGTCGACCACCGCGGCGTCGACGCGCTCCAGCAGGTGCTGGCGCTGCAGCAGCGTCCGGTTGAGCCGCCTCCGGCTGAGCCTCACGCCCGCAACCTACGCCGACCCGGGGACAACCCCGCCGAGTCGGCGTGAGTTGACGCCGGGGAGCGCCAACTCACGCCGAGTCGGCGTACAACTCACGCCGACTCGGCGTAGGTTCTCCACAGCTACTCGACGGTGATGGTCTTGCTGTCGGCGTGGGGGCCGGGGCCCTCGCCGGCGGAGGGGTCGTCGGTCATCGCGACGAAGGTGTACTCGCCGGGCGCGAGGCCGGACACGTCGACCTCCGCCTCCCAGGGCCACAGCCGGTCCATCCAGCCCTCGGCGGTCGTGAAGCCGTCGAGGACGACCTTCCGGCCGCGCCGTACCTCCCACGGCACGGTGGCCTCGAAGGAGCTCGCGACCCCGCTGGCGGTGAAGGTGCCGGACACCGTCGCGCCCTCCTCGGGCGCGGTGACGTTGACCAGGCCCAGCACCTCGAGCGGCGGCCGGGCGGTGACGCCGCGGGCGGTGTCGACGCCGAAGAGCGTCACCGGCGCCCCGTCCAGGAACACCCGCACGGGGGAGCGCTCCTGCTGCACGCCCTGGAGCGTGAGGACCAGCTGCTGCGCCGCGAGCACCGACTCCTCCGAGGAGTCCTGGCCGGCCGGCGTCGTCCAGGACTCGTCGGCCAGCTCCACCCGGAACCCCTCGCGGTCGTGGGCGACGCTCGCGAACGCGCCGTCGGGGTACGCCGTCCGGTAGTCGGGGTCGAGCGCGTCGCCGGCGGTCATCAGCGCGGCCGCCGCCTCGAGCGGGTCCTCGGCCCCGACCCGGCGGAACTCGCGGAACAGCCGCGACCCCTGGGGAGTGTCCGCGACGAAGTAGACCGGCACGGTGACCGTCTCCTCGGTGGCCCCGTCCTCGGAGGGCGACGGCGACCCGGACGGCGACGTGGACGGCGACGTGGACGGCGACGTGGACGGCGGTGCGGACGGCGAGCCGCCGACGGGCGTGGGGTCCTCGGCGCGCGGCTCGTCGTCGTCGCCGCAGCCGACCAGGGCGACGGCGAGGGCGGCGGTCAGCGCGAGCGCGGCGACGCGGGTGCGGGGAAGGGTGGTCATGGCCCCATCCTCGGCCCCCGGGACGGGTTTCCGTGGGACCATGGCCCGGGAGGGAGCACCTGTGAACGACAACGACTGCCTGTTCTGCCGGATCGTCGCCGGGGAGATCCCGGCGGAGACCGTGCGCGTCACCGAGCGCACCGTCGCCTTCCGCGACATCAACGCGCAGGCGCCGCTGCACGTGCTCGTGGTGCCGAAGGACCACTACGCCGACGCGGCCGCGCTCGCGGCCGGCGACCCGGCGGCCTCGGCCGAGCTGGTCACGACCGCCGCGGCGGTCGCCGCCGCCGAGGGGTACGACGACTACCGGCTCGTCCTCAACACCGGAGCCGGCGCTGGGCAGACCGTCTTCCACACCCACCTCCACGTGCTCGCCGGCCGGCCGCTCTCCTGGCCGCCCGGGTGAGGCGCCTCCGGGCCCTGGCCGCAGCCGGCGTGCTCCTGCTCGCGGCCGCCTGCTCCGCCGGCGCCGACGAGGGCGGCACCGAGGACGGCGACGCCCGACCGGCCCCGACGACCAGCCCAGCCAGCCCGTCAGCCAGCCCGACCAGCCCGTCAGCCAGCCCGACCAGCCCGTCAGCCAGCCCGACCGGCTCCCACTCCGCCCACGCCGCGGCGAAGCCGGGCAGGCAGACGCCCCTGCGTCGCGGCGAGGACCGGCGCACGCTGACCATGCAGGCGTCGTACACGCCGTCCGCGCCGACCGGCGTCGGCACCGACGACTACCGCTGCTTCCTGCTCGACCCCGAGCTCGAGCGCGACTCCTGGCTCACCGGCACGAACGTGCTGCCCGGGGACCCCGACGTCGTCCACCACGTGATCCTCTTCCGGGTCCCTCCGGAGAAGGTGGCCGAGGCGGAGGCCAAGGACGCCGAGTCCGCCGACGAGGGCTGGACCTGCTTCGGCGGCACCGGGCTCGCCGGGGAGTTCGCCAACGTCGACGACGCCCCGTGGCTGGGTGCCTGGGCGCCCGGAGGCGACGAGGCCGTGACCCGTGCCGGGTACGGCGTGGACCTGCCGCGCGGCAGCCGGATCATCATGCAGGTCCACTACAACCTGCTCTCCGGCGCCGCGTCCGACGTCTCCGCGACCCAGATCCGCACCATGCCTCGCTCGACCGACCTCACGCCCCTGCACACGTTCCTGATGCCGGCGCCGGTCGAGCTGCCGTGCCGGCCGGGCCGCGACGACGGTCCGCTGTGCGACCGCACCGCCGCCGTCGAGGACGCCAAGGCACGGTTCGGGCAGGGACCCGGGTCCACGGCGGACATCCTCTACTTCCTGTGCGGCGGCGAGCCCCGGGCCTCGCGGACCACCTCCTGCACGCGCCGGGTGCAGCAGCCGGTCACGATCATCGGCGCCGCCGGCCACATGCACCTGCTCGGCCGCTCGCTCCACATCGAGGCCAACCCCGGCACCCCCGAGGCGCGCACCGTCCTCGACATCCCGCTCTGGGACTTCGACGACCAGGGCTCCCGGCCGGTAGGGCCGGTCGGCCTCGACGCCGGGGACACCGTGGAGATCACCTGCACCCACAGCCAGCGGCTGCGCGACAAGCTGCCGGCGTTCGCCGGCCAGCAGGAGAAGTACGTCGTGTGGGCCGACGGCACGACCGACGAGATGTGCCTCGGGATGCTGTCCGTCGCGTTCGGCTGACCCCCGGACCGCTCAGGGTCCGAGGTCGCGCACCAGCCGCAGCACGTAGAACACGACCGGCATCGCGAAGACCACGAGCATCACCCAGGCGGTGATCCGGTGCAGCGGCTTGGTGGCGTCGAGCTTGCCCGCGAAGTCGAGCAGCGCGCCGTCGGGGACCCGGTGGTCCAGGCCCATCCGCCGGGCGTCCTCCGGGAGGTGCTGCCCCGGGAACCAGGACGGCGGCGCGTCCTCGTCACCTCGGTCCCAGGAGTCCTCGTCGTCGTCCCAGGCCCCGTCGACGGGCTCCCGAGGCGCGGCCATGCGTCCACCGTACGTCGCCGGCCGCGCGACCGCCCGCAACCGGCTCGATGCGTGCGGACCGCTCCCGTAGCATGGAGCGCGCTCCAGCACCTTCCGGAAAGGCCGCCCGCACGGGCATCCATGACAGACAGCCACCACGACGGGGCCCCGCAGGGCCCTCGACCGACCACCCGCCACACCGTGGTCGTGCCGAACAGCATCAACATGGTCAGCCTCCTGGGGCCGGGTGATGAGCACCTCGGCATCATCGAGGGGGCCTTCACGGCCGAGATCCACGTCCGGGGCAACCGGATCACCCTCCACGGCGAGCCCGGCGAGGTCGCGCTCGCCGACCGCCTGGTCGAGGAGCTGGTCGCGATCATCCGCACCGGCCAGGGCGTCACCTCGGAGACCGTCGAGCGGGTGATCACCATGCTCCGCGCCGAGACCACCGAGCGCCCGGCCGACGTGCTGAGCCTCAACATCCTCTCCAACCGCGGCCGCTCGATCCGCCCCAAGACGCTGAACCAGAAGCGCTATGTCGACTCCATCGACAAGCACACCATCACCTTCGGCATCGGCCCCGCCGGCACCGGCAAGACCTACCTGGCGGTCGCGAAGGCGGTCCAGGCGCTGCAGTCCAAGCAGGTCAACCGGATCATCCTGAGCCGGCCCGCGGTCGAGGCCGGCGAGCGGCTCGGGTTCCTGCCCGGCACGCTCACCGAGAAGATCGACCCCTACCTGCGGCCGCTGTACGACGCGCTGCACGACATGCTCGACCCCGAGCTGATCCCCAAGCTGATGGCGGCCGGCACCATCGAGGTCGCTCCGCTGGCGTTCCTTCGCGGCCGCTCGCTCAACGACTCCTTCATCATCCTCGACGAGGCGCAGAACACCACGCCGGAGCAGATGAAGATGTTCCTGACCCGGCTCGGGTTCGGCTCCAAGATCGTGGTCACCGGCGACGTCACCCAGACCGACCTGCCCAGCGGGCAGAAGTCCGGCCTGCGTGCGGTCGAGGCGATCCTCGACGAGGTCGAGGACATCTCGTTCAACCGGCTGACCAGCCACGACGTGGTCCGGCACCGGCTCGTGGGCCGCATCGTCGCGGCGTACGACGACCACGACGCGCGCGCCGAGTCCGCCCTCGAGCGCAAGCAGGGGCCCCGCCCGTGAGCATCGAGGTCCTCGACGAGTCCGGGCACGACCTCGACGTCCAGCACCTGGCGACGCTGAGCCGCTTCGTGATGGACCGGATGCGGGTCCACCCGCTCGCCGAGCTGTGCATCAAGGCCGTCGACGAGGCGACCATCGCCCAGCTCAACGAGCAGTGGATGGACAAGGAGGGCCCCACCGACGTGCTGGCCTTCCCGATGGACGAGCTGCGTCCCGGCCTGGTCGACGAGGACCCGGAGGAGGGCGTGCTGGGTGACCTGGTGCTCTGCCCCGAGGTCGCCGTACGCCAGGGCGAGACCGCCGGGCACGGCACCACCGCCGAGCTCGAGCTGCTCACCGTCCACGGCATCCTGCACCTGCTCGGCTACGACCACGCCGAGCCCGAGGAGCACGCCGAGATGTTCGGGCTCCAGGACCGGATCCTCGCCGAGTGGCGGGCCGAGGACCGTGACGAGCCCGGCGCCGAGACCCGCGCCGACGGGGCGGCCAGGTGAGCTCCGGCGATATCGGGCTGCTGGTCTCGGCAGCCGCCCTGGTGGTCCTCGCGGGCGCCTTCTCCGCCGCCGAGGCCGCGCTCGCGTCGTTCTCCCACGCCCGCGCCGAGGAGCTCGCCGCCGAGCGCAAGCCGGGCTCCAAGCGGCTGCTGGCGATCCTCGGGGACCCCGCCCGCTACCTCAACACCGCGCTGTTCCTGCGGCTGCTGTGCGAGATCGCCGCGATCGTGCTGGTCACGCTCCAGATCGACGAGCAGTTCGACGGCGCGTGGTGGGAGAGCGTGCTCACCGCCATCGGCGTGATGCTCGTCGTCTCGTTCGTGGTGATCGGGGTCGCGCCGCGCACCCTGGGCCGCCAGCACAACGAGGCGGTGGCCCTGTTCTCCGCCGGCCCGGTCGCCGTGGTCACCAGCGTGCTGGGCCCGCTCCCGCGGCTGCTGATCCTGATCGGCAACGCGCTCACCCCCGGCAAGGGGTTCGACCAGGGCCCGTTCTCGACGGAGACCGAGCTGCGCGAGCTCGTCGACCTCGCGGAGGCCTCGTCGGTCATCGAGACCAGCGAGCGCAAGATGATCCACTCGGTCTTCGACCTGGGCGACACGACCGTGCGCGAGGTGATGGTGCCGCGCAACGACGTGGTCTACGTCGAGCGGCACAAGAACCTGCGGCAGACCATGTCGCTCTTCCTGCGCAGCGGCTTCTCCCGGGTGCCGGTCATCGGCGAGAACCTCGACGACATCGTCGGGTTCGCCTACCTCAAGGACATCGTGCGCCGCGACTTCGAGGCCCCCGACGCCGAGACGACCGAGCGGATCGACTCGGTGATGCGGCCGGTGCAGCACGTGCCGGAGTCCAAGCCGGTCGACGAGCTGCTCCGCGAGATGCAGGCCCGGCGCCAGCACATCGCGGTCGTCGTCGACGAGTACGGCGGCAGCGCGGGCATCATCACCATCGAGGACCTGCTCGAGGAGATCGTCGGCGAGATCACCGACGAGTACGACGAGGAGGGCGTCGAGGTCGAGCGCCTCGACGAGGAGGGCACGGTCCGGGTCTCCTCGCGCTTCCCGGTCGACGACCTCGAGGAGCTGTTCGGCTTCGACGTCGAGGAGGAGGACGTCGACTCGGTCGGCGGCCTGATGGCCAAGCACCTCGGCCTGGTGCCGATCCCGGGCTCGACGGTCCTGGCCCACGGGCTGCGGTTCGTGGCCGAGGACGCCGCGGGGCGGCGCAACAAGATCAGCACCGTACGGATCTCCCGGGTCGGCCGCGACCCGGAGGCCGCCGAGCAGGAGGAGAGGGACACCGCGGATGCCTGACGCCACGCTGTCGGCCGAGGACGCCAAGCTCGTCACCCTGGCGCGCGCCACCCGGGCGCGCACCCGCGCCGCGGAGGGCGCCGCGCTCCGCGACGCCGACGGACGCACGTACGCCGGCGCCACCGTCGCGCTGCCCTCGCTCAGCGTCTCCGCGCTGGGCGTGTGTGTCGCGATGGCGGTCGCCTCCGGGTCGACCGGGCTCGAGGCGGCGGTGCTGCTCACCGACGCCACCGAGGTCTCCGAGGACGACCTCGCGGCCCTGCGCGACCTCGCCGGGCCGGGGGTCACCGTCCACCTCGGCGACCCCCGCGGGACGGTCGGCTCGACCCTCTCCACCTGACCCTCCCGTCAGCGCGAGGAAACCCCGCCGACACGGCGGGGGAGTACCTTTGCTGGGGTGACACCGGCGGGCTCCCGCGCGAGGACACCCACCGCCGCCTGGCAGCAGCACGGGCGCGCGGTCGAGAGGCTGCGCGCGTCGTACGCCGCCATCCCGCCGGGCGCCCCGGTGCGGCTGGCGAAGCGGACCTCGAACCTGTTCCGCCCCCGCGCGGCCACCGAGGTCCCGGGCCTCGACGTCAGCGGCCTCACCGGCGTGATCGAGGTGGACACCGCGGGCCGCACCGCCGAGGTCCAGGGGATGTGCACCTACGAGGACCTCGTCGACGCCACCCTGCCCCACGGCCTGGCGCCGCTGGTCGTCCCGCAGCTGCGCACGATCACGCTGGGCGGTGCGGTCACCGGCCTGGGCATCGAGTCGACCAGCTTCCGCCACGGGCTGCCCCACGAGTCCGTGCTGGAGATGGACGTGCTGACCGGCGACGGCGAGGTGGTCACGACCGCGCCGGGGGACGAGCTCTTCGACACCTTCCCCAACAGCTACGGGTCCCTGGGCTACGCGACCCGGCTGCGCATCGAGCTCGCGCCGGTCGCGCCGTACGTCGCGCTGCGCCACGTCCGGGTCGAGCCGCGCCTGCTCCCGCGGACGATCGAGTCGGTCGTGGCGACCGGCGAGCTCGACGGCGTCCGGGTCGACGGGCTGGACGGCGTCGCGTTCGCGCCGGACGAGGTCTACCTGACCGTCGCGACCTGGCAGCAGGAGCCGGGGGAGACCAGTGACTACACCGGCCAGGAGATCTACTACCGCAGCGTCCGGGACCGCGGGACCGACCTGCTGACCGCGCACGACTACCTCTGGCGCTGGGACACCGACTGGTTCTGGTGCTCCGCGGCGTTCGGGGTGCAGCACCCGGTGGTCCGCCGGCTCTGGCCGCGGCGCTGGCGGCGCTCGGACGTCTACCACCGTCTGGTCGGCCTCGACGAGCGGTGGGGCATCGTCGCGCGCCTCGACCGGCGCGCCGGCCGCCCGCAGCGGGAGCGGGTCATCCAGGACGTCGAGGTCCCCGTGGACCGGCTGCCCGAGTTCCTCGCCTGGTTCGACGGCGCCGTCGGGATGCGGCCGGTCTGGCTGTGCCCGCTGCGCCTGCGCGGGGCGAAGGAGTGGCCGACGTACCCGCTCGCGGCCGGCACGACGTACGTCAACGTGGGCTTCTGGGGCACCGTCCCCGTCGGTCCCGACGCCCCCGACGGCCCGGTGAACCGGGCGGTCGAGGAGCGCGTCCACGCCCTCGGCGGGCACAAGTCGCTCTACTCCGAGGCGTTCTACGACCGGGAGACCTTCGACCGCCTCTACGACGGCGCGCACCTCGCGGAGGTCAAGCGGCGCCACGACCCCGACCACCGATTGACCGACCTCTACGACAAGGCGGTGCGAAGACGATGACCTCCTCCCCGAACGGGACCATGCCGATCGGCGACGCGCTCGAGCTGCTGCTGCGCGACGGGCTGCCGGTCCGCTTCACGGCGTACGACGGCTCGAGCGCGGGCCCCGCGGACTCGCCCGTCGAGCTCGAGCTGGCCAACCAGCGGGGGCTGCAGTACCTGCTGACCGCGCCGGGCGACCTCGGGCTGGCGCGGGCGTACGCCGCGGGCGACCTGCGCCTGCACGGCGTGCACCCGGGCGACCCCTACCCGGCGATGCAGCTGATCCTCCACCACACGAAGTTCCGGCGGCCCGGCCCGGCGGAGCTGCTGACGATCCTGCGCGGCCTCGGCCTCGCGAACCTCCGGCCGCCCCCGCCGCCGCCGCAGGAGCACCTGCCGCGCTGGCGACGCCTGGTCGAGGGCATGCGCCACTCGATGCGCCGCGACGCGGAGGCGATCCAGCACCACTACGACGTCTCGAACGCCTTCTACGAGCACGTCCTGGGCCCGTCGATGGCCTACACCTGCGCGGTCTACCCCGAGAAGGACGCCAGCCTCGAGCGGGCGCAGGCCGAGAAGCACGACCTGGTCTGCCGCAAGCTCGACCTGCGGCCCGGGCAACGGCTGCTCGACCTCGGCTGCGGGTGGGGCGGGATGGTCGCCCACGCCGCGGAGCACTACGGCGTGCGCGCGCTGGGCGTCACCCTCTCCCGCCCCCAGGCGTCCTGGGCGCAGGCGGCGGTCGAGCGGCGCGGCCTCGGCGGCCGCGCCGAGGTGCGGCACGCCGACTACCGCGAGGTGCAGGAGACGGGCTTCGACGCGATCAGCTCGATCGGGATGACCGAGCACATCGGGATCCGCGCGTACCCGGCGTACTTCTCCTTCGTCCGCGACCGCTTGCGCGACGAGGGCCGGATGCTCAACCACTGCATCACCCGGCCGCACAACCGGCCGGTGGCGACCGGGGCGTTCATCGACCGCTACGTCTTCCCCGACGGCGAGCTGATCGGGTCCGGGCGGATCATCACGGCGGCCCAGGACGCCGGGCTCGAGGTCATGCACGAGGAGAACCTCCGCGCGCACTACGCGATGACCCTGCGCGACTGGTCGCGCAACCTGGTGGAGAACTGGGACGCCTGCGTGGCCGAGGTGGGGGAGGGCACGGCGCGGGTCTGGGGCCTCTACCTCGCCAGCTGCCGGCTGGGGTTCGAGGGCAACGTCGTGCAGCTGCACCAGGTGCTCACCGTCCGGACCAGCCCCGAGGGCTCCGACGGATTCCCGCTGCGACCCTCGTGGTGACTAGCCTGCTCCGGTGAGCACCCGGGCCCGGCAGTACGACGCGCAAGTGCTGCGTCGCGAGCGGCTCACGCCGCACCTGCTGCGGCTGGTGCTCGGCGGCCCGGGGCTGGCGGAGTTCGCCTCGACCGGCGTGCCGGACGAGTGGGTCGGCCTGGTCGTCCCGGGACAGTTCCAGAGCCGCTACTACACCGTGCGGTCGTGGGCCGACGGCGAGCTGATGATCGACGTCGTCGTGCACGACGTCGGCCTGGTCACCGAGTGGGCGCAGCTCCAGGGTCCGGGGCAGGTGGTCGGCGAGACGGTGACGGTGACCGAGCCCAAGGGCTCCTTCGCCCCGCCGCCCGGCGCCGGGTGGCTGATGCTGGTCGGCGACCTGACCGCGCTCCCCGCGATGGCGCGGATCGCCTCCGAGACCGACCTGCCGACGCGGGTCTGGGCCGAGGTGCCGGAGCGGCCCGAGGGCTACCTGCCGGACGGGGTCGACGTGACCTGGCTGCCGCAGCCCGGCGACGGGCAGAGCGCGCTCGCCGAGGTCGTGACCGACCTGGAGTGGCCGCCCGGGGAGGGCTACTTCTGGATGGCCGGCGAGTCGGCGCAGATGCGCGCGATCCGCAAGCACCTGATGCGCGAGCGGCGGTTGCCCTCCACGGCGTACGACGTGATGGGGTACTGGCGAGGGGTGACCCAGCGCCAGCCCCGCGCGGTGGACCCGGGCCCGATCTGGCGGGCCGGCAAGGCCGCGGGCAGGACCGACGAGCAGATCTGGGCAGACTACGACGCAGCGAGGGATGGCACATGAGCGAGCACAAGAGTGGGTTCGCCTCGTTCGTCGGGCGCCCGAACGCCGGCAAGTCGACGCTGACCAACGCGCTGGTCGGTCAGAAGATCGTGATCACCAGCTCCAAGCCGCAGACCACCCGCACCGTGGTCCGCGGCATCGTGCACCGCCCCGACGCCCAGTTGGTGCTGGTCGACACCCCGGGGCTGCACCGGCCGCGCACCCTGCTGGGGGAGCGGCTCAACGACCTGGTCAAGACGACGCTCGCCGAGGTCGACGTGGTCGCGGTGTGCCTGCCGGCCAACGAGAAGGTCGGCCCCGGCGACCGGTTCATCGTCGCCGAGATGGCGAAGGTGCGGCGCACGATCAAGGTCGCCGTGGCGACCAAGACCGACCTGGCCACGCCGGAGCAGATCGGCCAGCACCTCCTCGACATCCAGCGGCTCGGCCAGGAGGCCGGCATCGAGTGGGCCGAGATCGTCCCGGTCTCGGCGAAGGACGGCGACCAGGTCTCGCTGCTCGAGGACCTGCTGGTGGGGCTGCTGCCGGAGGGGCCGCAGCTCTACCCCGACGGCGAGCTCAGCGACGCTCCCGAGGAGACGATCGTCGCCGAGCTGATCCGCGAGGCCGCGCTCGAGGGCGTCCGCGACGAGCTCCCGCACTCGATCGCGGTCGTGGTCGAGGAGATGCGGCTGCGCGAGGACCGCCCCGAGGACAAGCCGCTGCTCGACGTGCACGCCAACCTCTACGTCGAGCGCGACTCCCAGAAGGGGATCGTCATCGGCCACAAGGGCAGCCGGCTGCGCCAGGTCGGCACCGACGCCCGCAAGCAGATCGAGGCCGTCCTCGGCACCCCGGTCTACCTCGACCTGCACGTCAAGATCGCCAAGGACTGGCAGCGCGACCCCCGCCAGCTCCGCAAGCTCGGCTTCTGACCCGACCCGCCCGGCCTAGTCGGGGACCCAGCACAGGCCGTAGGTCTGGCCGTCGGCCCACTGGGCGGGGGTGGGCCACTCGTAGCCCCAGCGGAAGTCGAGGGGGTCGGTGGCGGCCGCGCGGCCGGCGTCCTCGCAGGGCGTCTGGCCGGCCTGCCGGACGGCGCCCGCGCCGGGGTAGCGGCCGGCGGGCAGGTCGACGACCGCCACGGCCCGCCACGAGTGGGCGGCGCTGCACACCACCCGGGCGAACGCCGGGGCGTCGGGGGCCGCGGTGCCGCACATCCCGTAGCGGTCCCGCCCCGCGGGCCGGCCGAGCGCGCCGGCCACCCGTCGGGCGAGCGGAGCCAGCCGGTCGGGGCCGGCCACGGCGATCACGTCGCAGCGGAACCACCGGGCGCCCTGGTCGGACTCCTCGAGGGTCGGGGTGAACCACACCGCCCGCAGCATGCTGAGCCGCCGGTCGTCCTCGGTCCCGCCGAGGAACCCGCCGAGCCGCCGGGGACACGTGGTCGCGACCTGCCTGCGCACCCGGGCGGAGTCGACGGCGAGCAGGTGGCCGTCGACGACGGTGTCGAGCTCGCCGACCGCGAAGGTCCGCGCGGTGTGCCTGCGGGCGCACGGCACGGGCTCGGCGTCGACCGTCGGCGCCAGCGCCTCGGCGTACGTCAGCCGGTAGCAGGCGCCGGTCTCAGGGGCCGGTACGGCGGCCGCGCTCGGCCGTGCGGTGGGTGACGCGCCGTCGGCGGAGGGGGACGTCGAGGGCTCGGGGTCGCCCGGCTCCTCACTGCCGGAGCAGCCGGAGAGCAGGGACCCGAGCAGCACCGCGGCCAGCAGCACACGCGCGGTCACGTCGGCGTCTTGACCCAGCAGATCGAGCGCCGGTTGCCGAGCTTCCACTCGGCCTCGTGGAACCGGGTGTAGGCGAAGTCGTAGCTCTCGGGGAAGTCCAGCCAGTAGCCCACCGACGACTGGCAGTAGTCCCGGCTGGTGACCTCCACGAGCCGGTCGCCGGGGTACGGGGCCTTCTTGTCGCCCACCTTGATCGTGGTGACCGCGCGCCAGTCGTGCTCCTCCGAGCACGGGGTCCGCGGGGCGCCCGCCACCGACGGCCCGGCCACGCACGCCATCCACCGGTCCGGGGGGAGCCCCTCGAGCATGCCCTCGGCGTCGGCCGGCAGCTCGAGGTACGCCGGGGTCTGCTCGCCGCCGCCGACCAGGTCGCAGCGGTACCACCGCGCGCCGTCGTCCCAGGCCGCCTCGGAGGGGCGGAACCAGGCCCAGCTCAGCACCGTGCGCAGCACCGTGCTCTCGTCGGCCTCCAGGAAGTCCATGAACGCGTCCGAGCAGGACCGGTAGGCGAACGCCCCCAGGCGCTCGTCGTCCCACGCCACGTCGGCGAGGTCCTCGGGCAGCTCGTCGACCAGGATCGTCTGGGCGGTGTGCGGCTCCTCGCAGGACACCGGCGGCGTGGCGTTGCTGCGCGCTGCGACGTCCTCGGGCGTGAGCACCCGGCAGGCGCGGTCCTCGGGCGGCTCGACGGAGTCGGCGGGGTCCGGCCGGTCCTGGGAGCCCTGCCCGCAGCCGGCGAGGAGCACGACGCTCCACGCGACCGCCAGCGATCGGCGGGGGAGCGCCCGGGGCCCGGTCACGCGCACGCAGGCCTCCTCGGTCTCGTCCGGCTGCGTTCGATCGTAGCCCGGCGCGCCTGCGGCCCCGCGGACCGGACGGCAGACCGGACGGCCTAGGAGACCCGGACGGCCGGCGCGGTCTCGGGGGTCTCGGCGACCTCGTCGCGGAGGTTCTTCAGGATCCGGGAGAGCAGCCGGGAGACCTGCATCTGGGTCACGCCGAGGTCCGCGCCGATCTCCTCCTGGGTGCGGTCCTCGAAGAAGCGGAGGTAGAGGATCCGGCGGTCCCGCTCGGAGAGGCGGCGGACGACGGGTGCGAGGGCGACCCGGGCGTCTGCGGCGTCGCGGTCGTTGTCCTCGTCGGGGATGAGCGCGCCGAGCGTGGTGGGCGACTCCTGCCCGACCGGCAGGTCCAGGGACGTCGGCTGGAAGCACCCGAACGCCTGCAGCGCCTCCTGGTACTCCTCGAAGCCGATCTCGAGGTGCGCCATGACCTCGGCGTCGGTCGCCTCGCGGCCGAGCTGCTGGCCGAGGTCCTCGATGGCGTGGTTGACCCGCCACTGCAGCTCCTGGATCCGCCGCGGCGGGCGCACGGTCCAGCCCTGGTCGCGGAAGTAGCGCTGCAGCTCGCCCCGGATCGTGGGCACGGCGTAGGTGAGCAGGTCGTTGCGCAGGTGCGGGTCGAAGCGCATGACCGCCTTGGTGAGGCCCTCGTAGGCCACCTGCACGAGGTCGTCCTGGGCGATGCCCCGGTTGCGGTAGCGCGAGGCGACGGCCTCGGCGACGCCCCGGTTGATCAGGACGACCTCCTCGAGCAGGCGCCGGCGGGTGGCGTCGTCGACGTCCCGTGCCCGGTCGAGCAGCTCGGCAGTGCGATCCGAGCGCTGCTGCCGGGTCAGTCCGCGGTCTCCGTCGCGCGGTGCGGCGGCCCGCGGGCGCTCCGCCTTGGGTGCAGCAGATCGGTGCTGAAGCTCTGTCATGGCTGTCCATCCCGAGTGACGGGTCCTCGCCGTGTGCTCAGCGAGTCAATGGGCTCGCTCGGCCGGACGCTCTCCGTGGGAGAGGCTGTTCAGGGCCTGGGGCCCACCGTCGTACTGCTGTCTGATACCCGTCGCCGGAACCCCCCAACCCGCGCCAGGCCCGAATCACCCCTTCGGGCGGGCCGGACCACTTGGGCCGCCCGCCCCGGGCGGACCGTTTCGCCCTGGGTGCCCCGGGTACCGCAGGGGCGACCCGGGGGCGACAGCGGGACGACAGCGGGACGAGGGAGACGGCGGATGAAGGCAGTGACGTGGCAGGGCCGCATGGACATGCGCTTCGAGGACGTGCCGGACCCGGTGCTCCAGGTCGGCACCGACGCCATCGTGCGGATCACCTCGACCGGGCTCTGCGGCTCCGACCTGCACCTGTACGACCCGCTGACGCCCTTCATGACCCCCGGCGACATCGTCGGGCACGAGCCGATGGGCGTGGTGGAGGAGGTCGGCTCCGAGGTGCGCGACCTCAAGGTCGGCGACCGCGTGGTCGTGCCCTTCAACGTCAGCTGCGGCACCTGCTGGATGTGCAGCCGCGACCTCTACAGCCAGTGCGAGACCACCCAGAACCGCGAGCACGGCACCGGCGCCAGCCTCTTCGGCTACAGCAAGCTCTACGGGCAGGTCCCCGGCGGGCAGGCAGAGCTCCTCCGGGTGCCCTTCGCCGACAAGCTGCCCATCAAGGTGCCCGAGGGCCCCGTCGACGACCGGTTCCTCTACCTCTCCGACGTGCTGCCTACCGCCTGGCAGGCGGTGGAGTATGCCGACGCGGGCGCCGGCGGCACCCTGCTGGTGCTCGGCGCCGGCCCGATCGGTGACATGGCGGCGCGGATCGCGATGATGCGCGACCAGCGGGTGATCGTGGTCGACCGCGTGCCCGAGCGGCTCGCCCGGGTCACCGCCCGCGGCGCCACTGCGCTGGACCTGGAGGACGGCGAGGTGGCGGAGCGCGTGCGCGACCTCACCGACGGTCGCGGGGCCGACGCCGTCATCGACGCGGTGGGCATGGAGGCCCACGGCTCGCCGATCGCCGAGGTCGTCCAGAAGTCGCTGCGCCTCCTGCCCAAGAAGGTGCAGGAGACGATGATGCTGCACGCCGGCGTCGAGCGGCTCGCCGCGCTCTACAGCGCCTTCGAGGCGGTACGCCGGGGCGGCACGGTCTCGATCTCGGGGGTGTACGGCGGCGCCGCCGACCCGATCCCGATGATGCAGCTCTTCGACAAGCAGCTGCAGCTGCGGATGGGCCAGGCGAACGTGCACCGCTGGAGCGACGACATCCTCGAGGTGCTCGGCCGCGACGAGGACGTGCTCGGTGTGGAGGGCTTCGCGACCCACCGGCTGCCCCTGTCGGAGGCCCCGGCGGCGTACAAGTCCTTCCGGGACAAGGAGGACGGCATGGTCAAGGTGGTCTTCACCCCCTGACCCGCCCGGGCAGGACGACGGCACGAGGAAAGGCAGTCGCGTGAGCGCGGACGAGGAGCTCAGGGCTCAGCTCGACGACCTGCTCGGCATGGACACCGACACGGAGTCGGTGCTCCGTGCGTTCGAGCAGGCGCCGTCGCTGCTCGCCGTGTGCGAGGGCGTCGACCTGGTCCTGACCGCGCTCAACGCGGCGGCGCGCGAGGTGTACGGCGACCGGCTGGGCGTGCCGCTCCGTGAGGCGCTCGGCCCGCTGGGCGAGGACATCGCGACCTGGACCGAGGAGGCCTACGGCTCCGGCACCCCCGTGGAGGGCCGGCTGTGGCGGATCCCCGGGCCGCGCGGGGACGACGCCGTAGACGTCCGGTGGCTGCGGTTCTCGCTGGTCCCGGCCCGCGGGCCGGACGGCGCGGTCTGCGGCGTGATCAGCCTGGCCGTCGACGTCACCGACGAGGTACGGGCGCGCGCGGACGCGGAGCGCCAGGCGGCGGACCTCCAGCGCCGGCTCGCGGCGGCCAGCGACAACCTGGTCTCCCTGCAGGACGCCCTGCTCCCGGAGAGCCTCCCGATCGCCCCCGGCCTCCGGCTGGCGGCGCGGTACCTCCTCGCCGAGGACGGCGCCCGCGCCGGCGGGGACTGGTTCGACGCCGTGGCGCTCGAGGACGGTCGGGTGGTGCTCACGGTCGGCGACGTCGTCGGTCACGGGGTGCGCGCCTCGGTGGTCATGGGGGAGCTGCGGACGCTGTTCGAGGAGCGGGTGCGCCTCGACGGCGACATCGTCGCGGCCCTCGAGGTGCTCGAGCGCCGGGCGTCCCGGGTGCCCCAGGCGCGGGCCGCCACGGTCTGCGCCGCGGTCCTCGACCCGGCCGACGGCAGCTTCGAGTACTGCACCGCCGGGCACCCACCGCCGCTCGTCGTCTCGCCGACGGGCGACGCGTCGTACCTCCCGGTGACCGGCGCGGGTGCGCTGGGCTCGGGCATGCCCTTCCGGTCGCAGCGCCACGTCCTCGCGGAGGGCGACCTGGTGCTGCTCTACAGCGACGGGCTCGTGGAGCGGCCCGGCCGGTCTGCGGTGCAGAACACCCTGGACCTCTCCCGGGTGGCCGCGGAGGTGGTCAGGGCCGCTGCGGACGCCGATGAGCCCGCGGCGGCGGCGGTGGCCCGCGAGACCGTCGCCCGGCTGATCCGCGAGACCGGGTTCGGCGACGACATCACCGTGCTCGCCGCCCAGCGGGCGACCCCGCCCGACCCGCTGACGATGACCGTGCCGGCGTTCCCCGACACGCTCCGGGCGGTCCGCCAGAACCTCGGCGACTGGCTCGCCGGGATCGGCGTGGGCCAGCTCGACGAGCTCGCGCTCCAGCACGCCGTGGGCGAGCTGGTGAGCAACGCCGTGGAGCACGCCTACGAGCCGGACCGGGCCCGCCAGGAGGCGGTGGTCTCGGTGCGCGCCGCGCTCCTGGCGGGCGGAGTCGTGGAGATCGAGGTCTCCGACCGCGGCACCTGGCGCCCGCCCGGTCCGGCCGGGACCCGCGGTCGCGGCCTGGCGATGGCGAGCGGGTTCTCCGACGACCTGCACGTCGTCCACGGCGAGCAGGGCACCCGGGCGGTGCTGCGCCAGCGGCCGACCACGGCCGTCGACCTGCTCACCGGGGCGACCATCGGCGGGGCCACCGGGCCGGACGAGCCGATGGGGATGCGGCAGGAGGACGGTCTGGTCGAGCTCAGCGGCGCCCTGGACCAGCGGTGCGCCGACGAGCTGCGACGCCGGCTCTCGCACGCGACCCGTGGCGGCATCATCGACGTCGTCGTCGACCTCACGACCGTGACGTTCCTCGGCAGCGCCGCGGTCCAGGTGCTCTTCGACGCCATGCTCACCGGACGCGAGGGGGAGCGTCCGGCGCTCACCCTGGTGGCGCCGCCGGGGTCCGCGGCGCAGCACGTCCTGGAAGTGGTGCGGCTCCCGTACGCCGTGGAGCGAGGCAGCACGCCCCGGGCCTGAAACCGAGCGGGCCGACGGTGAAGGTCCTGAATTCACCCGCGGGGGTGAACCCCTGGGCTGTACCTGGTGGTGTAGACCGCCTAGGGTCGAGTCATGGAAGAAAGGCCGTTCGCGGCGACCGCAAGCCCGGGTCTGCTGAGTGTCAGTGGGTCCGTGGACGAGTACGCCGTCATCGCGCTGCGCAACGCCCTGCGCGAGCAGACCGACGAGTACACCGCCTCCCTCGCGATCGACCTCTCCGACGCCGACTACCTCCCCAGCGTCGCCGTGAGCGTGCTCGTCTCGGCGATGCGCGCCACCGAGCAGAACGGCGCGGAGCTCGCCCTCGTCGCCGCCCAGGGCACGATCGCCCAGCGCGTCCTCATGGTGTGCGCCCTGCCCTACCGCGACTCCGTCGAGGTGGAGACCACCCCGCCCGACGCCCCGGTCATCGCCTGACCCGTCCCGGTCCGACTGCTCCGGTCCTAGTCCATGAGTCGAGCGCTCAGGAGTCGAGCAGCGCCGCGACGGTGCCGCCGAGCTCGTAGGCGGCCGACCGGTCGTCCTCGCTGACGTCTCCGACGACCTCGAGGACCTCCGCCACCTGCCGCCACGGCAGCGCGCCGACGATGCCGAGTACCGAGCGCACGGCGCCGGTGGTGTCGTAGCGGCCGTGCACCCAGAGCCCGAAGGGCTTGCGGGCCCCGCCGCCGGGGCCGCCCGCCGACCCGTCGTCGGTCAGGGCGCCGCCGGCCTGCAGGAAGACCGTGTCGAAGAAGTGCTTGAGCGCCCCGCTCATGTACCCGAAGTTCGCGGTCGTCCCGAGCAGGTAGCCGTCGGCCGCGAGCACGTCGTCGGCGTCCGCCTCCAGGGCGGGGCGGACCACGACCTCGACGTGCTCGATCCCGTCCGCGCCCGCCCCGGCGAGGACGGCGTCCGTGAGCGCCTGCACGCCGGGCGTGGGCGAGTGGTGGACGACGAGCAGCCGGGGCATGCGCGACCGGGATGGGGTGTCTGCGGAGCGGGGTACGCCGGGGGTCAGCGCAGTGCGTCGACCTGCTCGCCGAGGCCGTGCTCGGCGGTGAGGTCGTCACGCATCTGGCCGAGGATGCGGTTGAGCAGGCGGGAGACCTGCATCTGGGTGACGCCGAGCTCCTCGCCGATCTGCTGCTGGGTGCAGTCCTCGGCGAAGCGCAGGTGCAGGATGCGGCGGTCGCGCTCGGAGAGCTGACGCATGACCGGCTGCAGCATCACCCGGGCCTCGAGTGCCTGGCGGTCGGCCTCGTCGTCGATGGTGAGCAGGTCGCCCACCGTGACGTCGCCCTCCTCGCGGACGGGGTGGTCGAGCGAGGCGGGCTGGAAGCAGCCGCGGGCCTCGAGCGCCTCGAGGACGTCGGTGACCGGGACGTCGAGCTCGGTGGCGATCTCGGCGGCCGGCATGGTGGTGCCGTCCTGGCGGCCGGTGCGGTGCAGGTGGTGGACCTTCGCGTGGATCTCCTGGATCCGGCGCGGCGGGCGCACGGTCCAGCCGTGGTCGCGGAAGTAGCGCTTGAGCTCACCGGACATGGTCGGCACGGCGTAGCTGAGGAAGTCACGCTCCTGGGCGACGTCGAACTTGCGCGCCGCGCGCACCAGGGCGCAGGCGGCGACCTGCTCGAGGTCCTCCAGCGGGACGCCGCGGTTGCGGAACCGGCGGGCGACGGCGTGGGCGACCTGGAGGTTCAGGACGACCACCTCGTCGAGCAGCCGGTCGCGGTCCGCCGTGTCGGTGGCCGCCTCGGCAAGGAGGGAAGCGGTCTTCTCGCGCCGGATCTCGTCCGGCGTCTCGCGGTGAAGCGCTCCAATACTCATGGGTACTACTTGCCCCTCCCGGGACGCGGTTGAAACTCCAACCAGGACTTTCCACCCGATGGGGTGAGTTCGTCGCCGGTCCGACCCGGTCTGGCCCGGTCTGGCGCGTGGCGGGACGGGGGCCGCGGTTCCGGTACGTTGTCGGCCCATGGGGGCGCTGCCGACGATCGTGATCGTGGACGACGCGGCCGACGTCCGCTCCCTGGTCCGGACCCGGATCCGGCTCTCGCGCCGGCTCGAGGTCGTGGGCGAGGGCAACGACGGCCGCGAGGCGGTCGACCTGGTCACCCGGCTGCGGCCCACGATGCTGCTCCTCGACGTCTCGATGCCGGGGGCCGACGGCCTCCAGGTCCTGCCCGCGGTCCGTGCTGCCTCGCCCGAGACCCTGGTGGTGATGTACAGCGGCTTCGAGCGCCAGGGCCTCGCCGAGCGGACCGCCGAGCTGGGCGCGGCGGCGTACCTGAAGAAGTCGGGGTCGCTCGACACCCTCGTCGACGAGCTGCTCGGCGTCCTCGACGGGCGGCGCCCCTCGTCCCCGGCGACGACCACGACCGACCCGGGCGACTCCGGGGGCCGGCGCGACCCGGTGCTCGAGGCGCACCTGGAGCGGTTCCGCGAGGTGTTCGAGGACGCGGCCATCGGGATGGCGACGCTGACCCTCGCCGGACGCGTGGTGCGCGCCAACCGGAGCCTCGCGTCCCTGACCGGCCGCTCGATCCAGGAGCTGGTCGGCCTCGACTACGCCGAGCTCGTCGAGGACGTCCCCGACGGCCTCGACCGGCTGCTGCGCGCGGTCGAGGCGGGGGAGGACGTGGCCCAGGTCGAGCATGCCGTGCCGGGGCTCGACCTGCGCCTGCTGACCACGCTGACGCCGGTCCGCGACGTGCACGGCGTGCCGCTCTACCTCTTCCTCCAGGCCCAGGACGTCACCCGGCAGCGGGGTGCGGAGGAGCAGCTGCGGGAGACCGAGCGACGGTTCCGGATGCTGGTGGAGGCGGTCCAGGACTACGCGATCTTCATGCTGGACCCCGACGGGCACATCGCGAGCTGGAACGTCGGCGCCGAGCGCACCAAGGGCTACACCGCCGCCGAGATCATCGGCCAGCACTTCCGGGTCTTCTACCCGCCCGAGGTCCAGGAGGCGCGGCACCCGGAGCACGAGCTGCAGATCGCGCTGCGCGAGGGCCACTACGAGGAGGAGGGGTGGCGGATCCGCAAGGACGGCACCCGCTTCTGGGCGCACGTGACGATCACGGCGGTCCGTGACGAGGACGGCAGGCACGTCGGGTTCACCAAGGTCACCCGGGACAGCACCGAGCGTCGGTCGGCCGACGAGGCGCTGCGCCGCAGCGAGCAGCGGTTCCGGATGCTGGTGGAGGCGGTCCAGGACTACGCGATCTTCATGCTCGACCCCGACGGGCGGATCGCGAGCTGGAACGCCGGGGCGCAGCGCAGCAAGGGCTACCTCGCGGACGAGATCATCGGCCGGCACTTCCGGATCTTCTACCCCGTCGACGTGCAGCAGGCGCGCCATCCCGAGCACGAGCTGGCCACGGCGCTGCGCGAGGGCCACTACGAGGAGGACGGGTGGCGCGTCCGCAAGGACGGCACCCGCTTCTGGGCGCACGTGACGATCACGGCCGTCCACGACGAGGCCGGCCGGCACCTGGGCTTCGCCAAGGTCACCCGCGACACGACCGAGCGGCTGCGCGCCGCGGAGCAGGAGGCCCGGGCCGCCGAGGCGCTCTCGGCCGCCAACCGGCTGCTCCAGGAGGCCGCCGACGAGCAGGCCCAGTTCCTCGCCATCACCGCGCACGAGCTGCGCGGACCGGTGGGCGTGCTGGGCATGTCGGCCGAGACCCTGCACCGGCACTGGTCGGACCTGGTCGAGGAGGAGCGCGCGGAGTTCCTCACGAGCATGGTCGACAGCGCCGCGCAGCTGAACCGCCTGCTCTCCGACCTGCTCACCACCTCCCGGCTCCAGGCGCGCTCCCTGGACCTGCGCCCGGAGCCGATCCAGGTGCGCCAGCACCTGACGACGCTCGCCGCGACGCTGCGGAAGACCCACCCCCAGGCGGAGGTGGTCCTCGACGGCGACGAGGACGCCACGATCTTCGCTGATCCCGGAAGGCTGACGCAGGCCGTGGACAACCTGCTGACCAACGCGCTGCGGCACGGTCGCTCGCCGATCCGCATCGAGACGCGCACCCACGAGGACCGCGTCGACCTCGTGGTGACCGACGCGGGCACGGGCGTGGTGCCGGAGATGCAGGAACGGCTCTTCGAGCGGTTCGCCACCGGCGACCGTGGCGGCACCGGCCTCGGGCTGCACATCGTCCGCGAGCTGGCCCGGGCGCAGGACGGCGAGGCGGCGTACGACGAGCAGGCGCAGGCGTTCGTGCTCAGCCTCCCGCGCGCCCGGGTGGACGCCTCCGCAGCGGGCGCCCCGTGAGCACCGCGGGCGGGGAGGGCAACCCGCCGGCCGCGCCGATCCGCGTCCTGCTGGTCGACGACGCCGCCGACGTCCGGCGGCTGGTCCGCACCGCGCTGCGCTTCCGGGGCGGGTTCGAGGTGGCGGGGGAGGCCGCCACCGGAGCGCACGCGGTCGAGCTGGTGGCCGCCCTGCAGCCCGACGTCGTCGTGCTCGACCTGGGCCTCCCCGACCTCGCCGGCCGCGACGTGCTGACCCGGGTGCGCGAGTCCGCGCCGGAGACGCGGGTGGTGGTCTTCTCCGGGGCCGAGGCCGACGACCGCACCTGGTACGAGGAGCGGTCCGACGGCTACGTGCTCAAGAACGACGACCTGGACTACCTCGTCGACCTGCTGGTCACCGTGGGCCGGTCCCACCGTGCCGTCGCGTCTGTCGACCTGCCCCAGGAGCTGGGCAGCGTCCGCCAGGCCCGGTCGCTGGTCCGGCAGGCCCTCGACGACTGGGAGCTGCGGCACCTCGAGGAGGAGGCGGTGCTCGTGGTCAGCGAGCTGGCGACCAATGCCTTGAGCCACGCCCGGTCGTCGTACCAGGTGCGGATCTACCACAACCCCAGCACCGTCCGGATCGAGGTGCGGGACGGGGGCACGGGGACGCCGGAGCCCCAGCCGGCCAGCGCGACCCGCGAGGGTGGCCGCGGCCTGCTCCTGGTCTCCGCGATGTCGGTCTCGTGGGGCCTCGAGCAGACCCCCCAGGGCAAGGTCGTGTGGGCCGAGCTCGCCCACGGCCGCGCCTGAGCCACGTAGGCTGCCTCCCGTGAAGACCAGACTGACCTGCCCCTGCGGGACCGTGATCGTCGGCGCCGACGAGGACGAGCTCGTCGCCCGCACCCAGGAGCACCTCGCCGCGGAGCACCCCGGCCTCGAGTACGACCGCGACTCGATCCTCTTCATCGCCACCTGACGGCTGGCCGGACCCGGCCCGGTCTCCACCCGGAAGGGTGAGTGGCACCCGATGTCGTTTTGCCGGGGGTCCGCCGGGGAATCACTGGAGCAGGAACAGATCGCCCCCGCCCCGGCTCACGCAGATCGGCGCGGGGGCGAGCTGTGTGCGGGGTCGCCGCCGCTCAGCGGCGCCGCAGCCCGCACACCGCCGGGCCCTCCAGCACCTCCCCGTCGACGTCGAAGCGGGATCCGTGCAGCGGGCAGTCCCAGCTCTTCTCCGCGTCGTTGAAGCGCACGACGCCACCCAGGTGGGTGCACACGCCGGAGACCCGGCGCTCGACGCCGCCGACGACGGACACGCCGGTGGGGGTGCCCACCCGGTCGTAGCGCACGGTGCCCTCGCCCTCGCCCGGCGTGGGACCGAGCCCGGGGTGGAGCGCGGGCCGCAGCCAGCCGTCGACCATCTCCACGCCGACCTCGGCGTTCAGCCTCGCGGAGTCGAGCAGGCCACGCAGCTCGGCTGTGTGCCAGGGGCGCAGTGCGTCCGCCCAGTCCATCCGGCCGCCGAGCATCGTCGCGCTGAGCGCGAGCGCCGCGGCGACGCCGTTGGTCATCCCCCACTTGGAGTAGCCGCCGGCCACCATGAGGTCCTCGCGGCCCGGCACCAGCGGCCCGGCGAACGGCAGGGCGTGGTGGGGCAGGTAGTCCTGGGCGGACCAGGCATGGGTCTCCTCGGCTCCGGGGAACCACTGCGCCGTCCAGGACCGGAGCTCCTCGATCCGGGACTGCTCGGAGACCGGGGCGCCGACCTTGTGACCGTTGCCCCCGACCAGCAGCAGCGGCCCGTCCTCGTCCGGGACGTCCCGCAGCGATCGCGAGGGGGAGTCCGCGGAGAGGTACATGCCGTCGACCATGGCGTGCGGCGTCCGGAACGCCAGCCCGTAGGAGCGGGAGGGCTTCATCCGGGCGAAGAACCCGCCGCGGTCGAGCACCGGCATGTTGGTCGCGACGACCACCGAGCCCGCCTGCAGCTCGCCGTGGGCGGTCAGCACCCGCACCGGGTCCTGGCCGGTCACGCCGGTGACCCGGGCTCCCTCGACGATGCGGACGCCGTGGGACGCCGCCTCGAGCGAGAGGGCGTCGAGGAGCTCGCACGGGTCGAGCTGCACCTGGTCGTCCATCCGGACCGCGCCCCGGGTGGGGTAGGGGAGCGGCACCTCGTCCTGCCAGGTCACGTCGAGGCCGGCGGCCCGGCACGCGTCGAGCTCGGCCCGGAGGGAGCGCTCGCCGCTCGCGCCGTTCGCGTAGGTGTACGCCGGCCGCCGCTGGAGCGGCACGCCGTGCTCCTCGCAGAAGCGGACCACCCAGGCCTGTCCCTCGCGGTTCGCCTCGGCGTACTGCCGCAGCACCTGCTCGGGGTGGCGGCGGGCGATCCGGCTGTAGTGGGTCCCCTGGAGCAGGCTGACCTTGGCGGTGCTGCGCCCGGTCGTCCCGACGCCCACGTGGTCGGCCTCGAGGACCGCGACCGACCGGCCGGCGCGGCCGAGCAGGAGGGCGGTCGTGAGACCGGTGATGCCGCCGCCGATGACCACGACGTCGTAGGCGCCGGAGAGCTCGGTGACCTCCTGGGGTGTGCGCGGGTGCCGGTCCTGCCAGAGCGAGACCAGGGTCATGCCTTGGTCTCCCCGCGGTCGCCGGAGTCATCGGAGCCCTCGGAGTTGTTCACCCGGATCTCGCGCCCGCGGCGGACGTCCTCGGCGTCCTTCTTCTCGGCCTTCTCGATGTTGCGGGTGTCGCGGGGCGGCAGCTGGAGGGTCTCCTCGGCGGCGACGCCGGACTGCAGCTCGCGACCGCGCTCGAGCTCGGCGTCGAGCTCGGCGCCGAAGAGCAGGGCGAGGTTGGTGATCCAGAGCCACAGCAGGAACGCGATGACGCCGGCCAGCGCGCCGTACGTCTTGTCGTAGGAGGAGAAGTTGGCGACGTAGAAGCCGAAGGCCGCCGACGCCAGGATCCAGGTGAGGATCGCGATCAGCGCGCCGACGGAGACCCAGCGGAACTTCGGCTGCTTGACGTTGGGGGTCGCGTAGTAGAGCAGGGCGACCATGAAGACGACGACGGCCAGCAGGATCGGCCACTTGGCGATCTGCCAGATCAGGACGGCCGTGCTGCCCAGGCCCACGGCCTCGCCGACCGACTCGGCGACGGGACCCGTGAGCACGAGGGCCAGCAGGACGGCCGCGGCGAGCACGACCAGGACCGCGGTGAGGAGCAGCATGGCGGGGCGGAGCTTCCAGACCGGCCGGCCCTCGCGGATCTCGTAGACCCGGTTCATCGCCCGGCCGAACGCCCCGACGTACCCGCTGGCCGACCACAGGGCGCCGGCGATACCGAGGATCAGGGCGAGGCCCGCGCCCGGCGCGTTGGCCAACTCGCGCAGCGTCGGCTCGATGCTGTCCACCACGCCCCCGGCGCCGATGTCGCCGAGGATCTTGAGGATCTCGTCGACCGCCTTGGGGCCCTGGCCGACGACGCCCAGCACCGAGGTCAGGGCGATCGCGGCCGGGAACAGCGCGAGCACCGAGTAGTAGGTGAGCGCGGCGGCCAGGTCGGTGCACTGGTCGTCGCTGAACTCGCGGACCGTCTTGCGCAGGACGTAGATCCAGGAGTGCTTGTCGAGGTCAGCGGGGGAGTCGACCTTCCCGCTGTCGGGGTCGGTGTCGGGGTGCGGCCGGTCGGTCAGCTCGGACTGCGGGCCGTCGTCTGCGTGCGCCATGCGGGGCCGGTGCCCAGCACCGGCCCCGCTGATGCGCTCAGACCGTGGTGGCGAACCGGTCCCAGACGCGGTGGAACGCCATCTGCGCCGAGACCTCCGTGAAGACGTCCGCAGCGCTCTCGCCGGTGACGATGCCCGCGTCGGCGGGAGCCACGCCGGACGCGGTCAGCGCGGCCACGCCCTCGCCCCAGGCGCCGATCACCTTGGCGTGCCGGTGGCACTCCTGCACCATCAGCACGACCCGCGGGTCGACGGTGACGGTGTCGGCGGCGCCGGCCTTCTCGTCCCGGTTCGCCAGGGCGTCGGGCGCCGGCTTGGGCGAGCCGGCGAGCAGCAGCACGTCGTACTCCACCGACCGGCCGGTCGCGAACGTCCGCTGCACGGGCATCGAGTCGATCATGCCGCCGTGCGGGCCGATCAGCAGCGGCACCATGCCCGCGGCGTGGATGGTGCGCCGCAGCGCGGCCACGCCGGAGAGGTCGCCGTCGGGGTCCACGACGATCCCGACCATCCTGCCGTCGGGCGGGAACGGCCCGCCGATCTGGGAGAGGGCCGGGCTCGGCTCGCTGTCGATCAGCGGGACCGTGGGCTCCGGCGCCGGCAGGCCGAGGCCGGTGGCCACCTCCTGGCAGAGGACGGGGTCGATGTTGGCCAGGCACTGCAGCTGGCGCTCCTTGATCACCTGCTCGTAGCACTTGCCGAGCTCGAAGGTGTAGGCGCGCACGATGTGCTCCCGCTCCACGCCGGTCATGCTCAGCCAGAACTGGCGCACCTGGCTGTAGTGGTCGTCGAACGACGCCGGGTTGGCGCGCACCTTCGTCGCCTCGGCAACCTTGGCGGCCACCTCGACGAAGGCGCGGGTCTGCTCGTCGGAGAGGTCCGCGCCGGCCGCGAACGGGCAGCCGCCGTCCATCGAGTTGGGCTGGTACGGCGCGACCCCGGCGTGCACCGCGTGCTGGTGGAAGCCGTCGCGGAGCATGTCGTTGACCGGGGCGTGCGGCCGGTTGATCGGGATCTGGTTGTAGTTCGGGCCGCCCAGGCGGGAGAGCTGCGTGTCGATGTAGGAGAAGAGCCGCGTCTGCAGCAGCGGGTCGTCGGTCACGTCGATGCCGGGCACCAGGTGTCCCACGTGGAAGGCGATCTGCTCGACCTCGGCGAAGAAGTTGGTCGGGTTCGCGTTCAGCGTGAGCTTGCCGATCGGCTGCACCGGGGCGAGCTCCTCGGGCACGATCTTGGTGGGGTCCAGGAGGTCGATGCCGGCGAACATCTGGTCCGGCTCGTCCGGGAAGACCTGGACGCCGAGCTCCCACTCGGGGAACGCGCCGGCCTCGATGGAGTCGTAGAGGTCGCGGCGGTGGAAGTCGGGGTCGAGCCCGCCGACCATCTGCGCCTCCTCCCAGGTGAGGGAGTGCACGCCCAGCTTCGGCTTCCAGTGGAACTTCACCAGCGAGGTGCCGCCCTCGGCGTCGACGCACCGGAAGGTGTGCACGCCGAAGCCCTCCATCATCCGGTAGGACCGGGGGATGCCGCGGTCGGACATGTTCCACATCGTGTGGTGCTGGGCCTCGGTGTGCAGCGACACGAAGTCCCAGAAGGTGTCGTGGGCGCTCTGCGCCTGCGGGATCTCGCGGTCCGGGTGCGGCTTGCCGGCGTGGATGACGTCGGGGAACTTGATGCCGTCCTGGATGAAGAACACCGGGATGTTGTTGGCGACCAGGTCCCAGTTGCCCTCCTCGGTGTAGAACTTCGTCGCGAAGCCCCGGGTGTCGCGGACGGTGTCGGCGGAGCCGCGCGAGCCGAGGACGGTCGAGAAGCGCACGAAGACCGGGGTCTCCTTGCCCTTCGCGAACAGGCCCGCCATCGAGATCGACGCGGCGGTGCCGTAGCCCTCGAAGACGCCGTGCGCGCCCGCGCCGCGGGCGTGCACGACCCGCTCCGGGATGCGCTCGTGGTCGAAGTGGGTGATCTTCTCGCGGAGGTGGTGGTCCTGCAGGAGGGTCGGGCCCCGCGAGCCCGCCTTGAGGGAGTGGTCGGTGTCCCGCAGCCGGGTGCCGGTGGCCGTGGTGAGCCAGGTGCCCTGCTGGGCGCGGGCGGTGGGCGACGACGGAGCGCCGCCGGTCGCCGTACGCACCTCGGGGGCGGCCTGGTCGGGCTTGGGGGGCAGCGGGTCGTGCGGGGTGGTCGGCTCCTCGAAGGTGGGCGGCGCCGATCCCGGCGTACCGGGGATCTTGGGTTCGGCCAGCTCGCTCGCCTTGTCGGCGACGGCGCTGGCGGCGTTTTCGATGGTGTCCTTCGCGGCCTTGGCCGCTTGCTTCGGGTCCATGCCTTCCCGTAACCCGGACGGCCCTGCGGGACACCCCCCGGCGGTCGATTGTCGTTCGCGCGCACGGGGTACTTTCAGTGTCATGATCGAGACCCTCACGGCAGTGCCGGCCGGCTTCCTGGACTCCGCTCGCGGGCGGGGTCGCGGGTGCTGACCCCGAAGGCCCGCGGTCGCCTGAGCGCGGCGGTCGTGGAGACCCTGACCGCCGGCAAGACCGACGTGGCGGCCGTGGACCCCGAGTCTCCCGAGGACGCCGCGATCGCCCTGTGGTCGCTCTACGAGCTGCACTACCGCGGCTTCGACGACGTCGACGACGCGATGGAGTGGCACCCCGCGCTGCTGGGGGTCCGGCACGAGCTCGAGCAGGACCTCGAGGCGACCCTGCGGTCGCGCTACACCCCGCACGCCTACGAGGGCGACCTCGCCGAGGCGCTGTTCACCTACGTCGCCGAGCACGACGGACCCTCGATCGCGCGCCACGTGCAGACCGGGGCCGACGAGCAGCAGGTGCTCGACCTGGTCCGGCTCCGATCGGTCTACCACCTCAAGGAGGCCGACCCGACCTCCTGGGTGGTCCCGCGGCTGCCCGCCGCGCCGAAGGCGGCGCTGGTGGAGCTGCAGTTCGACGAGTACGGCGGCGGCGACCCCAACAAGCTGCACCACCACCTGTGGGCGCTGAGCATGGACGACCTGGGGCTGCGCGCGGAGTACGGGGCGTACGTCGACGACGCACCGCTGGAGATCCTGGAGCAGAACAACGCGATGTCGCTCTTCGGCCTGCACCGCCGGCTCCGCGGGGCGGCGATGGGCCACCTCGCGGCGTTCGAGGCGACCAGCTCGATGCCCTCGCGGCGGATGGTGCAGGGCCTCGAGCGGCTCGGGCTGAGCGACCAGCTGGTGCGCTACTACGCCGAGCACGTCGAGGCCGACGCCGTCCACGAGCAGCTCGCGGCCCGGATGATCTGCGGCGCCCTGGTCGCCGAGGAGCCGGCGCTGGCCGACGACGTGTTCTTCGGCGCGTTCAGCTGCCTGGACCTCGAGGACCGCTTCGCCCGGATGCTGCTCGACCAGTGGGGCGTCGCCGCGTGAGCGACGGTCGGAGCTTCGACCACCCCGACATCGTGCTGTGCCCGGGTGGGCCGATGCTGCTGCGGGGCAAGCACACCCTCGAGGACACCGACGGAGTCGTGCACCGCACCCACCGGCCGGTCTCCGCGGTCTGCCGCTGCGGCAAGTCGGCCACCAAGCCGTGGTGCGACGGCACGCACAAGCTGCTGCCGCCGAAGCTGCGCCCCAGCTAGCTGCGCACGCCGAGTCGGCGCTTGTGTCCGCGCAAGTACGCCGAGTCGGCGCTTGTGTCCGCGGCCGGTACGCCGAGTCGGCGCTTGTGTCCGCGCGAGTACGCCGAGTAGCAGCCTCCCTCGGCGTGCCGGGTCCCTTGCCGGGTCTCGACACCGGGACTTCGTCCCTGCTCGACCACCGGAGGCGGGACTTCGGCACGCCGAGTAGCAGCCTCCCTCAGCGTGCCGGGTACCTTGCCGGGTCTCGACACCGGGACTTCGTCCCTGCTCGACCACCGGAGGCGGAATCTCAGTACGCCGAGTAGCAGCCTTCACTCGGCGTCGCGGGTGCCTTGCCGGGTCTCGACATCGGGACTTCGTCCCTGCTCGACCACCGGAGGCGGGACCTCGGCACGCCGAGACGCAGCGAGGGCTACTCGACCACCGAGGTCAGGCGCGCGACGACGCCCCGCTCGTACTCCCGGACCTCGGCCAGCCGCAGCGGGCCGTCGAGCGCGGCGCCGAGCGAGTCGGCCTGCGCCCGGGTGCCGAGCTGGAGCAGGGCGGAGCCGCCGGGGAGCAGGTGCTGCTCGGCGGCCGCGACGCAGGCCCAGGCGACGCTGAGCCCGTCGTCGCCGCCGTCGATGGCGAGCAGCGGGTCCTCGGGGAACCGGCCGGTCTCGGCACGGCGTACCCACGGCGGGTCGGCGATCACCAGCGCGAACCGCTCGTCGGGCCGGATCGCGGCGTCGATCGCGCCC
Organism: Nocardioides dongkuii; assembly: GCF_014127485.1. Taxonomy (NCBI): domain Bacteria; kingdom Bacillati; phylum Actinomycetota; class Actinomycetes; order Propionibacteriales; family Nocardioidaceae; genus Nocardioides; species Nocardioides dongkuii. The sequence goes on along the minus strand of NZ_CP059903.1, from coordinate 2,577,639 downwards.
TCGCGCACCTCGACGAGCTCCGCCAGCCCGGCGGCGGCGGCGTTGCGGCGGGCGAAGGCGCAGGCGACCGGGTTGAGGTCGACGCAGACCAGGTGCCGGGGCTCGTGGGCCACGGCGAGCAGGCCGATCTGCCCGGCGCCGCTGCACAGCTCGAGCACCGGGCCCTCGGGTCCCGTGCGCAGCAGCTCGGCACCCCAGACGGACTGGGCCGCGGTCCAGGGACGAGGCCGCAGCACCCGGTCGTCGAAGACGATCTCGAGGCTGCCGAAGTCGACGGTCTCCTCGGCCAGGGCCCCCGCGGTCACAGACGGCCCTCGACGACGAACGCCAGCCGGCGCAGCGTCTCGACGTTGCGCCACGCCAGCGGGACGTCGCGGAGCGCCTTGGGGCCCAGCGCGGCCGGCCCGGAGACGGCGTCCTCCTCGATGACGACCTCGGTGTCGGCGCCGGAGGGCTCGAGGCGCAGGACGACCTCGGCCTCGCCGGCCGGCCAGGCGCGGGCGCGCAGCTTCAGCAGCGAGCCGGGCCGGGCCTCGAGGACCTCGCTGTTGTCGTCGATGAGCAGCGGCCAGGTGCCGACGGAGTGGTAGAGCTTCGAGCCCACGGCGGGCCAGCTCTCGTCGACCTCGCGCATCCGGGAGGCGCCGACGACCCACAGGGGGTAGAGCCAGCCGTCGGCGAGCACCGACCAGACCTGGTCGGGCGTGGCGTGGATCAGTCTGCTGTTGCGGCTCATGCGGCGGCACCTCGGCTGCTCGAGAACGGGGCGGAGGAGGTGTTGGACCCTCCGGGGGCGTCGACGGGCTGGTCCTGGACGTTCTCGTCGCCGCCGAGGATCGCGCCCATCACGACGAAGATGGCTCCGACCAGGATGAAGACGGCGATCGCCCAGCCCGCCATGGCGCGGTTCGAGAGCTTCATGACCGGGACGGTACCCAGGGGGTGCCCGGCCACACGACGGCCGGCATGGCATCCGCCACGTCCCGGGCCGCCCAGGACGGGCCGCGCGGCGTACGGCGGCGTCGGTTAGGGTGGACCTGTCATGCCGCGACTCCTCCTCCTTCGCTGCCGCAGCGAGGTCTGAACGCCGGACCCCCTCGCTGCGGGTGAGTGCTGCGCGACCGGCTCCCGGACCAACCCCGCGAAGAGGACCCCGTGACCATCTCCCCGCAGAACCCCAGCGGCATGCCGCACGACCGCTACCGCGCCTTCCCGCCCGTCGACCTGCCGGACCGCACCTGGCCGTCCCGCACGATCACCCAGGCCCCGCGCTGGTGCGCCGTCGACCTCCGCGACGGCAACCAGGCGCTGATCGACCCGATGTCGCCGGCCCGCAAGAAGAAGATGTTCCAGCTCCTGGTCGACATGGGCTACAAGGAGATCGAGGTCGGCTTCCCGAGCGCGAGCCAGACCGACTTCGACTTCGTGCGGATGCTGATCGAGGAAGACCTGATCCCCGACGACGTCGTGATCCAGGTGCTGACCCAGGCGCGCGAGGAGCTCATCGAGCGCACCTATGAGTCGCTGCGCGGCGCGAAGCAGGCGATCGTGCACCTCTACAACTCCACGAGCACCCTCCAGCGCCGGGTGGTCTTCCGCCTCGACATGGACGGCATCGAGGACATCGCCGTCCAGGGCGCGCGGATGTGCCGCAAGTTCGAGGAGCGGATCCCCGAGACCGAGGTCTTCTACGAGTACTCCCCGGAGTCCTACACCGGCACCGAGCTGGAGTTCGCCGTCCGCGTCTGCAACGCCGTGCTCGAGGTCTTCGAGCCCACGCCCGAGAAGCCGGTCATCATCAACCTGCCGGCGACCGTCGAGATGGCCACCCCGAACATCTACGCCGACTCGATCGAGTGGATGAGCCGCCACCTCCACCACCGCGAGAACGTGGTGCTCTCGCTGCACCCCCACAACGACCGCGGTACGGCGGTCGCGGCCGCCGAGCTGGGCTACCTGGCCGGCGCGGACCGGATCGAGGGCTGCCTGTTCGGCAACGGCGAGCGCACCGGCAACGTCTGCCTGGTCACCCTCGGCCTCAACCTGTTCACCCAGGGCGTGGACCCGGAGATCGACTTCTCCGACATCGACGAGGTCCGCCGCACGGTGGAGTACTGCAACCAGCTGCCGGTCCACCCGCGGCACCCCTACGGCGGCGACCTGGTCTACACGGCGTTCTCCGGCTCCCACCAGGACGCGATCAAGAAGGGCCTCGAGGACCTCGAGCGGCAGGCGGCCGAGCAGGGCGTGCCCGTGCGGCAGCTGCCCTGGGAGGCGCCGTACCTGCCGATCGACCCCAAGGACGTCGGCCGCAGCTACGAGGCGGTCATCCGGGTCAACAGCCAGTCCGGCAAGGGCGGCGTGGCCTACGTGCTGAAGAACGAGCACAAGCTCGACCTGCCGCGCCGCGCCCAGATCGAGTTCAGCCGGGTCGTCCAGGAGCGCACCGACGCCCTCGGCGGCGAGATGACGCCGGACGCGATCTGGGAGGTCTTCCGGGCCGAGTACCTCACCCGCGAGACCCCGCTGCGCCTGGACTCCGTGCACACCTCGTCGGCGGCGGGGGAGAAGGACGAGCTCACCGTCGGGGTGTACGTCGACGGGACGCTGCGCAGCCTCGAGGGCAGCGGAAACGGTCCGATCGCGGCGTTCGTCGACGCGATCAACGGGCTGGAGCACGAGCTCGACGTGCGGGTCCTCGACTACGCCGAGCACGCCCTGTCCGCCGGCGGCGACGCCCTCGCCGCGGCGTACGTCGAGTGCGCGGTCGGCGACGAGATCCTCTGGGGCGTCGGGGTGGACGCGAACATCGTCACCGCGTCGCTCAAGGCGGTCATCAGCGCGGTCAACCGGCGCGCCTGACGTCCGGCAGCGGGTCGGGGGTCCCCTCCACTACATTGCGGGGCATGTTGGTCTCCGAGCGGATCGGCCAGTTCTTCCTCGAGGGTGAGCACGGTCGCGACCGGCTCGAGTACACCGAGTACGGTGCGGGCGACTCCTGGGTCGTGCTGCTGCACGGCCAGCTGATGCCGCGCCGCATGCAGCAGCCGCTGGCCCGGGCGCTGGCCGCCGAGGGGCTGCACGTCGTGACCCTCGACCTGCTCGGCCACGGCCGCTCCGACCGCCCGGCGGACCCGCACGCCTACTCGACGTCGGCCTGGGCCGAGCAGGTGCTGGCGCTGCTGGACCACCTCGGCGCGCCGCAGGCCGTCGTCGGCGGCACCTCCCTGGGGGCCAACGTCTCCCTGGAGGTCGCCGTGCTCGCGCCCGAGCGGGTCCGCGGGCTGGTCCTGGAGATGCCGGTCCTCAACAACGCCCTGGAGGCCGGCATCCTCGCCTTCGGGCCGCTGCTGTTCGCGGCCCGGTTCCTGCCGTTCACCGTCAACGGCCTGCGGCTGCTCACCCGCCCGGTGCCGCGCGGGATCGTGCCGTTCTGGGCGGGGATCGTGCTGGACACCCTCGACCAGCGGGCGGACGCGGTCGCGGCGGTCGTGCACGGCCTCTTCTTCGGCCGGGTCGCGCCGTCCTCCGACCAGCGCCGGGCGATCCGTACGCCGGCGCTCGTCGTCGGCCACCCGGCCGACCCGATCCACCCGGCCGCCGACGCCGCGATGCTGGCCGACGAGCTCCCGAACGCCACGTTCCTCCGGGCCCGCAGCATCCTGGAGTGGCGGCTGCGGCCCGAGCGGCTCGACCAGGCCGCAGCCGGCTTCGCGCTCGGCTGCTGGCGGACCCCAACCGGCACGCTGGCCAGCACCACGGGGCGTCGGCGCGGCGGCACGCGCTAGACGGCGCACAATGGTGGGGTGCCTCTCTACCGCGACGAGGCGATCGTGCTCCGCACCCACAAGCTGGGCGAGGCCGACCGCATCATCACCCTGCTGACCCGTCACCACGGACGGGTGCGCGCGGTGGCCAAGGGCGTCCGGCGGACCAGTTCGCGGTTCGGGTCGCGGCTCGAGCCGTTCACCCACGTCGACCTGCAGCTCGCCGAGGGCCGCAACCTGGACACGATCACCCAGGCGGAGACCCTGTCCCTCTTCCACGCCGGGCTCGGGCTCGACTACGACCGCTACACCGCCGGGACGGTGATGCTCGAGACCGCCGAGCGGCTGGTCTCGGAGGAGAAGGAGCCCGCGCTGCAGCAGTTCCTGCTGCTCGTCGGCGGCCTGCGCGTCCTGGCCTCGGGGGAGCGCGGCCCCGGTCAGGTGCTCGACTCCTACCTGCTGCGCTCGCTCGCGGTGGCCGGCTACGCGCCGTCGTTCGCGCACTGCGCCCGCTGCGGCCTCGAGGGCCGGCACCGCTGGTTCAACCCGTCGATGGGCGGGGTGCTCTGCTCGACCTGCCGGGTTCCCGGCTCCGCGAGCCCCGCACCCGAGACGCTGGCGCTGCTCGGTGCGCTGCTCGCCGGCGACTGGCCCGAGGTCGAGGCGGCCGAGCCCCGGCACCTCAAGGAGGCCGGCGGCCTGGTCGCGGCGTACCTCGCCTGGCACCTGGAGCGGGGGCTGCGCTCGCTGGCGTATGTGGAACGCTGACGCCGTGAAGCGCTCCGTCCGCAGCCCGGCCCCGCACCCCTCCGGGGCCACCCCGCCGGCGGTCCCGCGGGACCTCGTGCCCCGCCACGTCGCGATCGTCATGGACGGCAACGGGCGCTGGGCCAAGGACCGCGGCCTGCCCCGCACGAAGGGCCACGAGCAGGGCGAGAGCTCGCTGTTCGACGTGGTCGAGGGCGCGATCGAGATCGGCGTCAAGGCGGTCTCGGCGTACGCCTTCTCGACCGAGAACTGGAGCCGCTCGCCCGACGAGGTCCGGTTCCTCATGGGGTTCAACCGCGACGTGATCCGCCGCCGCCGCGACGAGATGCACGAGCTCGGGGTGCGGGTGCGCTGGGCGGGCCGCGCGCCCCGCCTGTGGCGCTCGGTGGTCAAGGAGCTGCAGGCCGCCGAGGAGCTCACCCGCGACAACGACGTGCTGACCCTCACCATGTGCGTCAACTACGGCGGTCGCGCCGAGCTGGCCGACACCGCGCGCAGCATCGCCCGCGAGGTCGCCGCCGGCCGGCTGGACCCCGAGAAGGTCGACGAGAAGGTCTTCGCCCGCCACCTCTACGTGCCCGAGCAGTCCGACGCCGACATGGTCTGGCGCACGTCGGGGGAGCAGCGGCTCTCCAACTTCATGCTGTGGCAGGCGGCGTACAGCGAGTTCGTCTACTCCGACGTGCTCTGGCCCGACGTCGACCGGCGCCACCTGTGGGAGGCGATCGAGGTCTACGCCCGCCGGGACCGCCGGTACGGCGGGGCGGCGCCGAACCCGGGCTGAGTTTGTCCAGGGAAGGCGGGGACACCGGGGTCAGCATGCGCCAACCCCCCTCCCTGCGACTGGTCGACGCCGTCCGGGCGTTGGTCGTCACCGGTGAGCCCGATCCGCGGATGCTGCAGGTCGCCTTCGCGGCCTTCGTCGGCACGGACTTCGCGATCCGCGGCCTCGGGGGCGGCGACCTCGAGCTGGCGGGCTGGCCCGGCGCCGGCCTCGCGCTCACCGTGCTCGCCACGGTGCTGGCCTTCGTCGTGCCGTGGCACCGGCTCGGTCCGCAGTCGGTCACGGTGCTGCCGGTGCTGGACATCGCGGCGCTCGGCGCGATCCGGGTCACCCAGGACGGCAGCGCCGCCGGGATCCTGGTCGTGGTGCCGGCCCTGTGGCTGGGTCGTCAGCTCGGTCAGCGGGGCGCGGTGGTCGTGGTCGTCGCCGTCGCGGTGCTGGCGGCGCTCCCGAGCATGATCATTCTCGGCACCGACCCCGTCGCCGTCTCCCGCGCGCTGCTGATCACGGTCGTGGCCGGGTGGAGCGCCCTGGCGATCGCCTACAGCCTCGAGCGGATCCGCAGCGAGCGGGACGAGGCGGAGCGGCGCGGCGCGGAGCTCGCCGAGGCGATGGCCACGATCGAGCAGCACCAGCGGGCCTCGCAGGCCATCTTCGACGCGGTCGACGTGGGGCTGGTGCTCCTGGACAGCGACGGTCGGTACCAGGGCTTCAACCGGCGCCAGGCCGAGTTCCTCGACCTGGGCTACCCCGACGGCTACCGCGGCCGGGCCGGCCAGGTCGGGCTCGTGTTCGGCCCCGACGGCGGCACGCGGCTGCGGTCCGAGGAGACCCCGGCGTACCTCGCGGCCGGCGGCGAGGAGTTCGAGGACCGCCGGGTCTGGGTGGGGTCGGACCCGCTGAGCCGCCGCGCGCTCTCGGTCTCGGCGCGCTCGCTGCGCGGACCGGACGGCGTCCTCGAGGGCGCCGCCCTCGCCTACAAGGACGTCACCGAGCTGATGCGGGCGATGGCGGTCAAGGAGGACTTCGTCGCCCTGGTCTCCCACGAGCTGCGGACCCCGCTCACCTCGATCGCCGGGTACGTCGAGCTGCTGCAGGACCGCTCCGACCTGCCGGACGGGGTCGACCGGCAGCTCGAGGTCGTCGAGCGCAACGCCCAGCGGCTGATGCGCCTGATCGGGGACCTGCTCGAGAGCGCCCAGCTGACCGCCGCGAGCGCGCTCCCGCTCGTCCGTCGCCGGTGCGACCTGGCGAGGATCGTCCGCGATGCCGTCGAGGCGGTCGGTCCGGCCGCCGACACCGCGGGCCTCACCCTCGCGGCCGACCTGCCCGACGAGCTGTGGGTGTTCGCCGACTCGCTGCGGATCGCTCAGCTCGTCGACAACCTGCTCTCCAACGCCGCGAAGTACACCCCCGCCGGGGGCAGCGTCGCCGTCTCGCTCGGCATGGACGGGACCCGGGCCGAGCTGGTGGTCCGCGACTCGGGGATCGGCATCGCCGCGGCGGACCGGGACCGGCTCTTCACCCGTTTCTTCCGCGGGGTCCAGGCGGAGCAGCAGGCCATCCAGGGGGTCGGCCTGGGGCTGAGCATCTGCAAGAGCATCGTGGAGAGCCACGGCGGCCGGATCGAGGTCGAGAGCGAGCTCGGCGTCGGGAGCGTGTTCTGCGTGCGGCTACCGCTCGGGGTCTGAGGGTGCGGTCGCCGGGTGGAGGTTTCCCCGGTGATCCGGGGAAACCTGACGTTCTCAGCCATCGCGACGGCCGAGAACATCAGGGAAAGCCTGAGAAGTCGCGGCGGGCGCGCGGGACGTCGTACGACCTGGTCGCCATCACCGCCACTTCGTATGACGTCCCGGGCGGACACCAGCGCCGACTCGGCGGTCCCGGGCGGACACAAGCGCCGACTCGGCGGACCAGCGCGGACACAAGCGCCGACTCGGCGTCACCCCGGGATCCGTAGGCTCGGAGGCGTGACCCTCGCACCCCCGGAGACCCTGGCCCTCGACGACCGCTTCGCCCGTGAGCTGCCGGAGCTGGCGCTGGCGTGGCAGGCGGAGGAGACACCGGACCCGCGGCTGCTGGTGCTCAACGAGCCGCTGGCGGTCGAGCTCGGGATCGACCCCGCCGCGCTCCGCACCGAGGCCGGCCTCGGGCTGCTGACCGGCACCCGCCCGCCGGCGGGGGCGACCCCCGTCGCGCAGGTGTACGCCGGCCACCAGTTCGGCGGGTTCAGCCCGCGGCTCGGCGACGGCCGCGCGCTGCTGCTCGGCGAGCTGACCACCCCCGACGGCCGGCTGCTCGACCTCCACCTCAAGGGCTCCGGCCGGACCCCGCTCGCCCGCGGCGGCGACGGCCTGGCCGCCGTCGGCCCGATGCTGCGCGAGCACGTCATCAGCGAGGCCATGCACGCGCTGGGCATCCCGACCACCCGCTCGCTCGCGGTCGTCGCGACCGGCCGGCAGGTACGCCGCGAGACCCTGCTGCCCGGCGCCGTGCTGGCCCGGGTGGCGAGCAGCCACCTGCGCGTCGGCAGCTTCCAGTACGCCGCGGCGAGCGGCGACGTGGACCTCACCCGCCGGCTCGCCGACCACGCGATCGCCCGCCACCACCCGGCCGCGGCCGAGGCGGACCAGCCGTACCTCGCGTTCTTCGAGTCCGTCGTCGCCGCGCAGGCCCGCCTGGTCGCGCGCTGGATGCTGGTCGGCTTCATCCACGGCGTGATGAACACCGACAACATGACGATCTCCGGCGAGACCATCGACTACGGCCCGTGCGCGTTCCTGGAGGGCTTCGACCCCGCCACCGTCTACAGCTCGATCGACCACGGCGGCCGCTACGCCTACGGCAACCAGCCGGTGGTCGCCGAGTGGAACCTCGCCCGCTTCGCCGAGGCGCTGCTCCCGCTGCTGCACGACGACGAGCAGCAGGCGGTCGCGCTGGCTGTCGAGTCGCTGGAGTCGTTCCGGCCGGCGTACGCCGCTGCCTGGTCGGCCGGGATGCGCGCCAAGCTCGGCCTCCCGGACGGCCTCGACGATGCCGTCGCGGCTCCCCTCGTCGAGGAGCTGACGGCGCTCATGCAGTCCGGCAAGGTCGACCTCACGTCGTTCTTCCGCGCCCTGGGCCGCGCCGCCCGGGGCGACGCCGAGCCGGCCCGCGGCCTGGTCCTGGACCTGCCCGCCTTCGACGCGTGGCTGGAGCGCTGGCGCGCGCTCGGCCCCGACGGCGACGCGATGGACCGCGTCAACCCGGTCTACGTGCCGCGCAACCACCTCGTCGAGGAGGCGCTCGCGGCCGGCACGGCCGGCGACCTGGCCCCGCTCACGGACCTGCTCGAGGCCGTCACCGCGCCGTACGACGAGCGGCCCGGGCTGGAGCGGTACGCCGCGCCGGCGCCCGGTGACTTCGGGGAGACCTACCAGACGTTCTGCGGCACCTGACCGGGCCCGCCGACCCCGCCCTCGACGAACGCGCGGAGCGCGCCGCCGTCGTCGGCCCAGGCGGCGCGGAACGACGGGTGCAGGCGGAGGGCGTCGACCTCGCCGGCGGGGATCCACCGGTGCGCCTCGCTCTCCGCCCGGTCCTCCAGCTCGAGCAGCGAGCGGGGCTCGGCGAGCACGGTCTCGTACTCCCAGCCGCCGCACGACGCGACGTACGAGCCCCGGACGTCGACCGCGCCGGCGTCGACGCCGAGCTCCTCGTGCGCCTCGCGCAGCGCGGCCTCGACCGCGGACTCGTCGGCCTCGCGGGCACCGCCCGGGACCGACCAGGTCCCGCCCTGGTGGGTCCAGCGCGCCCGCCGTTGCAGCAGCACCCGGCCGGAGTCGGCGAGGAGCAGCCCCGCCGCGCCACGTCGTCCCCAGTGCGCGTGCCCGTGCCCGCAGATCGCCCAGCCCATGCCCCGAGACTAGGCTCGCCCCGATGAGGTCCCACGTCTCGCAGGTCGCCAGAGCTCTGGCCGCCTGGCTCGCCTACGGGCTCGCGGCGGCGCTGGTCGTGCTCCCCGTGGCCGTGGTGTGGGCGCTGCAGGACGCGTCCTTCGAGGACCGCCTCGGTGCGTTCCCGGTCGAGGTCTCCCTCGCGCACAACGGCGTCTCGACGCTCGACACCGGCATCCTGGGCGAGCTGTACTGGGAGCGCACCGGCACCGCCGGGCTCGGCGCGTCGATCCGCTCGACCGGGCCGCCCGAGGCGGGCGGCACCCTCTCGTCGTACGTCTCGCCGGAGTTCCTCCGCGCCAACGCCGCCTTCGTCGACGACCCGAGCGAGGTCGCCCGGGCGTACGGCCACGAGCTGCGCTCGGAGGTGCTCGGCCGGCTGCTGCGGGCCGAGGTCGTCGCGGCCGTGGTGCTCGGCGGGCTGCTGGCGCTGGCGTTCCGCGGCCGCCCGCCGCCCGTCCCGGCGTCCCAGCGCAGCCCGGGCCGCCGCGTCGCCCTCACCGCAGCGGGCCTGGTGGCCGCGACCGGCGTCTCGACGTTCGTCGCGGTGCAGGGCTTCCAGGCCTGGGACGGCAACCGGGAGATCGAGGCCGGCTACCCGATGCCCGGCGTGGAGGGCCTCAGCTTCAGCAGCGCCCAGACCGTCGAGGTGGCCCAGCAGGTCCAGCCGTTCATCGAGAAGAACACCGAGCGCATCCGGGCGGACGCGCGCCGGTACGAGGCCACCGCGACCGAGGCGCTCGAGGACGCCCTGCCGCTGCACGACCTGGCACCGCGCGAGGGCGAGCGGGTCGTGCTCGCCGAGGCGGACCCGCAGGGCAGCCTGGTCGGCACCCGGGTGCGCCGGGCGCTCTACCCGATGCTCGCCGAGGAGCTGGGCGAGGACGCGACCACCGTGCGCACGATCTCCGGCGACATCAGCTCCAACGGCACCGTGGCCGAGGAGGGGTTCGTGCGCGGCGAGGCCGCCGCCAGCCCCGACGTGCCGACCGTCGCGGTGAAGGGGGACCACGACTCCGAGACGACCGTCACCCAGCTCGAGGAGAACGACGTCCAGGTCCCGGACCTGGAGGTCGTCGACGTCGACGGACTGCTCCTCGCCGGTGCCGCCGACCCGGCGTTCAAGGCGCTCTTCGGCGGCCTGGTCACCAACGACTCCGGGCGCGAGGAGGACGAGGTCGGCGCGGACCTGCGGGAGGTCGTCGACGCCGAGGTCGAGGACGGCGAGGGGGTGCTGGCCCTGCTGCACCAGCCCCGCGCCGTCGCCGGCTACCTCGGCGTCGCGAGCACCGCGGAGCTCACGGTCACCGAGGGCCGGGAGACCACGCCCTGGGACGACGGCGTCCCCGACGCGCCGCCCGGCGGGGTCAACATCGGGCACCTCCACGACGCCGAGGGGCCGTGGGTGCTGTGGAACACCGGCGAGGACCCCGACGACCTGGTCACCTGGACGGTCGTCAGCCAGCTCGGGACGTCCGGCGGCGTCGAGGAGACGCCGACGTTCAACCGGTTCTCGACCCCGTTCTCGGTGCCGCTGAAGACCGTCTCGGTGCAGCTGCAGTACGTCGACGCCGACACCGGCCTGCACACCGGCTGGGCCGGGATCGACATCTCGCCGGAGGGCGCCGTCACGATCACTGACCGGATCGACCTGGGCCTCCCGGGCGGCGAGCCGCTGACCCGCGAGGAGCTCGGCCTGCCCTGACGCCGGTCCAGACGATCCGGATACGCCCCCGCGGGTCGGCAACCAACGGGGCTCGGGAGGCGTCATGGTAGGTGAGGAGCCCGACGGTGCTCCCGTCCGACGAGGAGACGCACGTGACCGCAGGGGAACCGCTCGCGCCGCTGGAGCCCGTCGTCCCGGTCGGGGACGCGTCCCGGCTGCCCGCCCCACACCTGCGCCTGGTCGTGGAGCCGGACGTGGAGCACGAGCACGAGTGGCGGCTGCGTGGCGTCGAGTTCGACGACGGCGGGTCGGTCCGCGAGTTCGGGTGCGGCTCCTGCGACGCGGTCTGGTTCGACTGATCCCGCGCGGCCCGGGGCGAGGAGGGCCGAGACCCGGTCGTTAGGGTGACGCCGTGACCCGCCGTACGACGTACCGCCTGACCTCCGCCGCCGCGGCCGCCGTCCTCGTGGGCGTCCTGGGCGCCTGCTCGTCCGACGACGAGGGCAGCGCCGAGGACCCGGCGTCCTCGCCGACCCCGTCGGCCACGCCGTCCTCGGCCGCTCCGTCGACCACCGAGTCGACCGCGCCCGAGTCCCCGAGCCCGTCGGCGAAGCCGGCCGGGCCCCAGCTGGACGTCGAGGTGTCCGGCGCCGACGTCGGCCCGAACGCCGAGGAGATCGAGCTCGAGGTGGGGGAGCCGCTGACGCTGCGCTTCGACTCCGACCGCGCGGGCGAGCTGCACGTGCACTCCCGGCCCGAGCAGTACGTCGAGTTCGGGCCCGGCCGGTCCGAGCAGAAGCTCGTCATCGACTCGCCCGGCGTGGTCGAGGTCGAGGAGCACGAGTCCGGCGTCGTGATCGCCGTCCTGCGCGTCGGCGGCTGACCGGATCGGGTCCGGGAGGATTGAGTCAGCCCCGGATGTGGCACTGGGGGAGCATGACCTCGCTGGTGCTCCCCGCCGTCCCGCGTTCGACGAGCGTCGCGCGCCGCGCGATGGTCGTCTGCCTCGGGAAGTCCGGCGTGCCGGCCGACCAGATCGACGACGCCGCGGTCGTGCTGAGCGAGCTGGTCACCAACGCCGTGCTGCACGGCGGCCGGAAGACCACCGACGACCACCTCGAGGTCACCTGGACCGTCCTGCGCGACCGGGTCCGGCTCAGCGTCCGCGACTCCGGGCGGTGCGGGCGACTCGCGCCGGGCCGCGCCTGCTCCGGGGCCACCTCGGGACGTGGCCTCCGGATCGTCGAGCACCTCAGTGACCGCTGGTGCGTGCAGGAGAACGGCGGCACGCTCGTGACCGCCGAGCTGGGCCTCGTGGGCTGACCGGATCTGCCGTCTGCTGGGATGGGTGGGTGGACCTCGCCTCGCACCTGAGCAACCTCCCGCCGGACCCCCGCGTCGTCGTCAGCGGCAACCACGCCACCCCGTGGCACACCCTGGCCCTGGTCGACGCGGCGCTGCCGTCGTACCGGCTCTGGATGCTCAACGCCCAGCCGGGCATCCCGGACCGCGACGGGGTGGTGCTGGAGACCTCGTTCGTGGGGCCCGGCATGCGGCGCAGCCCCCGGCTCTCCTACGTGCCGTCCCGGCTCTCCCTGGTGCCGACCCTGTTCGCCTCGGTGATGCCGCCGGACGTGGTCGTCCTGCACACGACCCGGCCGCGGGGCGGCAAGGTCTCGCTCGGCATCGAGGTCAACGTGCTGCCCGCGGCCGTCGAGGCGGTCCGGCGCCGCGGCGGCCTCGTGGTCGCCCAGGTCAACGACAGCCTCCCGTGGACGTACGGCGACGCCGAGCTCGACCTGGAGCTCGTCGACGTGCTGGTCGAGGCCGACGAGCCGCTGGCGCACGCGCCCGTCGTGGGCGTCGACGAGCCCTCGGCGCGGATCGGGGCGCTCGTGGCCGAGCGGGTGCCCGACGGTGCGACCCTGCAGGCCGGCATCGGGGCGGTGCCGGACGCGACCATGCGCGGCATGGTGGACCGCCGCGGGCTGCGGATCTGGACCGAGATGTTCTCCGACTCCGTGCTGGCGCTCGAGCGGGCCGGCGCCCTCGACCCCGCGGTGCCGGTGACCGCGTCGTTCCTCTTCGGCTCCCAGGAGCTCCTCGACTGGGTGGACGGCAACGAGCGGGTGCTGATGGCGCGCACGGAGGTCACCAACGACCCGGGACGGATCGCCCGCAACCCCGCCATGGTCAGCGTGAACACCGCGCTGCAGGTCGACCTGTTCGGCCAGGCCAACGCCTCGCGGATCCAGGCGCGCATCCACTCCGGCTTCGGCGGGCAGACCGACTTCATCGTCGGGGCGCTGCACAGCCCCGGCGGCCAGGCCGTGATCGCGCTGCGGTCCTGGCACCCCAAGGCCGACGTCTCGACGATCGTCCCGCTCGTCGACGAGCCCGTGACGTCGTTCCAGATGAGCGCCGTGGTGACCGAGCAGGGGGTCGCGGAGGTGTTCGGGCACACGCAGGGCGAGCAGGCGCGGCGGCTGATCGAGCACGCCGCCCACCCCAGCGTGCGCGAGGAGCTGCGCGAGGAGGCCGTCGAGCTCGGCCTGCTCGGTCCCTGAGCGTCGGTCCCTGAGCGCTACCCGGGAGCCGGGACGACCAGCCGCCGCCCGGTCACCTCGCGCGGACGGACGAGGACCCACAGCGGGCGCGGCCCGGCGGGCCACGGCTCGACGGGCGGCGGCGTCCCGTCGTCGCCGGTGTACCAGAGGTGCGCCGTCCCCTTCACGAGCACGCTCCACCCGGTGTGGCCGGCGTCGTCGAACCGGTCGCACTCCACGGCGACCCGGCTGTCGTCGGCCTCCCGCGCCAGCGCGGCGTACGCCGTGGTCCGGATCCAGAGGGTGCGGTCGGTGATCCCGTGGTTGACCGGCACGACGACCGGGCCCTCGGGCCCGGTCCAGGCGATGCGGCTGACGGTCTGCTGGGCGAGCAGCGTCCAGCACTCGTCCTCGGAGAGCGTGGCCAGCCGGCCCCCGTCGCGGGGGGCCGGCTGGGAGCTCGGTCCTGTCGGCGCCATGGTCAGCGGAGGACGGGGAACTTCTGGACCAGACCGGTCCGGCTCCACGGACGGCCCAGTCCCCAGGTGTCGCCGGCGCGGAGGGCGGCGAGGACGACCAGGGTGAGGGCGCTGAGCAGGTGGTCGTCGATGACCGGGTTGTTCTCCGGGGGCAGGACGACGGTCCACATCAGCACGTAGAGCAGGGCGCCGGCACCGGCCGCGAGGCGCATGCCGATCCCGAGGAGGAGCGCGAGACCGATGCCGGCCAGGCCGAGCATGAAGAGGGTGTCGGCCCACCAGGCGCCGGCGATGTCGTTGTACAGGCTCTTGAAGGGGCCGTCGGCGCCGAAGGCCAGGAAGCCCTCCGTGGGGCTGCCGCCGTTGATCCAGGCGGCGTCGCCGAACCGGTCGACCGCGCCGGTCTCGTCGCGGCCGGTGCTGAAGCCGAGGGCGAGGAGCTTGTCGAAGAAGGCCCACAGGAACGTGAAGCCGAAGCCGATCCGCAGGAGGGCCAGGGCGTGGCGGGCGAAACTGCCGACCGTGACCTCGTCCTGGGCCGTGGGGGTGACGTGGCGTTCGGTGGCGGTGTGCTCGCCGTGGACGGTCATGGCGGTGTTCCTCTCACTCGATGGTGCCTGTCGATGTGCCTCCAGGCTCCCGCCGATCCGCGTGCGGCGGGAGAGGCGGCGGTCACGGCTCCGTGCGGGTCTTTGGTCCCGTCCCCGGGCGGCAGGCGCGATGATCGGTCCATGAGGTCGGAGATCGAGCTGGACGCCGAGGACTGCCGCGCGCTCCTCGCCCGGGGGGTGGTCGGACGCCTCGCCTTCTGGGCGTACGACGGGCCGCGCATCCACCCCGTCAACTACGCCGTCGTCGGTGATGCCGTCGTGGTCCGCACCACGCCGACGTCGGGGCTGGCCCGGCTGGCCCGGGAGGAGCCGGGCGCCACGGTCGCCTTCGAGGTCGACGGCATCGACCACGCCGACCAGCACGGGTGGTCGGTGCAGGCCCGCGGGCCGCTGGCGGAGGTCACCGACCCCGACGAGCTGGCCGAGGTGGAGCGGACCCGGCCGCCGCGCACCTGGGCGCCGGGGGAGCGGACGGTCCTGGTCCGGCTGCGGTGGACCGAGCTCACCGGGCGGCAGCTCGGCACCGGCTGGGACGCGACCCGTACGGAGGGCTACGGCAGGGTCACCTGATCCGGGTCGGCCCCCAGGAGGCCAGCACGTCCCGGACCGGACGGCGCAGGGTCCGCGGCAGCGTGCTCCGCGCGATCTCCTGCCAGGCGAGGCGGACCACCAGCTGCGGGTGCAGGCTGCCGTCGAGCACCTCGTGGCGCAGGGCGTCCCGGGTCTCCCGCACCTCCACCACCTGGCTGACGGGGACGACCGAGAGCTGCTCGTCCGTGGCCCGCAGCCACAGGGCGCTCAGGGCCTCCCCGGCCCGCAGCCGGTCCTCCGGGGCGTCGTGGTCGGTGCCGAGGACGAGCACGCCGTCCGAGCCGGCGAGCAGGTCGTCGTCGGAGCCGCGGTCCACCCACAGACGCTGCTCCTCGCGCAGCCCGGGGTCGGCCGCCTGCGCGTCACGGGCCCGGGCGCACAGCAGCTCGGTCCGGTGCCGACCCGGCAGGTCGACCACGGGCACGACCACGACGCCGGCACCCGACGCGCTCGCCGCGAGGTCCTCGAGCAGGCCGGCGGCGACCGGCCACGAGGTGAACCGGCGCCGGTCGGTCACCCGGGCGGCGATCGCGGCGAGGTCGCGGGCACCGGTCGGCGACGGCGTCGACGGGACGAGCCGCGTCCGGGCGAGCAGGTCCGGGCGCCCGGGGTCCGGGAGCCGGTCGACGGTGGTGGACCAGCCGTGGGCCGCGGCCGCCAGCGTGAGGTGGTGCAGAGCCGCGCCGCAGCTGATCAGCAGGTTGCGCCCGTCGGGGTCAGACGCCGTGAAGAGACGGCTCTGGTCGGCGTACAGCTCGATCGTGTCGCCCGCGGCCCGCCACCCCCACGGCTGGGAGTTGTGCACGCTCGGCGCCCGGCAGGCCAGCCCGAGCAGGGCGTGCACGTCGGCCGGGGCAGGCGCGCTGCTGGCCATGCTGCGGGACGGCATGGATCCTCCTGGGTGGGTCGGGTACCCCCGATGGTCAGCCCCGACCCCGCCTCCTCATCAGGGTCCAAGGTCCCGAACCGACGGGCCGACGGCCCGGGCGTCGGCCCGGCGCCGTCCTCGGCGGGGCCGCGAGCCGCTAGGTTCGGGGCATGGCCGACGACCAGCGGGCCCCGATCCGCGTGTTCCTCCTCGACGACCACGAGATCGTGCGCCGCGGCATCCGCGAGCTGCTGGAGAGCGACGGCGACATCGAGGTCGTGGGGGAGTCCGGCCTCGCCGAGGAGGCGACCCGCCGGATCCCGGCGCTGCGCCCGGACGTCGCGATCCTCGACGGCCGGCTGCCCGACGGGTCCGGCATCGACGTCTGCCGCGAGATCCGATCGGTCGACCCCTCGATCCGGGCGCTGATCCTCACGTCGTACGACGACGACGACGCGCTGTTCGCTGCGATCATGGCCGGCGCCGCCGGGTACGTCCTCAAGCAGGTCCGCGGCAGCGACCTCCTCGACACGGTACGGCGGGTCGCCGACGGCCAGTCGATGCTCGACCCCGCGGTCACCGCGCAGGTGCTGGAGCGGCTCCGCTCCGGACCGCCCAGGGACGAGGGGCTGGAGCGGCTGACCGGGCAGGAGCAGCGCATCCTGGACCTGATCGCCCAGGGGCTGACCAACCGGCACATCGCGCAGGAGATGCACTTGGCGGAGAAGACCGTGAAGAACTACGTCTCCTCGTTGCTCGCCAAGCTGGGTCTCGAGAGCCGCACCCAGGCCGCGATCTACGTCAACCGCCGCAAACCCTGAGTGCCCCCGCCCGGGATTGGTAGCGTGCGGCGCATGGAGCCGGAGCCGCCGTCAGGGGTGGAGCAGTCCCTGGGGCTGGCGGAGGCGGACTTCGACGAGCTCCTCCGCGAGGTCCTGGGGCGGGTGCACGGCGTGCTCGACGAGCAGACCCGGCTGCGGCTGCTGCTCGACGCCGTCATGACGATGGCCGCCGACCTCTCCCTCGACAGCGTCCTGGCCCGGATCGTCGAGGTCGCCAGCCGCCTGGTCGGCGCACGGTACGCCGCCCTCGGCGTCATCGGCGGCGGTCCGCACCGGCCGTTGAGCACCTTCGTCCACCACGGCATCGACGACGAGACCGCGGCGAGGATCGGCGCGCTGCCGCGCGGGCACGGCATCCTCGGGCTGATCATCGACACGCCCGCGCCGCTGCGGCTGCACGACCTCGCCGAGCACCCCGCGTCGTACGGCTTCCCGCCGGAGCACCCGCCGATGAGCTCCTTCCTCGGGGTGCCCGTGCGGATCCGCGGCCAGGTCTTCGGCAACCTCTACCTGACCGAGAAGGAGGGTGGCGGCGACTTCACCGACTCCGACGAGGCGATCGTCGTGGCCCTCGCGGCGGCGGCCGGCGTGGCGATCGAGAACGCCCGGCTGTACGGCGAGGCCGCGCAGCGCCAGCGGTGGCTGACGGCGACGGCCGAGGTGACCCGGCTGCTCGTCGGCGGCGAGGCCGCCGGGTCCACCGACGAGGCCCAGGTCGAGGCCGACGCGCTGGCGGCCGTGGTGTCGCTGGCCTGCGACGCCGCCCGGGCGGACGCCGCGTGGGTGCTCCGGCCCGGCGTGGACGGTCCGGCCGTCGTGGTGGACGGCCCGGCCGCCGTCGCCGACGTCGGCGCCGCCGGCCTCGGGGCGCCCGACGGCCGCGATCGCGGGGACCTCGGACCCGCCGTCACCGTCCCCCTCCAGGTCACGGAGGGGCCGGGCGCCCTCCTGGTGCTGGCCTGGACCCACGAGTCCGCGCACCACCGCGAGCTCGACCTGTCCCTGCCGGCGGCGTTCGCCGAGCAGGCGGGGCTGGCCGTCCAGGTCGTCCGGGCCCGCGCGGCCCAGCAGCGGCTGGTGATCTTCGAGGACCGCGACCGGATCGGCCGGGACCTGCACGACCTCGTGATCCAGCGGCTCTTCGCGGTGGGCCTCGGCCTCCAGGGGACCGCCCGCCGAGTGGAGCAGGCCGAGGTCGCCGCCCGTCTCGAGGAGGCCGTCGACGAGCTCGACGCCACCATCAAGGACATCCGCCGCTCGATCTTCGCCCTCGGGGAGAGCGACACGGGCTCCGACCTCCAGGGCGAGGTCACCCGGATCGTCGAGCGGGCCGCGCAGACCCTGAAGTTCCGGCCGTCGCTGCGCTTCGACGGCCCGGTGCGCACGCTCGTGCCCACCGACGTCGCCCCGCACCTGCTCGCCGTCCTGGGGGAGGCGCTGTCCAACGCGAGCCGGCACGCGAACCCCTCCGCGGTCGACGTCCACCTCTCCGTCGGCAAGGACGTGTCGCTCACGGTCAGCGACGACGGCCGCGGGCTGCCCGAGGAGCGCCGGGAGAGCGGGCTGCGCAACCTGCGCCAGCGCGCCCAGGCCCTGGGCGGCACCTGCGAGGTGGAGTCGGCCCCCGGTCAGGGGACCACGGTGCGCTGGAGCGTCCCGGTCCGCCGCTTCGGCGCCTGAGCAGCGGCCGGGATCCCGGGAGAGGCCGGGGAGTACGCCGTGGCCCGCAGCCCTCAGCGCGCGACCGGGCCGGTGTAGGTGCCCCGCCCGGTCGGCAGCGGCAGGTCGAGCGTCGTCCGGATGCCCGGGGCGGCCGCACGCACGTCCGGGATCGCGTTCACGATCCGGCCGCAGGCCGCCACGATCGCGGCGTGGTTGTGGTCGCCGTGCTCGCTGCTCGGCACCACGTCGACCACGTAGCTCGGCTCGCCGATGATCTCGACCCGGTAGGAGCCGCCGCCGCTCGCCGGGCGCGCCCAGTCGGGGCGGAGGTCGTCGCGGGTCCGGGTCACGTGCTCGACCACGATGGCCGGGTGGCCGGCGACCATGCCGCTGATGGAGAACTTCAGGGCGGCGATCGTGCCCTTCTCGATCCGGCCGGCGGCGATGTCGTAGCCCTCCGGCGCCGGCTCGGCCTCCCAGTGCTCGACGACCTCGTCGACCTCGATGCCGAGACCGTCGGCCATCATCCGGATCGCGGTGCCCCAGGCCAGCGCGAGCACGCCGGGGAGGAAGAGCAGCGGCGTGTCGGTGACCGGCTTGCCGAAGCCCATCAGGTCGAACATCACCTCCGCGCCGTCGTACGTCGCGTAGTCGGCCAGCTCGTAGCACCGGATCTGCTCGATCCGCTGGCAGGTGCTGGCCAGCGCGAGCGGCACCAGGTCGCTGGCGAAGCCGGGGTCGACGCCGGTGATGTAGAGGCTCGCGCCGCCGGCGCGGGCCGAGGCCTCGACCTTGTCGATCACCTTGGCGGGCATCGTGCCCCAGGGGTACTGCAGGGTGCCCGGCGCCGAGCCCACGACGTCGATGCCGGCCTCGAGCAGCCGGCGTACGTCGTTGGTCGCCTCGACCGGGCGGGTGTCGCCCATCGCGCAGTAGACGACGCACTCGGGGGCCGCCGCGATGAGCGCGTCCAGGTCGCCGACGGCGGCGACGCCCGTGACGGTGTCGACGCCCGCGAGCTCCCCGGCGTCCTTGCCGACCTTCTCCGGCGTGGACGTGGAGACCGCCACCAGCTCGAACCGGTCGTCGGCGATGAGCTGGCGAAGGGTCAGTCGGCCGGCGTTGCCGGTGCTGACCTGAGCGACGCGGATGGGCATGGCGACTCCTGAACTGGAACGTGTTCTACCTGTCGGAAAACGATGTTATCGTCCCGCGCATGGGACGTGTCGAGGGCAAGGTCGTGCTGATCAGCGGGGGCGCGCGCAACATCGGCGGCGCCAGCGCCCGGCTGCTGATCGCCGAGGGGGCGCAGGTCGTGATCGGCGACCTGCTCGACGAGGAGGGCGCGGCGCTGGCCGAGGAGCTGGGTGACGCCGCCCGCTACGTCCACCTCGACGTGACCCGCGAGGAGGACTGGACCAGCGCGGTCGAGCACACCGTCGCGGAGTTCGGCCGCCTCGACGTGCTCTTCAACAACGCCGGGATCTTCAACGGCGGCAAGCTGCAGCGCTACCGCACCGACCAGTGGCAGCAGATGCTCGACGTGAACCTCACCGGCGCCTTCCTCGGCGCCCGCGCCGCGGCCGACGCGATGATCGCCGCCGGCGGCGGCTCGATCATCAACACCTCCTCGATCGAGGGCCTGCGGGGCACGCCCTGGGCGCACGGGTACGTCGCCTCGAAGTGGGGCCTGCGCGGGCTCACCAAGTCCCTGGCCCTCGAGCTCGCCCCGCACGGCATCCGGGTGAACTCGCTGCACCCGGGGCGGATCAGCACCCCCGCCACCGACGCGATGCCCGAGGACCTGATCCCGATCCCCCTGGGCCGCCCGGGCACCTGCGAGGAGGTGGCGGCGTTCGTGCTCTTCCTCGCCGGCGACGAGTCGTCCTTCGCGACGGGGGCGGAGTTCGTGATGGACGGCGGGACCGTCACCGCCATCCCGACCAAGATCTGAGCGCCGCGCCCCGGCGTACGGCGATGACGCGACAGCCGCTCACCGCGGAGCAGGTGTACGACGCGGCGCTGGCGATCCTCGACGAGGACGGCCTCGCCGGACTCAACGCACGGCACCTGACCCGCCGGCTCTCCTGCTCCACCAAGACGCTGTACCAGCTGGTCGGCAACCGCGACGCGATGGTGCGCGGCATCGTCCGGCACGCGTTCCTCCGGATGGACCTGGAGTTCCGGCCCGGACCGGACTGGCGCGACAGCCTGCGGAGCTGGGCGCGGACCCTGCACGCGGCGCTGCTGGCCCGGCCCTACCTCGGCAGCCTGATGACCGTCGAGGACCGGGACGCCACGGTGGCCTATGTGAACCGGCTGGTGGACGTGCTGGTCGAGGCCGGGTTCCGCACCCGGACGGCCGTCGAGGTCGCCGGCAACGTCGGCCACTGGACGATCGGCTCGACCCTGCTCGACCTCCGGGCACCCGGCGAGTGGGACCAGCCCGAGCGCTTCGAGGCCACGCTGGACTGGCTGGTGCGGGGCATCGACCAGGCCGTAACCCAGGGCCGAGAGGAGCGTTGAGCCCCGCGTGAGGCGATCCTGGCGACGAGTCCCGACCTGGCTGGCGGCCTGCTCCGTCGGCGTCCTGCTGAGCCTCGCCCCCACGGCCCCACCCGCCGGGGCGGCCGCGGCGGCGGCGGTCTACCACGTCAGCGCCACCGGCAGTGACGCCGGCAACGGCAGCCACGCCTCGCCCTGGCGCACGATCGCGAAGGCGACCTCGTCCGCGCCGGTCGGCGCCGTGATCATGGTCGGCACCGGCACCTACGCGCCGTTCACCGTCACCAAGGCGGGCCAGACCGTCACGGCGGCGCCGGAGGCGTCCGTGGTGGTGCAGGGTCGCGCCGGGGTCCAGGACGTCGTCCGGATCGCCGCTCCCACGGCGACGGTGAAGGACCTGACGGTGAAGGGCTGCGTGCCGAACCCGAACCCGGCCGGCGGCTTCAACGACAACGGCAGCAGCGCGGTGCGCATCCACGACGGCGCCCACGGGGTGACCGTCGCGGGTCTGAGGATCCGCGACAGCCGCGGCACCAACAGCCACGGACTGCGGTTCGGCTGCTACGGCATCCTCGCCCACGGCGCCAACGCGTCCAAGATCGTCGACAACGACATCGCCGGCACCGGCTCCGGCGTCTACGTCATGGGCGGCGGGGCCGGGACGCTCGTGGCCGACAACCGGATCCACGACAACGACGTGCTGATCCGCAACACCCCGGGCAACGACGACGACTACGGCGCCAACGGGATCAGCTTCGCCAACGTGAGGTCGCTCCCGGGCCCGGTGGTCACCAGGAACATCATCAAGGGCAACTTCGGGCCGTCGTCCGACTACGGCTTCGACGGCGGCGCGGTCGAGATCTTCAACTCCTCGCACGTCTCGGTCCTCGCCAACACCATCGCCGACAACGAGAACGTCCTCGAGACCGGCAACAGCCCGAACGGCCGCAACCTGCTGGGGGAGTGCATCGGCAACGTGTTCGCCGGCAACACCGTCAGCGGGCGTGCGCCCGGCAGCAAGCTGGACCGGTCCATCGGAATGATCCTGCGGTGCGCCACCGGCATGGTGGTCAAGGGCAACAGCTTCACCGGCATCGACTGGTGGGTCTACGAGATCACCACGGGCGACAAGTTCGCCAGCAACGTCAACGGCCTGACGATCACGGGCAACTCCGTGATCGCCGACCAGAAGGTGTACGCCCTCGGGGTCGACCCGTTCGCCACGGCGCTGGTGCTCGACGCCAACCGGATCCGCCACACCGGGAAGATCTTCGCCAACCACGCCGACGGATCGACCAGCCCGGACCTGGCCGACTGGCAGCGGCGCACGCTGCGGGACCTGACCTCCACCAGTCTCTGACCCCGGTGCCGACGATGTCTCGGGTGGGCCGGGTGCTCGCCGGTGCGGTCGCCGTCGTCGCCGCGACGGTGCTCCCTCTGGCGGCGTGGACGGCCGGTGCCAGCCGGTTCGGCCCGGCGGACCGCGATCCGCACGGCTTCGGCCTGATCCTCGGCGCGGTCCTGGCGATCGCCGCCGCCGTGGTCCTCGCGGCGGCGGCGCCCCTCGCCGTCCCGGCTGGTCAGCGGCCGCGGGTGCAGGTCCTGGGCGCGTCGCTCCTGGTGGTCGTCGTCGTGCTGGTCGTCGCCGCGGTCCTCACCGCCTGAGAGCGCCCGCTCAGGGCGACGCCGTCGGTGCCGGCGTCGTCGGGGTGCTCGACGGCGAGGGGGCCTGCTCGGGCACCTCGGCGGGCGACTCCGACGGCTCCTGGGTCGGCTCCACCGAGGGCGCCGGGTCCGACGGCTCCTCGGCGGGCCCCTCGGACGGGGCGTCGCTGGGCGCGGATCCGTCCGTCGGACCGGTCGGGTCCTGCTCGGGCCGGTCCTGGCGGTCCTGGTCCTCGTTGCCGTCGTCATCGGACGACGAGCCGTCGCCGGTGAACGTCGAGCTCGAGTCCCTGTCGCTGCCGCCGGTGTAGGAGGACACGCTGCGCCCGGTCACCGCCTCGAACGAGGCGATCACCACCAGGGCCAGCAGGAAGGCGCCCGCGGCGCTGAGGCCGATCCGCTTCCACGGCAGCAGGGCCAGCCGCTCCCGCAGGCTGGCCGTGGGCTCGCCCCCGTCCAGCGCGGCGCGGGCACCGTCCAGCTGGTCGTCGGCCGCATCCAGGTGCGCCTGGACCGCCCCGGTGTCGTTCCGGCGGCCGGCCCGTCGTACCTCGGCCTGGGCGAGGCCCGCCTTCTGCAGCGCCGCCTCCTGCGCCTTGGCCATCGTGCGCTTGCTCCGGGCCAGGCCCTGCGCGTAGAGCTGGCTCGACACGGTCACCAGGACGCTGCCGAGCGCGGCGCCGATCAGCGTGCCGGCCGCACCGAGGGTCGAGAGCAGGACAGCGGTCGTGACCGCCGCGAGCGCGCCCGCGATGGTCTTCACCCAGTCGATCTTGGTCTGGTCGTCGTCAGTCATCTCGGTCCAGAGTGCCAGCGTGGGCCGCATAGTTCACATGCGCGCCGGACCCCGGCGGACGACGCCAGGCGTGCTGCGCCCGCGACCGTGGCACGTCTCACCCAGGGGGCGCCGGCAGGAGGGCCTGACCGCCTCCGTGTCGGTGCGTGCCTGCGATCCTGGAGGCGTGACGACGACGGAACGGCGGCCGGCGAGCCGCTGGCTGGGGCCGCTCGTCGCCGATCTCGCGTGCGTGCTCGCGCTGGCGGTCGGTGGCAAGAACTCGCACGACGCCGGTGACTCCGCCTGGGCGGTGCTCGCCATCGCGTGGCCCTACGCGCTGGCAGCCGGACTTGCGCACGCCTGGCTGATCTCGAGCGGCCGGCGGACATCTCGGGCCTGGCCCGAGGGCGCGATCGTGCTGGCGGTGACCTACGTGCTGGGCATGCTGCTGCGCGCGATCTCGGGTCGCGGCCTCGCTCCCGGGTTCCTCGTCGTCGCCGCGCTCTTCCTCGCGGTGACGATGCTGGGCTGGCGGGCCGTGGCGCTGGTCTCCACGCGTCGTCGCGCCCGGCGCGCGGCGTAAGCGCCCGGCTCAGGCGGACTACTCGCCGGTGAAGAGCGGCATCGGCTCGTGCGCGACGTCGGCGGCGAGCAGGGACGGGTCGAGGGCGAGCGCCCGCAGCGCCTCCACCGGGACCTGCCAGTCCGCCTCCTCGACGTCGGCGCCGCGGACGTACTCCGACGCGCGGGTGCTGACGTTGTCGGCCGAGTCGACGGCGACGACCCGTGACCAGGCGAAGGTTCCGGGGTCGCGGCCCTCGACGTCGGCCATGGTCAGCAGGCGCGGTGAGTCGCCCCCGACCTGCGAGATCGGCCCCACGCTGGTCGTGAGCAACGAGCCGTCCTCCAGGGTGGTCTCGGTGCACTCCGCGAGGGTGCCGCGGGCGAGCCCGGAGGCGCAGGCGCCCTCGAACGGGTAGTTCTCACGGTCCTCCTGCGCGAAGCCGCCGACGGTGAGGTTGACCCGCGGGGTCCCGGCGGGCCGGTAGTCCAGCAGGAACACCTGGGCGGCGGGGTCGCCCGGCTCGACCGGCCGGCCGAGCACGTCGTTGACGCTCCAGCGCGGCTCGCCCAGCGCACCGGCGTACGGCGTGAACCCGTCGGCCGCGACGGCCTCCATGACCTGGTCGAGCGGTCCCGAGCGCAGCACCGGCTCCGGGGCCTCCTGGGCGACCGGGTCCGCGTCGCTCCCGCGACCGATCACGCCGGTCCCGTCGAGGGCGGCGACGGCCGTGACGGCGGTGACGGCCAGCGCGCCCGCGCCGGCGACGAGCCTGCGCAGGCGGAGGGTCTGGCGACGACCGGTGCGCATCGCGTCGGCGGCGCTCAGCCGGACGGGTGGCTCGTCGGCGAGGTGCTCGCGCAGCAGGGTCGAGAGGTGGTGCTCGGTCATCAGTGGCTCCAGGGCTCGGTGAGGGTCGGGAGGTGCTGGCGCAGCGTGGCGATGGCCTTGGCCGTGTGGCTCTTGACCGTCCCCTCGGCGAGCCCGAGCGCTGCGGCGGTCTCCGCCACGGAGCGGTCGTCGACGAACCGCAGCGCGATCACGGCGCGCTGCTGGGGCGGCAGGGTCGCCAGGGCGGCGGCGAGGTCGAGGGGTACGTCCGGCTCGACCACCGCCCGGTCGGGTACGACGCCGCCGACGACGTCGCGCGGCCGGCGGGTGATCCAGCTCAACGACTCGTTGACGACGGCCCGGCGCACGTAGGCC
Organism: Nocardioides dongkuii; assembly: GCF_014127485.1. Classification (NCBI taxonomy): domain Bacteria; kingdom Bacillati; phylum Actinomycetota; class Actinomycetes; order Propionibacteriales; family Nocardioidaceae; genus Nocardioides; species Nocardioides dongkuii. The sequence continues at coordinate 2,552,404 of NZ_CP059903.1, read as the reverse complement.
TCGAGACCGTCCCGCCTGATCCTGGGCCAGGCCCGGTAGACCTTGACGAACGCTCGTTGGGTCGCGTCCTCCGCCGCGTGCCAGTCGTGGGTGACGACGTAGGCCACCCGGCGCAGGGCGGCGACGCGAGCACCGTAGAAGTCGGAGAACTCCGTGTCCCGGTCGGCTCGCTGCATACCGTTCATACTCCGCCGACCCCGCCGCAGGTTCACCCCGCGCGGGAATCGGCCACGCTGCACGGCGGTGATCACCAGCCTGTGTGAAACGGTTCAGGCCCGAGGTCGTCGGCGGGATATCCGGGGGACCGTGACGGGATCCGGTCAACCTGAGCCGGTTCCCTAGCCGTCCGAGAAGGAACATGAAACGCTTCAGCGCGCGTGACGGTCGCCACGCGATGGCGGGCTGCCCCGGCAGCCGTGGGCTCGACGGATGGGGAACCAGTGACACGACTTCTGGCGCACGGCAGCAGGCTCGGAGCGGCGGTGCTGACCGCACTCGGCCTCCGATCGCGGATTGCCGGCATGATCGTCCTGGCGCTCGGCCTGAGCGGGCTGGTCGCTGTCGGCGGGGCCGTCGGGACCGCCGCGCAGGCGCAGGCAGCGCCGCCGCGGGTCTGCGAGGCCGCGCTGAGCAGCGGGAACAACAAGGTCGTGCTGCTGAAGCTCCCGGCGACGGGGACCACCGGCGCCGACTCCTACGCGGGCGGCCACCTGGCGCCGGCCCGGGCGCAGGAGTGGACCGACTACTCGCTCGAGGGCGACGCCAGCACGCCGAACACCCTCGCGGTCTCGTTCCGCCAGAACGCCAACAACGGCCCGTCCCTGCAGTTCGCCGCCGGGAAGAACAGCCTCGGCCCGCTCCGGCTGAACAACGGCGGCTGGGCGGCCGACGGCAACCTCCCGCTGCCGGCCGGCACGCTGCAGCCCGGTGAGCCCTTCCACTTCAAGATCGACGTGCGCGGCCAGCAGGTCACCGTCTCGATCGACGACGTCCAGGTCGCGCAGTACTCCCGTCCCTGGATCCCGGCGTCGGGGACGATCGGCATCCGGGTCGACGGCGGCGAGACCGGGACCCTGGACAACCTGGTCGTGCGTCGGCTCGACACCGGCACGTACCTCTATGCCGACGACTTCGAGGACCGGGCCATCGGCACGAGCGGCGCCACCGCCGCCGGCTACGACGGCCTGGAGGTCGTCAGTGTCTGCACCGTGCCGGACTCCCCGGAGGACGCCTACTGGATCTGGAGCTCCGACGCGACCTCGGTCAACAACTGGACCGCCTTCCGCAAGACCTTCACCGTCGACGACGTCGCCGAGCTGCCCGCGACCGTGAACGCGCGGATCGCCGCCGAGACCAAGTACTGGCTCCACGTCAACGACGAGCTGGTGGTCTTCGAGGGCAGCGTCAAGCGCGGCCCCAACCGCCACGACTCCTACGTCGACAACGTCGACCTGCGCCCGCACCTGAAGGCGGGGGAGAACACCGTCGCGGTCCTCGCCGTCTCCTACGGGCGTGGCGGGTTCGCCGGACCGTACGCCGGCAAGGCCGGGCTGTTCTTCGAGGCCCCGGACCTCGGCCTGCGCTCGAACGACACCTGGAAGGCGCGCAAGCTCGACGCCTACGGCTCGATGTCGGTGGACACCAACTACCGGCTCGCCGAGCCCAACGTCCGCTACGACGCCCGTGCCGAGGTCGCCGGCTGGGAGAGCTGGACGAAGGCGGACTTCGACGAGGCCGCCTGGCCCGCCGCGGTCACCTCCGGCAACGAGGGCAGCTCGCCCTGGAACCTCCTCGTCGACCGGCCGATCCCGCTGCTGAAGTACGACGAGCAGTACACGACGTTCGCCGTCACCGACCCCAAGGTCAAGGTCACGACCACCGCCGGCGGCGGCACCCAGTACGAGGTGCGGATGCCGGTCAACCACCAGCTCACGCCGTACGTGAAGCTGGGCGCGGACACCGAGCCCGGCAGGACCGTCGGTCTCAAGACCGACCGCGCCACCGTGCGGGGCTCCGGGATCGAGCAGGCCGTCCAGGCCGAGTACGTCACCAAGGCCGGCGCCCAGGACTACGAGTCGCTGGTGTGGATGAACGGCGACAAGCTGTTCGTCACCGCCCCCGCCGGTGCTCAGGTCGAGGAGCTCGGCTACCGCCTCTCCGGCTACGACACCGAGTTCGACGGCTCGTTCACCTCCGACGACGAGTACCTCAACAAGCTCTGGACGATGGCGCGCGACACCCTCTACGTGACGATGCGCGACTCCTACATGGACTGCCCGGACCGCGAGCGGTCGCAGTGGTGGGGCGACGCGACGAACGAGCTCGAGGAGGCCTTCTACGCCCTCGACCCCGCGGCGGCCGACCTGGCCCGCAAGGGCATCACGAACCTGATGGGCTTCCGCGACGGCGACCTGATCCCGACCCAGGCGCCCGCGGCGAGCTTCTCGGAGCTCCCGGCCCAGTCGCTGGCCGGCCTGATGAGCTTCTGGATGTACTACGAGTACTCCGGGGACGCCACCGCGCTCGAGGAGACCTACCTGCCCTCCGTGGCCTACCTGCGGACCTACAACATGGCGGCCGACGGCCTCCTCAAGCACGACCGCGGCGGCACCTGGCACTGGCACGACTGGGGCTACAACGAGGACGGTCGCCTGATCGACACCCTCTGGTACTACATCGCCCTCCAGTCCACGATGAAGTCGGCCGACGCCCTCGGCGTGCCGGCGGACGACGCCGCGATCACCTGGATGCAGGGCCGCGCGGACTCGATTCGCGACAACCTCGACAAGCTCTGGGTCGAGGGCAAGGGCTACTACGAGTCCACCGGTGACGGGCGCGCCGACGACCGCGCCAACGCGCTCGCGGTGTACGCCGGGCTCGCGAAGCCGAGCCAGTACGAGCAGATCCGCGACGTGCTGGTCAACATCAAGAAGGCCAGCCCGTACATGGACAAGTACGTCCTCGAGGCGCTCTACCTGATGGGCTACCCGGACGACGCGGTGGCGCGGATGAAGGACCGCTACGCCCCGATGGTCAACGACCCCGAGCACTCCACGCTCTGGGAGTTCTTCGCCGGTCCCGAGCAGGACGCCGCCGGCACCTTCAACCACGCCTGGACCGGCGGGCCGCTGACGATGATGAGCCGCTACGCGGCCGGCATCCAGCCGATCGAGCCGGGCTTCGCCGAGTTCGCCGTACGCCCGCAGCTCGGTGCGCTGAAGACCGTGGGCGCGAAGGTGCACAGCGTCGGCGGGAAGATCCAGGTCGGCATCGACGCGCGCAACCGCCAGGTCTACGCGCTCGACGTCCTCGTCCCCGCCAGCACGGTGGCGCAGGTGCACCTGCCGACCGTCGAGCTGTCGGACGTGACGGTGTCCGGCACGCCGCTGAGCGAGGCCGCCGGCGTGCTGGGCGCCGAGGTCGACGAGGAGACCGGCGAGACCGTGGTGCGGGTCGAGGCGGGGGACTACTCCTTCGCCGTCGCGTCGCCGCCCGCGGCCGTCTCCCTGCCCGCGGTCGGCACGGTGAGCGCGGGCGACACCGTCTCGGGCTCCGTGCAGGTCGAGAACACCGGCCGCTCGCGGATCGACACGATCTCCGCCGTCGTCGACGTGCCGGGGCTCACCGAGCCGATGACCCTGACCGGCGGCCCGCTGGCGGTGGGGGAGAGCACCGAGCTCCCGTTCACCCTCGTGGTGCCCCAGGGCGCCCGCAACGGCTCGACGTACGACGCCGAGGCCGAGGTGACGGTCTCGTACGACGGTCAGCAGCGGGTCTTCGACCTGAAGACGACCGGCTTCCTGCGCGTCGCCGCCGACGTCACGGTCGACCAGGTCGTCCTCGGCGAGCGCGTCGGCGCCTACCCGAAGACCGGGCGGTGGACGGTCACCACGATGGTCCACAACAACGGCAGGACGCCGGTGACCGGACGGCTGGTGGCGCGGTCGGTGGACCGCGTCCTCGAGGCCGGCGCCCCCTCCGAGCTCGTCACGGTCCCGGCCGGCGAGTCCCAGCAGGTCGAGGTCACGGTGCACGGCGGTGGCGAGTACTGGCTGCCGATGATGCAGTCCGCGACCGTCGACTTCGTCGACCGCGGCTCCGTGCTCGCGACCGCGACCAGCGGCACCCGGCTCAAGTGGTACGGGCCGAAGGGCCAGGGCTGGAACGCCACCGGTGCGGCGGCGATGGAGGGGACGAGGGACTTCGTCGACTTCGGCGACGGCGGCTCCGGATCGACGGGCAACGCCCCGGCGAACGTGCGACCCGGCCCGACGGAGCTCGCGCACAACCTGCGGTGGAACCTCGACGCCGGCATCCCGGTGGGCGGCACCAACAGCGAGGGCGGGCTGACCCGCCGGTTCACGTGGGCGCGTGACGCCAGCTGGTACAGCGTCGATGTCGGCGTGACCACCGGCGAGCCGTTCGTGCTGAGCATGCGCGAGACCGCGGACACCTCGGTCGCGAGCACCGTCGCGGTGGTTCAGAAGCAGCCGAAGCTCTACAAGATCCTGGTCGACGACGTGCTCGTCCGCCAGGTGAAGTACCTGGTGCCCAACGAGGGCGTCGTCGGCAACACCCTGGCCAACTACCAGGTGCTGGTGGACGACCCGGCCGCGCTGGACGCTGACGGCGACGGGAAGGTGACCGTCAAGTACCGCTACGACGGTCCCGACCAGGGGTTCTACGACCCGTCGCTGACCGACCTGTGGGTCTCCGACCCGGCCGCCCCGGCGGTCGACGACCAGGCCCCGACCGTGTCCGCCGCGCCGGCGGACACCACGGCGTACGGCGACCGCGGGTGGATCACCGAGCCCACGACCCTGGTCGTCACGGCCGTCGATGACGTCGACGGGTCGCCGACGGTGACGGTCGCGCTCGACGACGCGCCCCGCACGCCGTACACGGCACCCGTGCCGGTGGGCTCCGACGGCACCCACGTGCTGCGGTACGCCGCCTCGGACGCCTCGTCGAACACCTCTGCCGAGCAGTCGCTCACGGTGAGGATCGACGGCACGAAGCCGGTGCCGGCGTTCGGGGCCTGGCCGACCGGGGTGATCCGGGAGGGCGAGGTGCCCGCCGAGCCCGCGTGCCAGGGCACGGACGCGACCTCGGGCGTGGCGTCCTGCGTGCAGAAGGGCTACTCGACGGAGGTCGGCGCGCACACGATCACCCAGACGGTGGTCGACAACGCCGGCAACCGGGCCCGCGCGACGATGGACTACGTCGTCGTCGCGGCCGATCCCGACGAGCCCGCCACGGACACGGTCACCAAGGTGAAGCTGAACCAGTCGCAGCTACGCCTGGTCAAGGGCGGGAAGCTCCGCCTGGAGGAGGGCGTCTACTACAGCGAGGGCAGCCCGTCGTACCACGGCGCGGTCGTCTGGACGTCGTCCAACCCGAAGGTCGCGAAGGTCAGCTCCGCCGGTGTCGTGAAGGCGAAGAAGAAGACCGGCAAGGTGAAGATCACCGCGACCAGCGTGAGCGCCGGCGCCTCCGGCAAGAAGCTGTCGGCCAAGATCACGGTGTCCGTCGTCGCGAAGAAGCCGAAGGCGAAGGTCACCAAGGTGCGCGCCTCCGTGCCGAAGACGGTCAAGGTCGGCCAGTCGGTCTACGTCACCGGAAAGTACGCCCCGGCGAAGGCCACCGGCGTCAAGGTCAGCTACCGGTCGTCGGCACGCGGGGTGGCCGAGATCGACGCCGCCGGCCGGATCCTCGCCAAGAAGAAGGGCACGGCGAAGATCGTCGTGAAGGCCGGCGGAAAGGCGAAGACCTTCATGATCACCGTCAGGTAGTCAGCGCGAGAGGCGGGCGGCCCGGCATCGGGCCGCCCGCCTCCGTGCGTCACCGGCTGCGGGCCGTCAGGCCGCCGACGTGGTGCCGGCCGTGGTCCTGGCGCTGCCAGGTCTTCCACTTCTTGCCGTGGCCGGGCTCGGTCGCCACGCCGTTGACCGCCGAGGTGTCCTTGGCGAAGGTCAGCACCGCCGTGGCGATCGCGTCGGAGTTGACGTTGAGCGCCCCCATGTTGATGTTGCCCCGGAGCCAGTAGTCCTCGTCGAGCTGGTCGTAGAGTGCCTCGTCCTGGCCCTCCCCGGTGAGGTTGTCGCACGGCTGGTGGTAGCACGGGTCGTACGCCGCGCCCGCCACGCCGCCGTACAGCGCGGCCTCCTCCTCGGTCTTGACCCCCTCGGCGCCGGTGAACAGGCCACCGGCCGGGATCCCGACGGCGATGAACGGCCCGTAGTCGGAGCGCCCGGAGAACTCGCTGTCCTGGAACGGCTGCCCGCGCCGGGTGTAGAACCGCTCGAAGACGTCCTCGATCTGCGCCGAGCCCTCGGGGATGAAGCCCTCGGGTGCGGTGCCACCGGAGTTGTCGCCGTCGTACACGCCGAACATGTAGTTGGGCGAGGCGACCATGTCGAAGTTGAGGTAGAGCGCGATCGCCGCTGCCTCCTCCTCGCTCAGCTCGGCGACGTAGTGCTCGGAGCCGAGCAGGCCGCTCTCCTCCGCGCCCCACCAGGCGAACCGGACCCGGTTGGCAGGCTTCACCTTCATCTTCGCCATCTTCAGCGCGACCTCGAGCAGCGCGGCGCTGCCGGAGCCGTTGTCGTTGATGCCCGCACCCTCCTGGACGCTGTCGAGGTGGGCGCCGGCCATCACGACGTTGTCCCGGCGGCCCTTGCGGGTCTCAGCCAGGACGTTCCAGGTGGTGCGCTCCTCGGACGTGTACTCGACCGTCACGGTGACCGTGGCGCCCGGCGTGGCCGCGAGGTTCACCCCGGTGTCGTAGGACGCGAAGACCGCCGGGATGGTCAGTCCGGTCGCGTCGCCGATCATGCCGACCAGACCGGTGCGACCCGGCTGGCCCTCGTTCATGACGACGACGGCAGCCGCACCCGCCGCCTGGGCGTTGAGCACCTTCACGGAGAACCCGCAGGTGCCGCGCTGGACCAGCGCGATCGACCCGGCGGTGAAGCCGGCGAAGTCCTCGGGCTCGCACCCGCTGGTGTTGGTGCCGACCGGTGCGGCCGGGTCGAGCACCAGGCCGACCGGGACCAGGGCTCCGGTGGCGGTGCCCTCGGGCGAGCCGGTGTCGAAGTTGTTGCGCAGGAAGTCCTGCTCGTCGACGAACTCGGTCGGCTGCGGGCTGACCCGGGCCAGCTCGGAGTTCTCCTCGAAGTAGTCGAAGGTGAACTCCTGGACGGTGGGCCGGTATCCCGCGTGCCGCAGCGTCCTGGCGACGTACCGGACGGAGGACGCGTAGCCCGGGCGCCCGGCAGCGCGGTCGCCGTCCTCGTCGGCGACCTCCTGGAGGGCTCGGAGGTGCTTGAGCACGCCCTGGGCCGAGACGGCCTTGGTGAGCTTGCGGACGGAGTCGTGCTTCCCGTGGTGGCCGTGCGAGCCGTGGCCGTGGTGGTGGCCGTGGTGGCCGCCGCGTGGTGGGTCGGCGTACGCCGGGACGGTGGCGGCCGCGCCGAGCACGGCCAGCGCGACACCCGTCGCGGTGAGGTCCCTGAGGGATCTGGACATCGTTGTCGGTCTCCTTCGTCAGGCCCGGCGGGGCTTGCCGGGTCCAGCGAGGCTAGGACGGCACTTCCGCGGTTGAACAGGGCGACGAACGCACGCACCCCCCGCTACGGGGGCGGACGGGGCAGAAATCCCCAGAATTGTGGATGGCCCGACGCATCTACCTGATCGTGCACTTCACCTCCGATGCGAGCCTGTACGACCAAGTCGGTCTCATCGAGGAGTTGCGAGATCTGCTCGGCGTCGAGGTCGACGTGCTCTCTGACGGGGCTCACGCAGCTCGTCGCCGAAGCGCTGCCGCACCGCATCGGCGAGGCCGTCTCACGCCTCCCGGACGAGCTCACTGACCGTCACCGAGGGGCACCGGGTTCTCGAGGACCGGTTACCCCGGGACGTATCGGGGCCTCGCCCCCGAGCAACCCGGCTCTCGCCCGTAGGGTGGCGGCCGCTCGTGGATGCCGACCGCGGGACGTCATCTCGTCAGTGAAGGAAACGTATGTGCCGAGTGCTCGCCTACATCGGGCCCGAGATTCCGCTCGAGAGCTTGCTGCTCACGCCGTCGAACAGCCTGGTCAATCAGGCTCTCGATCCTGAGCACTACCCAGACCTGCAGCTGGCAGGCTGGGGATTCGGTGCCTGGAGCGAGCACCTGCTCAAGCCGGAGGATCCCTTCATCTACCGCCGGCCCATGCCTGCCTTCTACGACGACAACGCCAACCGCATCATCCCCAGTCTCCAGGCGAGCACGGTGCTCGCCCATGTGCGCGCAGCCGTCTACAACTCGACGACCGTCATGGTCGACGAGAACTGCCACCCCTTCTCCTTCGAGAAGACTCCCTGGATCATCGCGCAGAACGGCGACATGCCGAACTGGATGCTCCTGCAGAGGGAGCTGCTGCAGCACTGCGAGGACAGGTACCTCAAGCAGATGCGGGGCACGACGGACACGGAGTTCCTCTACGTGCTCCTGCTCTCCCTGCTCGACGGCGACAGCGACGAGGACGTCCAACGCGCGATCGAGAAGATGGTCCACCTCATCTCCCAGGCGATGGAAGCCCTCGATCTCCCTGCCCTGACGAAGATGAAGATGGCCCTGGTGTCGCCGGACCGGATCATCGGAGTCAACACCGGCCTCGGGCACCAGGGCGAGACCAACCCGGTCGGGGACTGGAAGAAGCTGCGGGAGTCCGGTCCGGGCACAGAGGACTTTGCCCTCTCGATGCTCCTGGAGCCGATGTACATGCTGATGGGTCGCCACGTCCCGAGCGACGGCACGTCCTTCGACTTCGAGGCGTGCGACGAGAACGAGGCATCGGCCGCCGTGTTCGCCTCCGAGGCCCTGACGGACGACGCCGAAGGCTGGTCGCACGTCGAGTTCGGGGAGATCGTGTTCCTCCAGAAGACGGGTGACCACGTGTCCAGGACCGTCAACAGGTTGTCGGTCTAGGCGCGCCCCCACGCCAGGGGCGGTGGGTTGAAGCCGATTCCTACGTGCCCTCAAGCGGCGGAATGACGCGAGCCGGGGCTCCGGGCTCCTTGCGGTCGCCCAGCACACGAGGACGCTGAGGACGCCTGGCGTCCCCGACCGAGCCGTCCGGTCAGCTGACGCGCGATCGCCACTCGTGCGGGCCAAGGCCCCGACACTCAAGTGGACCTGGGCGACGACCTTCGAGGACTTCGCGCCGCACTAGTACGTGAAGGGCGGTCGGACGCCTGACTTCACCCGCGACGACAGTCGCCGCGTGGGGCGGGCGGTCCGCACATTCGGTGAGGCAGGAAGTTCTGAAAGCGCACGAACCTCTACCTGTTCACGAGGACCGGGCGCCGGAAGATGTGGTGCATGTTCGGTGATGTGCCGAAGTCACCCGGCATCGTCAACCTTGCGCACACTGAGCGCACGTACGGTCCGCAGCGAGACTTCGATGAGCAACGACTCACGATGCTGCGGCTCGAGAGCGACGATGCCTGAGCGCGTGCAAGCGGCGATCTACTGCCGGATCAGCAAGGACCTCGACCAAAAGCAGGAGGGCGTCGACCCCAGGAGGAGGTCTGCCGCGGGCTTGCCGAGCGCCTCGGGTGTGGGTCTGCGTCGAGGATGCGCTCCTCACAACGTGCAGACCCGGCCCCGAGCGGTTTCCACGTCCTGGCTGTCGCGCGTTCCCTGGGTGCACGTCTGATCGCACGGCTAGCGTCTCGCTGTGTCGAACTTCGAGAACGTCAAGGACATCATCGCGATCGTTGCCGCGCCACTGTCGGTCATCGCAGGTGGTCTGTTCGCGGCGCGAGCCTCTGCAAAGCAGGTCGAGGCGTCCAACGACGACCGAGCGCGCGAACGTGATCATGCCGAAAAGGTTCGTGCCGGCGGCGTTGGAGATGGCGACAGCGACCGGCCCGTCGGCGTGGTCGCGGAGCCCACGCGGAACCCGTTTCGAGGACAGAACGAGTCTCCTCGCGGCGGTGGTGGGCTGTCCGGGTTCGTGGTTCACGAGCGCGACTGTGCGTCTTGGGTCGGCGCACGCACTCGGAGCCCGAGGGTCCGCTGACCCCAGGGGCGTCGGGTGCTCTCCCGTCGCAATCGCAGCGGGGGAGTGCGATATCACGACAAACTCGCAGAGATCGGGGCCGCAACGACTTCCTACCCAGTTCTAGGGCATTATCTCCACCCCGCCCCCTGACGCCGTTAGGTTGCCAAGCATCCGCATTCTAGGGGGCACCCACGATGCTCAACCTCATTCGCCGTGCCGCGACGGTTCTCGGCGCAGTTGCGGCAGTGATACTGCTGGGCGCAACAGCAGCGTCGGCTGACTGTCACGGGAACGGAGTCAACTCCGGGAACGGATACAAGTTCGTAGGGGCGCCAGGTAGTCAGCAGACAATGACCTGGTCCCTGCCGGACAGGAGCACCTACGTGCGGTCAGAAACCGGGGCCGCGATGAGTTTGAGCATCTGCTTGGAGGCCCGTTCGGACTGGATGACGCAAAGCGGTCACTACGACGCCCGCGCTGCCCGCAATTGTGATGACGGCAGTTCCGTCGCGGGCACCTGGAAGGAACCATCGAGTTGGGGCGGACGGGCCGTCACCGGGCTTCAGAAAGCAGCCGGATGCAAGTACGTGCAAACGGCAGATCCGTCATATGCCGACTGCGACTACGTAGAGGAGTCGGTGGGCGGATGCCCGTTCCAGAGCGGTGCGGCCCGGGCGTGGACCGCTTCGAGTCATGCGATGTTTCTCAGGCGTCAGAACGGCCAGCTTGAATCGAACAACGGAGGCGATGTCAATGCTGCCGACCGCTGACCCGATCGCGGCCCTCTTGGATTCTGCCTGGGCGTCGCGCACGCTTCGGGCCCTAGGGCTCGGCCTGCTGCCGGCGTTCATCCTGGGTGCGTGCGGCACCTCTACCGACGAGCCCCGTTCCGGCCCCGGTGCGGACGATGCCGAGTTTGCCGCAACCGCTACGGAGACACAGGCGCGTGCGGATGCGCTCCTTGAGGCGATCGCGGGAGATGAGCTTGAGCGGGAGGCGGCCCACTTCTTGGAGTTCAAGCAGTTGAACCGGACGTTTGACGAGTGCATGGCGACAGAGGGCTTCAAGGTCCCTTCTGGATTTCTGCCAATCTGGACGGGCTACCGCGCCAACGGCACTTCCGGGGCGTGGATGGGGGCGCTGGGTCGTGCGCCGTCGATAGCTGCTCTCGCTACTGCTGAGTCCATTCGCGCCGGAGAGGGAGGCGACGAGTTCGGTGCCGCCGTGGAGAAGGACGCCTACCAAAGAGCCGTAGGGCGCTGTTCCGTCGACGAGCCGGTCGTTGACCTGGGCGACCGTCCCGGTGTCCCGGAGGGCGCCGACGACCTAGGGGTGCGGTTCACGGCACTCATCGAGCAAGTTGATGCCCAGCTAGGCTCGCTCGATCCTTACCGGGAGTGCATGAGCAAAGCCGGGTTCGACCTCCCCGCCGACGGCGCTCAAGGTTGGCAAGGCCTTCACCTCTACCTGACCGGGCAGATGCCGCTTCCGCCCGTTCCAGGAGAGGAGGCGAGCCGGGCCTGGTCCTCCTACCTCGAGTTGGAGGCTGCGGCCTTGGACTCTGACGAAAGATGCCGGAGCGCGAAGTACCAGGAGGGCCTCGCTCTGCTGGAACCGCTGCTTGACGAGTTCGTGTCGGTGTACGCCGAGGAGATCGCCCGGATCGAGGCAGGTTGGGAGCGGTCCGTGCTCGCTGCCCGCACATCAGGATTCGGCGCCGGTGGCTAGCTCACGGCCGGAAGTCGCACGTCGAGCAGGCGACGCCGTGAAAAGGGACCGGTGGGCGCGTCGCGCCGTTCTGAGCGCGGTTGCGGTTGTGGTCGTAGCGCTCGTCGCCTCTGCCTACGTCAACGCGCGCGGGCCGGATGCAGATTGCTCCCGCTCCCCCCAAGCCCATCCCGAAGACGCAGTCGGAGTACCTGTGGCGCGGATCCGGGAGTACCTCGCCCAGAAGTACGCAACCGAGCCGCGGTACGTCTCACCACTACCGGATGGCTCGGACGGCTACGAGTTCTCGGTGCTCGATGCTTCCGGCCACCACAACCACGGCCGGGTCCGCGCCGAACGCGCCCGGCGGGGTGGGGGCTGGCTGATCGTGACGACCAATACCTGCGGCGACTAGTCCCAGCCCGCGACCCTACCCCCGCCGGCCCTGGGCCCGAGCTCTTCCTTGGCCTGGGCGCAGCAGTCGCGCACCCCGGGTCCTTCGTCAGGGGTTCTCAGCTGCTGGCGAACGTAGGGGTTCGGGTCAGGGGCGGAGCTCCGGTGCCCGTTCGAGGATCGGGTCGTCGGGGGCTAAGGTGACGTCGCGTGGGTGGGCGGCCTCGATGCGGTTCAGAACCGCGGAGGAGACCCCGAGGATCCGCGAGGCCGCTGATCGGGACTTCCCGCGTGCGGTAAGGCCGCGGGCCGCGGTGGCGTAGCGGGCCTCGCGTGAGCGCGCGTAGGCCTTCTCCTCGACTCCGCGGACGTAGGAGACGAACTGGTCGCGCAACCGCGGGTCGACGTCGTCGAGGTACGGCTCGAGCATCGAGCGTCTAGCAGCGGTCCGGTGGGCGAAACCGACCTGGTCGCGTACCTGCGCGGGGAGGCGGTCGAGGAACGCGGTCGCCTGACGCACCATGTCCCTCTCGGCCTCGTCGTGCAGGCCGCGGCTCCACGCCAGGGCACTCGTGTGGGCGACGACGCGGCGAATGACGCGCGGATCGGTGCCGGTGGCTTCTCCTTCGAGGTGTGCCGCGACGATTTCAGCGACGTCGGCCTCGGGCAGGAGCGGATGGTATGCGGGCAACGCCATGACTCTCGGGGCGAGCTGTTTTGCGTCGGCGTCCAGTTGGGCGCCGCGGACAACGTTGAAGACGCCGAAGCGGAGGAGCGACGAGATGCCCTGGAATCCGAGCGACGCGCCGAGAAGAAGCAGCAAGCGCGGCAACGCCATGAGCAAGCCCAAGAGGGCGCGTTGGTCGCCACGGCAGCCCTTCGCGGCGAGATTGCATCAAGTGTCGGGAACCGTCACAACGAGAGCACCGAGGTCGTCCGCAGGTTCATGGAGGCTACGGCTCGGTTCACCCTCGAACTTGGCGAGAGTGAGACTGCCAAGATCCAGGCATTGGTAGCCGACTACATCTCGGGCGGTAGCGGGAGCCCGTCATGGGAGGCGCTCGACGAAGCGCTGGCCGCCTACTCCAACGCTCTCGCGACGTACAACTACTGGGACCCCGAGGACGACGATTCCTGACGGGCACGACAGCCGCATCTGAGCCTAGAAGGTCATGCCGAGAAGCCTCCTCGGTACATGCTGGCCGGCCCTGAGCGGTCTCCATCGAGCGTGGGCGTTACTCCCAGCGGTTTTTGTCTGTCCAGCGGAAGCGGTTGTCGTCCATCCGACGCTTCTGCAGGTTGTGAGCCGACTTCAATACAATCGCGACGAACCCCACGCCCGCCGCAATCATCGTCTTCTCCAGGCCATCCAGCGGCCTTTGGTCATCAGTCATAGAAGCTCGCTCAGCCGTCTCCGCAGCCCGTCTCCTGCGCTCGTTGCTGAACTGGGCGCGGTGCTCCTCACGGCGGCTTCGTGCCTCTTCGCGGAGCCGTGCCCTGCGCTCTTGGTCGTCAGTCATCAGTCTTCCTCGTCCATGCCGTCTGAGGTTAGCGCCGGAGCGCGCATACCCGCTCGGAACGTCCCCGCCGAACCGTGAGCCGTAGGCGCACATCGCGGTGTTGCCGGACGCCACCTGAACGGCGCCTGGGGCCGGGTCGAGGGGACTTCCTCGCAATGTGCTGAACCGGCCCCGAGCGGACACCAACGTCAGGGCGTGCGAACGACCCAGCCTGCGCCGAGTTTGCGCTCGGTCCACCGAGCAGCCGTCTTGAAGGCCACGCCCGTGCCGCCTCGCGTGTCGGTCCTGGACACGAGCGGAAGCACGAAGGTCCGCCCGTTCTGCGCGAACCACCAGCCATCGAGCGCCCGGCGAGCCTGACGGGCCTTGCCTGCCGGGACCTGAATGACGCCGATGGAGCGCTTACCGTGACCGGCGGGGACGTAGGTGATCTCGGCCCACCGGCGACCCTCGTAGCCGTACTGGTCAAGGACGGTCGCGAGCCATGCGCCGTGGCCGCGTCCGTCGATGCGGTTGGCGGTGCGAGAGGTCGCGTCGTTGCAGTAGGGCTCGCACTCTGGGGCGGCGGCGGCCGTGCCAGGGCCAACCGAAAGGGCCAGGGCACTGGCCAGAGCGCATGCGGTCATTCGGAGCCCGAGAGTCATGTCATCAACGGTAACCGCGGCGCTTCCCTCGGACCTTCGCTTTGGCGTGAACGGCCGAGCAGTCTTCGGCGAGACTGGGTATGTCAAAGATAGGGTTTTGACGAGGCAAAGCCGCATGGCCACGCATGCCGTGACGGGCACGCGTCCGATCTCTAAACGCCGCGTCCTTCGCGGGGGTATGACGCCGGTGTTGACGCGTCACTTCAGACGCTACTCGGTGAGTACAGGCCGACGCTCGTGCGAGTGAGGACCGCAAGCGTCCGAGCGCTCGTAGAGTGCGGACGTGAGCATCTCGAATTGGGGACCTTCAGAGATCTCGGCAGCAGCGGCGGTTGGCGGGCTAGTCGTTGCGGTCGTTGTTGCGAGCTTCGCTGGGGTGCAACTGCGACAGGCGAAGCGCCTCCGCGAAGAGCAGGCGCGCCCGTACGTGATCGTGGATGTTGAATTCCGAGGCACTGGCGTGAGCATCGTGGTCCAGAACATCGGCTCGACACCGGCTTACGACGTTCGGGTCACCTTCGACAAGCCTCTTCAAACCACGATGACTCGCGGGAAAGACCTGCAGGATATCGCGATCTTTACTCGCCCAATCCCCATGATCGCTCCAGGACGGACGATCCAGGTCCCGTTCGACCGCATGCCCGACCGGCTGAAACGCCGCGATCTGCCGACGGAGTACGTAGCGACGGTGGAGTACCGGGACTCCCGGAGGTGGGGGACGCGTGAGGAATACCCGTTTGATCTTGCGACATACGAGGACACCTTAGTGCCGAAGAAAGGCCTACCCGAAGTAGCCCGCGCCGTCGAGGAATTGAACAAGAGCTTAAAGTCGATGAAGACGCACAACGCCTTAAGGGTCCTTACTTCAGACCGTGATCGGGAGACTCGTCGGGAGTCGCGAGAGATTGCCGTGGAGCAGTTCGCCCGTTCAGTTCGGCGTAGTGGCCCAGTCGCCGGGTCGCGCATGTACTTGACGAGTTGGGTCGAGCAGAACCGGTGGCGGTGGGGCGGCTGACCTTGGTTCGAGGTTTGCATACCGCCGAAACTTGGAAAATTCCGCGCCGCCGCGAAGCGTTAGTCGGGTCCAGTCCCAAGGTCGATCTAAGCGGACTAGGCGGTACGACGCCGGGTTTTCGGTCAGTTTCACAGGCCGTCCAAAGATGGCTCCCAAGCGCTTAGCTCTGCCGTTCGTTCGCCTCCTTCTGCTTCATTCTGACGGCCCAGTAACCCGCGCCTGCTACTGCGGCGAGGAGAGTACTGGTCCCGACGGTCCAGAGGCGATCGCTCCAGGTCATCATCACGAGAGGTGCCACGCCCGCGACGATGACCATGATCGAGACAGTGACGTAAAAGAATGCACCGCGCGTGGCGGCTGCCTCTTGCCGCTGAAGGACATCAGCGATGGTCTCCAGCGTGGCTAGGTGATCGGCACCATCCTCGACGCTAGCTTCCAGTACGGCAGCTTTGGTGGTGTCGGGAATGTGTCGAGTCGCCGGGAGAGTTGCGAGTTTCGGCAGAAGGTTCTCGAGGCTGGAATCGAATCTGCTTGACGCGTCCAGTTGAGCGGCTGCCTGCTCCCGAAACTTCTGCATCGAGGTCAAGAGGCCGGGCGTGAGAAACCGGTTCGCATCGAACTTTGGCATCACCCTATTGATCGTGTCTCGCAACTGGGCACGGTGCGGCGCCCACCACTCCTCGTACGCCGTGTCAAACGAGCGCTGCTGGGTCTCATTGAGGATGCCGTTGTCAGGTCTCTGCAGCGCCTGGATCGTCCCGATGCTCATACGGCGGACCATCGCTGGCGTGAAATGTTCAGGCGGGTTGGTGGGGTCCCAACGCCACCCATCGTCGGGTTCGTCGTCCTCAAGCGCATCCAGATCGAGGTCCACCACAGGAGACATGATGCAGGACGGACACCCTTGTGGGTCTTTCGTCGCCGACCTAGGTCGCTGCTCGAGACTCGCGGGCCCAAGGAGGGATAGGTCTGGGTTAGGTGTCGCCTTGAGAGGCTCTTGTACTAGCAGCGGCGGGGAGCGGACAGGGCCTCGCAGGGGCAGTCGGTCGTTCCCGGAACCAGTTGCGGGCGCCAAACTTGCTAAACAGACGCTCGAAGAACGCCTCGATGGCATACCCCAAGCAGTAGTTACGCCCTGATGCGGTACGTTCTTTAGCCTGTTACCAGATCTTCTTCTGGTGCGGGTGACACCGAACGCGCGGCGGCCCCACTGCCCGCGATAGACGCATGGGGGAAGAATGAAAAGTTTCGACACTCGCGCGTATAGCGTTTCTGATTTTGCCGAATGGCACGCGGCTGGGCGGCTCGTGCTAGATCCCAAGTTTCAGCGCCGATCCGTCTGGACCCGCCAGGCGAAGTCCTATCTGATAGATACCGTTCTCCGCGGAAAACCCATGCCCAAGGTGCTGATCACCCAGTCGCTGGTGGACGGCCAAAATGTCAGAACCGTTGTGGACGGGCAGCAACGCCTGCGAGCGATTCTCGAATTCCTTGATGGTAGTTTTACGGTTCTTCATGGACACAATGAGGAGTATTCGGGAACCGAATACGACGATCTGCCAGGCGACGTGAAACAGGCGGTCTGGCAGTATGAAATCGGCGTGGATGTTCTGTTCGAGACGGAACTTAGCGAACTGCTTGATACTTTCGCTCGTTTGAATACCTACTCGGTGAAGCTCAATGCAACCGAGCTGCTGAATGCCACATACCTTGGAGCGTTCAAGACCACGGCCCACGCCCTTGGGCACAAGTATGCTCAGTACTGGATGGATTCGAAGGTGTTAACTGCACCTAAGGTCGCCCGTATGGCTGAAGTGGAACTCTCCGCCGACCTCCTGGGGGCCCTCATGGACGGCGTAACTCCCAAGAAGAACGTCCCAGCACTTTACAAAAAGTATGACTCTGAGGGTGCTGAGGTCGCGGTAAGTCGCGCAGCGAGAGAGTTCCATGAAGTGATGCGGTTCATCGGCGACGTTTTCGATCCGCAAGACTTGGCGTTAACTAACTTCAACAGGGTCCATCTCTTTTACTCACTGTTCGTCTCGGTGGCGAACATGCTCACCGGGCGTCCAGATCTTGGGATTAGTCGGCCAAGCGCCGTTGTTCCGCACAGAGTGAGGATCGTGCTCGACGACATTTCTGCTGAGTTCGATGAATACGCCGCAGGCGATATTAGCGCCGGAGACGGCGGGCTCGACAAATTTGTGGATGCGTCTAGGCGTGCAACGACGGACGCGGATAAGCGTCTCCTCCGCTCTGTGTTCATCAGCAAACGACTCCATGCCTGACTCCCCGACCAGCAGTTCTCTGGACGTGTGGGCAGTCTTCGCCTTAGGGATCGACGGGTGTCGAAAGGTGCGATCCGATGTTATCGAGGCGGCTATCCCTCCCGCGAGTATGCATTTAGTCTACGAGTCGATTCTGCTCCGAGCATTTCGCACGCTGGAGACAGGACTGGAGCAAACATTCTTCACTTACATGCTGGGCGGCGCTACGGTCGCCGGGACTCCAGTGGCCAGTTGCTTGCAGGCACGAGGTATAGCGCATGTTCAAGAAGTGCTCTTAGGGTCGGGCAGCAAGTTCGTTGAGTGGACAGACGCTAGGACCATTAGAAATCGATCGCTCCTGTTTTTTAATCCGGAGAACCCGATCGATCTCAGTTTGGCGACCTCAGCTCAAGCTATGGATTGGATGAGAAGTCTTAGAAACCATATTGCGCATGACAGCGTCGAAAGCAAGAACAAGTACGTCCGCGCCCTCGAATCCATCCTGACTGTGGCCCCGACTTCGCCTCCCACGGCGGGCGAATTTCTGGCCACACGTCCCAGCAGGGGCCCAATGAAGAGTCGTGAGCCTCTCTCATATTTCCTTGACCAGTGCGAGATTCTCATGAAGAACGCTGTCGAATATGCAGAGTCGCCACTAGAAAACTAGTGCGGCCATGTGCGCGCGAGCGACACGTTCGCTGCAAAGACGCGAACTTATTTACCACGGCTGATGCGCCGCCAGCGCACCACCCCTCCCGGGCGTCCGTGTCCTGGTCGACGCCGGGCGCCGCTGCGTCTATCTGGGCGGATAGACGCAGGTCGAGCTCAGGGGTCGTTGAGGTGGGACGGCGTGCTGTCGGCGACCACCGCTCCGCGTTGGCCCAGCGGGCGCTCAGGACCGGTGGTGGAGTCGTACCCGGTCTGCCTCTCCGACTCACCGTTGACCGCCGCTCCGAGCACGATGAGCAGGACGGTGACCCACAGCCAGAACATGCTGATCGCTACACCGGCGAGCGAGCCGTAGGTGGTCCCGTAGGTGCCGAGGTTCTGCACGTACGTGAACAGCGCAGCGGAGGTGGCTGCCCACAGCACGGTGGCACCGATCGCTCCCCACGTCGTCCATCGCCATTGGGGGTTCTTGCGGTCCGGGGCGAACCGGTAGAGGACAGCAAGCATCGTGCCCATCACGACTGCCAGCATCGGCCAGGCCGCGATCGCCGCCACCCCGCGTACGTAGCTGGGAGAGTCCTCGATGGTCCGGGAGATCATGCCGGCAAGGGCGATCACCGCGCCCAGCAGGAGCGCCCCGCCGAGGACGAAGAGCAGGCCGAGGAAGGTCCGTCGCAGAAAGCTTCTCGTCTCTGTCTCGTGGTAGGCCACGGTCAACGCATCGATGAGAGCCACCATCGCGGTCGTGGCGGTCCAGAGCGCCAGCGCGAGCCCGGCCAGGCCGCGCACGGTCAGCACCCCCGTCGAGGCAGTGGTGATGCTGGTCAGCTGGTCGGTGACGAGCAGCTCGACCTGCGGCGGCAGCACCTCCGCCCCCCGAGCGAGCTGACTCCTCGCCTGAGCGGGCGTGTTGAGGACGCCGTAGACCGAGAGGGCGGTCACCAGCACGGGCGCGACCGACAAGACTGCGAAGAACGCGACCCCGGCGCTGAGGAAGGGAAGACGGGCCTCCACCAGATGCCGCGCGGCTCGCTCCAGCAGTTGTCGCCAGCTCCGGACCGACAACTGGGAGGGGGCGAGAGCATCCTGCGCCCCGCCGCCCGTGGGGTCGTCCACGCTTCGCGTCACCGGACTCATCATTCGCTCCGGTTGCGCGGGTGTCGATGCCCAGGTACGACCGCCATGAGCGGGGCGGCACCAGAGGCGATCCTGGGCAGCCACGTCCGCCGTACTCCGCGCGGAGTACGGCGAAGTGTCTGCCGTGGCCAGACGCGTCAGCCCCGCCTGCTTGGCAGCGTGATCGCCATGACTACTGAACTCAAGGCGCCCGACCACACCGGTGCCGACCAGAGACCGAAGAGATCACGGACCAAGACCCTGCTGCCCTGGCTCGTGGTGGCCGTGTGGGTCGGGCTGCTGGTGGGCGGCTACTCACTCGCCGGCAAGCTCGACTCGGTGACCCGCGATGGGCAGGCCGACTATCTGCCGGCCAGCGCCCAGTCGACCAAGGTGCTCCAGGCCGAGGCCGGCCTGCCCGGCGGCGAGAACGGCCTGCTCATGGTCGTGTACGAACGGCCGGGCGGCCTCCAACCGGGCGATCGGGAGGCGGTCGAACGCGGCCAGGCCGAGCTGGCGGAGCGGTTCGGCAACGACCCCGACGCACTGCCCGAGATCGTCGACTCCGACGACGGCACGGCCCTGATGTACGCGCTTCCGCTCGACCGTGATGCGGTCGCCGAGGAGGCCGGCGCCACCGCGGATGCGCGTGCCCTCCTCGACGACCGGCCGAGTGGCCTGAACGCCTATGCCACCGGCCCGACCGCGCTGGGGGCCGACATGGACGAGGTCTTCGACGCCGTCGACGCGACGTTGATGCTCGCTACTGCCGTGGTGGTGGCGCTCCTGCTGATCCTGACGTACCGCAGTCCGCTGCTGTGGCTGGTCCCTCTCGCCTCGGTCGGGGTCGCGGCGATCACGTCGATGGGCACCGTCTACGCACTCACCCAGATCTTCGACTTCACCATCACGAGCATGAGCTCAGCGCTGCTGATCGTGCTGGTCTTCGGCGCGGGCACCGACTATGCCTTGCTCCTCGTGTCTCGCTACCGCGAGGAGCTGCACCGACACGATCGGCCGATCGACGCGATGCTGCCGGCGCTGCGTGGCGCTGGCCCGGCCATCCTCGCTTCGGCGGCGACGGTGGTCGCCGGCTTGTTGTGCCTGCTGGCCGCGGATCTCAACAGCATCAGCAGTCTCGGCCCGGTGGGCGCGGCGGGCATCGGGGCGGCACTGCTGGTCATGCTGACGCTCTTCCCGGCCCTGCTGGTGGTGCTCGGGCGCCGGGTCTTCTGGCCGTTCGTTCCGCGGCTCGGGGGTGAGGCACACCAACCCCGTTCCGGGTGGGCTCGACTCGGCGAGCTGGTCGCGCGTCGCCGCGTCGTCAGCTGGGCGGTTCCGCTGGTGATCCTGGGCGGTCTCGCGCTGGGCACCGTGGGTGCCAGCGGCTCGCTTCCGCAGCTGGACCAGTTCGCCCGTTCGACACCGGACTCGGTGACCGGGGCGAAGCTGATCGAGGCGCGCTATCCCGACGAGAGCGGTCAGCCGCTCACCGTGATGAGTCGGCCGGACCAGAGCCGCGAGGTCCTGGCCGCCGTCGAAAGTACGCCGGGGGTCGCCCAAGCCGAGGTCGGCCGGGCCAGCGACGACTGGGTGGAGATCTCCGTGCTCCCGGTCGACTCTCCAGACAGCGCGGGTGAGACGGCAACGATCGAGCAGCTGCGGGAGAACCTGCGCAAGGTCGCCGGTGACGCCGCGCTGGTCGGCGGTCCGAGCGCCGAGAGGCTTGACGAGGCCGAGACCAACAAGACCGACCGCAACCTGGTGATGCCGCTGATCCTGCTGGTGGTGCTTGCCATCCTCGGGCTGCTGCTGCGGGCGATCGTGGCTCCGCTGGTGCTGGTCGCCACCGTCGTGGTGTCGTACTTCGGAGCCCTCGGGCTGTGCAACCTGTTGTTCGACCAGGTGCTCGGATTCTCCGGGTTGGAGTCGTCGGTGCCCCTGATCGGGTTCCTCTTCCTGGTTGCGCTCGGTGTCGACTACAACATCTTCTTGATGACCCGGGTACGTGAGGAAGCCGTCCGGCACGGCACGGTCGAGGGCACGAAGCGTGGCCTCGCCGTGACAGGTGGCGTGATCACCTCGGCCGGCGTCGTGCTGGCGGCGACGTTCGCGGTGCTCGCCTCGCTGCCGCTCGTCATGCTCGTCGAGATTGGGATACTGGTCGCCGTCGGCGTGCTCATCGACACCTTGCTGGTGCGGTCCATCGTGGTTCCCGCGCTGACGATGTCGCTGGGTTCGAGGATCTGGTGGCCCAGCAAGCTCTCGCGGGCGAGTGAGGACAGTGTCGATGACCGTCTGTGAACGATGACGGCGCTCCGTCCGTCAGTGGCCGATTGGCTGCTGGCGGCGGGGTCGTTCGTGGTCGGCCTCGTCGTCGCGTTCACGCTCCAGGCGGTCGACTTCGACGGCGAACGACGCGTGGATCTGTGGGCGATCGCGCTCCTGGGCGCGATGTCGGCGCCGTTGCTGGCCCGCCGGCGCTGGCCGATCCCCGTCGTCCTCGCGGTCCTCGCCGTGTCGACGCCGTACCACCTCCTCGACTATCCCCATGAGGCCACGATGCCGGCCTCGCTGGTGGCGGCGTTCACGGCGGCGCGCTACAGCGAGCCACAGCGGCGGGCCGTCGCCGCCCTGGTGGCGGTGGGTGCGGTGACCGTGCCGGTCGTCGCCGACGAGGCGTCGGGGGCACCTGGCGATGCTCTCCTCGGCGTCGGCTGGCTGCTCATGGCCTTCTTCGCCGGGCTCGCGGTCCGCTTCCATCAGGCCTGGAAGGCCTCCGTCACTGCGCGGCTCGAGCAGGAGCGTGCCGGCGAGGTCGAGCGGCGGGTCGCCGAGGAGCGGGTCCTGATCGCCGCCGAGCTGCACGACGTCCTGGCACACGGCCTCGCGGTCGCGAACGTCCAGGCGTCCGTCGCTGCGCACCTGATCGACCAGCTGCCGAGGCGGGCCGATGCACCGCTGCGGGAGCTGTCCAGCACGCTGCACAACCTGTCGGACACGAGCCGAGCCACGCTCCACGAGCTGCGTGCCATCCTGGACGTCCTGCACGGTGGCGAGGCCGAGCCCACCGAGCCAGCGCCCCACCTCGGCGAGCTGCAGCGCCTGGTGGACATGGCCGAGGCGGCTGATGTTCGGGTCGACGTGGAGGCTGCCGGGCTCCCGGACGAGTTACCGTCGACGGTGTCCGTCGTGGCCTATCGGATCATCCAGGAGTCGCTGACCAATGTCATCCGACACTCGACGGCCACGCACGCGACCGTCCGACTCGACCAGGACGGCCACCGGCTCCGGATCGCGGTCCTCGATCACGGGCCCGCGCGACCGGACTCGACCGTGACACCGGCCGGCTTCGGGATCGTCGGGATGACAGGGCGAGCACAGGCCGTCGGCGGCGAGCTGTCCGCCGGGCCCGACGAGTCCGGAGGATTTGAGGTGCGGGCCAGCCTGCCGCTCCCAGAGATCTGGCGGGTGCCGTCGTGATCCGGGTCCTGCTCGCCGACGACCAGGCTCTGGTGCGCGGCGCGTTCGCGCTGCTGGTCAACTCCGCTGATGACATGGAGGTCGTCGGGGAGGCCGGCACCGGCGACGAGGCGGTGACGCTCACCCGGGACCTACGCCCCGACGTCGTCTTGATGGACATCAGGATGCCGAGCACCGACGGCATCGAGGCGACTCAGCAGATCTTCGCTGCCGACGGATCGAGCGGCACCAAGGTGCTGATCCTGACCACGTTCGAGACCGACACCAACGTCCTGCGCGGCCTCCGCGCGGGGGCGTGCGGATTCCTGCCCAAGGACACCCGTCCGGACGCGCTGCTGGCCGCCATCCGCACCGTCGCGGCGGGCGAGGCGCTGCTGTCGCCCGGCGCGACCAGGGCGGTCATCACCCGTGCGCTGAGTCGCCCGGACGCGCCGGCGCCCGAGCGGCTGGCCAGCCTGACGGCGCGCGAACGCGAGGTGCTCCGGCTGGTCGCCGCGGGCCGAAGCAACCAGGAGATCGCGGACGAGCTGGTCCTCAGCCCGCTGACCGCCAAGACTCACGTGGGCCGCATCCTCGCGAAGATGGGTGCTCGAGACCGGGTCCATCTCGTGATCGCCGCGTACGAAGCAGGGCTCCCCTAGGCGCTTCGCCGAGCAATGACCCGCCTGGGCGGGTCCGGAGATCCCGCCCTCGCCAACGGCGAGACAGGGACGTCAGTCATTGTCGGCGGTTCGGTGGGGGTCTCGATACGCCTCGCTCGTTCCTCGCTCGGCTACTCGACCAGCGAGGACTGTCGCTCGGCTACTCGACCAGCGAGGACCCTGCGGCCCCGATGCAGGTCAGACCCGAGAGTGCGGACGGGCTGGCCTGTAGGCCGGGTTCTGTCCTCGGGTCCCTTGCGGGGGTCCCGAGGGGCGACCATCCATCTACGACGACCGTTGCCGGCCGCCTCCAGCGGTCTACCCGCGCACTCGGGCGGGTCACCCTCGAACGTGCGCGCATCGCGGTCCGGAGACCTCGACTTCTTGACCTTGCTCCCGGTGGGGTTTGCCTAGCCGGCCCGGTCGCCCGGGCCGCTGGTGGTCTCTTGCACCACCGTTTCACCCTTACCGGCTCCGGAGAGCCGGCGGTCTGTTCTCTGTGGCACTGTCCCGCGGGTCACCCCGGGTGGGTGTTACCCACCACCGTGCCCTGTGGAGCCCGGACCTTCCTCGCCGCGCTCCCGAGGGAGCACGCCGCGGTCGCCCGGCCAGCCCATCCGCACGGACAGGATGGCACAGCCGCGCGGAATCCTGGGCCTCGGCCGCGTGTTGACGCACCATGAGAAGCATGGACAAGGAGCTCACCGCGCCGCCGATCGTGTTCCCGGGCCGGGGCGGCCCCGAGTCGGCGTACCGGGTCGCCCACGACCTGCTGGTACGCCGCGCGCCGGTGGAGGCGCTCGAGGTCCTGGAGCCGGCACTCGCCGAGGACCCGGGCAACACCGGGCTGCGGGCGCTGCGCGCCTGGGCCTACCTGATCCAGGCGCGGCTGCGGAAGGCCGAGGACGAGCTGCGCGCGCTGGTCGAGGAGACGCCCGACGACGTCTGGGCCCGGCACGCGCTGGGCCGGGCGCTGGAGCGGCAGACGCGCCTCGAGGAGGCGCTGCCGCACCTGCGGCTGGCGTTCGCGATGAGCGGCGACCTCGACCACGAGCTCGCGGTGCTCCGCGTCGAGCGGCAGCTGCTCACGCGCGACGACTGAGCCCGACGTACGCCGCCCGCCCGGGACGTCATACGTGGTGGCGGTGACAGCGACCGAATCGCATGACGTCCCGCGGGACGTCATGCGAAGTGGCGGTCATCGCGACCAGGTCGTATGACGTCCGCGCCGGGGGAGGGCGGGGATCAGCCGCTCGACCACGCCGCCCACAGCCGGGCGTAGCGCCCGCCGGCGGCGACCAGCTCGTCGTGGCTGCCGAGCTCGACGGGGACGCCGTGCTCGAGGACGAGCACCCGGTCCGCGGACTGCGCCTGGACCAGGCGGTGGGCGATGGTGACGGCAGTACGTCCGGCGGTCACGGCGTCGGCGGCGCGCTCGAGGTCGCGCGCGCCGGCAGACCCGGCCTCCGCCGTCGCCTCGTCGAGGACGACGACCCACGGGTCCGCGAGGAGCACCCGGGCCAGGGCGAGCTGCTGGGCCTGGGCGGGCGAGAGCGTCACGGTTCCCGCGCCGACCTCGGTGTCCGCGCCGTCCGGCAGGGCGGCCACCCAGTCGGCGGCACCGACCGCTGCGAGCGCCGCGACGACCGCCTGGTCGTCGGCGTCGGGCCGGGCGAGCAGCAGGTTGTCGCGGACGCTCCCGGCGAAGACGTGGACCTCCTGGCTGACCGTGGCCACGACCGGGCGGTCGCCCGCCGCGGCGTCTCGTACGTCGACGCCGCCCACGCAGACCGATCCGCCGGTGGGCGCGAGCCGGCCGGCGACCACCAGCCCCAGGGTGCTCTTGCCGGCGCCGCTCGCCCCGACCACCGCGAGCCGCTCCCCGGGCGCGATCTCCAGGTCCACCCCGGCGAGCGCCACCAGGTCGCCGTACCGGTGTCGTACGTCGAGGACCGCCACGCTGCTGTCGCGCGGCGTCGTCCCGCCCTGCGCGCTGCCGGCGGGGAGCAGCGCGACGCCGGCGAGCCGGGTCAGGGACGCGCCGGCGGACTGGACCTCGTCGAAGAGGAAGAGCACCGCCCCGACCGGGTTGAAGAGCCGGTGGAAGTACAGGGCCGCAGCCGTGACGGCACCGATCGACGCCGCGTCGGCGCGGACCAGGGCGAACCCGGTCGTGAGCACCAGCAGCAGGCCGGCCGCCTCGGCTGCGTTGGTCCGGCCGCCGAACCGCATCAGCAGGTCGAAGACGTCGATCGAGAGCCGCGCCGAGCGCCAGGACGCGCGGTCCACCGTCTCCTGCTGCGCGTCGGCCAGACCGTACGCCCGCAGGGTGCGGCTGCCGTGCACGCCGGTCAGCAGCGCCTCGGCGCGGTCGCCGTTCGCCTCCCGCTCGCGCCGGTAGTAGGGGCCGGAGCGGGGCAGGTACCACCGCAGCGCGGCGACGTAGAACGGCGCCGCGGCGAGCCCGGCCAGCCCGAGCCGCCAGTCCAGCGCCGCCAGGCCGACGACCGTGAAGAGGATGGTGACCACCGAGTTGACCAGCAGCGGCACCGCGTCGGTCAGCGACCCGGCGAGCACCCGGACGTCGTCGCTCACCCGCGACAGGAGGTCGCCCGACCCGGCGGCCTCGAGCTCCTCGGTCTCCAGACGGAGCGCCCGGTCGAGCACGTCCTCGCGGAGCTCGGCCAGCGCCGGCTCCGCGGCCCGGGCCAGGAACCCGACCGACAGGGTCGTGGCCACCGCCGTCACGACGGCGGCCCCCGCGATCCAGGCCGCCGCGACCGCGACGTCGGACGCGGTGCCGCCGCGGGTCACGAGGTCGACGATCCGGCCGAGCTGCCAGGGTCCGACCAGGCCGGCGGCGCCGACCAGGGCGAACATCGCGGCGGCGGCGAGGAACGGTCCGCGGCGGCGGCCCAGCAGGGTCCGCGCGAGCCGGGCGGCCTCCGCCGCGGTGGAGACGGGCAGGCGGGTCATCGCAGCACCGCCGCGGCGTACGCCTCGTCGCGGACGAGGTCGGCGTGGGTGCCGCGGGCCCGGACCAGGCCGTCCCGCAGGTGCACGACGACGTCGGCGCGCGCGAGCAGCGCCGGGCTGCTCGTCAGCACCACGGTGCTGCGGGTGCCGGGACCGTCCGGGTGCCGGAGCGCCCGCAGGCCCTCGGCGATCCGGGCCTCGGTCACGGTGTCGACCGAGGTGGTCGGGTCGTGGAGGACCAGGACGTGCGGGTCCGCGGCGAGGGCGCGGGCCAGCCCGAGCCGCTGGCGCTGACCGCCCGAGAGCGTGGTCCCGCCGACCGTCACCTGCTCCGCCGTCCCGGCGGCGGCCTGCGCGACCAGCTCGTCCGCGGCCGAGGCCGCGAGCACCCGCTGGAGCTCGTCGGGGCCGAGGCGGCCCGTGGGGTCGATGTTGCTGAGCACGGTGCCCTCGAAGAGGTCGACGTGGTGGTCGGCCACCAGCAGGACGGAGCGCACCTGGTCGACGGTCTGCGCGGTGAGCGCCACTCCGCCGACGAGGACGGCGCCGGAGTCCGGGACCGCCTCGCCGCGCAGGAGGGTCATCAGCGCCGCGGCCTCCGTCGGGTCCTCGACGACCACGGCGGTCAGGGTGCCGGGCTCGGCGGCGAGGCTGACGTCGCGCAGCGGGCCGAAGCCGACGGCGTCCAGGGCCAGGGGAGCGCGCGAGGGCGCGGCCGGGGCAGCGGCCGGGGTGTCCGCCGCGAGCACCAGGGGAGGGGAGGCGAGGAAGGAGGCGATCCGCCCGGCGGAGGCACGCGACTGGGCGAGCTGGGCGATCAGGTAGGTGAGCATCCGCAGCGGCTCGCTGAGGAACTGGCTCAGCCCCACGACCGCCACCAGCTCGCCGATCGCGAGGTCCCCCTCGACGGCGCGGACGCCGGCCACCAGCGCCACGACGGCGAGGAACACGCCGCTGAGCCCGCTGGTCATGCCGTGCATCAGGCCTTCCCAGCGCGCGGCGCCCACGCTGGCGGTGGCGGCCTGCCGGCTCTGCCGGCGGTAGCGGTCAAGGGCGACCTCCTCGGCGCCGATCCCCTTGAGCGGCCGGGCGCCGCGGACGAAGTCGCTGGCCAGGCCGGTGGCCCGGCCGAGCGCCTCCTGGCGCACCTCGCTGCGGCGCGCCAGCCGGGGGGAGAGGGCCTGGGTCACGCCGAGCACCGTGGGCACGCCCACCAGCACGACCAGCGCCAGGACCAGGTCGATCGCGGCCAGCACCACGGCGCTCACGACCAGGCCGACGACGGCGGCGGCAGTGAAGCTGACCTGTCGGAGCACGGCGGCGACCATCTCGGCGTCCGTCGTCGCGACCGTGAGCACGTCCCCGGGGAGCCGGTCGGTCCGCGCGCCGCGGGGGGAGAGGACGTGCGCGGAGACCTCGGTGCGCAGGGCGTGCGACTCGGTCTGGAGGGCGCGGAGGCCGATCCGGGCGCCGTACCGGTAGCTCAGGCTGAGCACGACGAAGTGCCCCGCGAGCACCACCGCCCACCACGCCATCCGGGCCACGTCACCGGTGACGACCGCGCGGTCGATGATCACGCCGATCAGCACCGGGACCAGCAGCTCGGCCACCTGCCAGACCGTCACCAGCGCGACGGAGGCAGCCAGGGGACGGCGCTGGCGGCGCAGCGTACGGCGCAGCAGCGCGCCGGACGTGCGGGGTGCGGCGTCGGTCAGGTGCGGCTCGGGGACGTGGGTCTCGGTGCTCAAGCGACGTCGGAGTCCATCGCGGCGACGAAGTCGGACTTCACCCGGCGCCAGGCCTCGTCGGTCATCGTCCGGCGCCAGTACGGCGAGCAGGACATCGCGCTGCGGTCGATCCCGCGCTCGGCGATCAGGTGGCGGCGTACCTCCCGGATCTCGTCGGCCTCGCCGTGGACGAAGGC